>NZ_JBIVYG010000012.1:0-184368 GCF_044769685.1 Agrobacterium sp. NPDC090283 | reverse complement strand
CCCGAAGCCGAACGATAGGCGGTGATGCGGCCATAATCCGGAATGAAGTTGTGTTCCGGGTCTTCCGTGGTGATGCGGCACTGCAGTGCATGGCCATTGAGGCGGATATCTTCCTGTTTCGGAACGCCGGATTCCGCCGTGCCGATCGCAGCCCCTTCGAGAATATGGATCTGCGCCTTGACGATATCGATACCGGTCACGACTTCGGTGACGGTATGTTCCACCTGGATGCGCGGATTGACCTCGATGAAGTAGAATTTGCCGGTATCGGCATCCATCAGATATTCGACCGTGCCGGCGCCGATATAATTGGTCGCGGCAGCGATCTTCAGGGAATAGGCGGCCAGTTCCTGGCGCTGCGCTTCCGACAGATACGGTGCAGGCGCACGCTCGACCACCTTCTGGTTACGCCGCTGGATCGAACAATCGCGCTCGAACAGATGCACGACATTGCCATGCGTATCGCCGAGCACCTGGCTCTCGACGTGGCGGGCGCGCTCGACGAGCTTTTCGAGATAGACTTCGTCCTTGCCGAAGGCGGCCTTCGCCTCGCGCTTGGCTTCCGTCACCTCACGGGCGAGATCTTCCTTTTTGCGGATGGCGCGCATGCCGCGACCGCCGCCGCCCCAGGAGGCCTTCAGCATGACGGGATAGCCGATTTCCTCGGCCATGCGCTCCACTTCCGCAATATCGTCCGGCAGCGGATCGGTGGCGGGAACAACGGGGACATCGACCGAAATCGCCAGATTACGGGCAGCCACCTTGTTGCCGAGCTGGCGCATCGTATCGGCCGTCGGTCCGATGAAGGTGATGCCGGCCTTGTTGCAGGCCTCGACGAATTCGGGACTTTCGGACAGAAGACCGTAACCGGGATGGATCGCATCCGCCCCGGAGAGCTTCGCCACACGGATAACCTCCTCGATCGAAAGATAACTCTCGATCGGCCCCATATCCTTGGCAAGATGCGGACCCCTGCCCACCTGATAGGACTCGTCCGCCTTGAAGCGGTGCAAAGACAGCTTGTCCTCTTCCGCCCAAATCGCAACGGTTTTTATCCCAAGCTCGTTCGCTGCCCGGAAAACGCGGATCGCTATTTCGGATCGGTTGGCAACAAGTATTTTCGATATCTTCAAGACGGTCTCCCCACACGCCAAAACAAAATTTCTGCTGCACTGCGGAATTAAGCAGCAAAACCCGGTCTTGGAAAGGGCAATTCCGGCGAGAACTGTCCTGTTTGCGCTAGCTCAGCAAACCATGACGAAAAGCAAGTGCGACGGTATGCTGCCGGTTCTTGGCGCTGAAACGGCGCTGGATTCCGTTGATATACCAGTCGACCGTGTGGTTGGAGATCGATAGCTGACGTCCAATTTCGGTGGAGGTCATGCCGTCCGCCATCAGCGTCAGCACCTCCATTTCGCGCCTCGTGAGCTCGAGAGCGGAAACGTCAGGGGTGTTGCTGAAGCCATGGGCCTGCCCGGAAAGATCGAGCAGGCGCCAGAATACGGCGCGCGTCGCCGCATCGAGCAGCTCCACCTGCAAGGAGGGCAATTGCCGGTCCTGGCCGCCGATGAAGACCGCACCGATAAAGCCCGCACGGCCGTGCACGGGAAAGGCGTAACCACCCTGCAGACCGTATCGGCCGGCATCGTGGAAAAAGACGCTCGCCCTTTTGCGATGCATCGCACGCGGCAGGCCCTCCAGCGCTTCCTTCCACTGAAACGGCTTGTGCACCATGCCGATCACCTTGCGGACGGGATCGACGAGATTGTATTTTTTGGCCCTGTAGACCTCCAGCCACCCTTCGGGCAGATGCTGTGCGAGAATCTGGCCGGTGGAGGCGAGCTCCCCGGTCATCCGCCTGCTGACGAGAAAATATTCGAAACCGTATTCGCGAATAAGCGTTGCAAATTCGGAGCGAACGCGGTCGGCGCTTCCCGCCTGGTAACACGCAGAGATGAAGTGAAGAATATCATGCATAAAGACACGGGGTCCGGGCTTGGCTTGAAGGGAATGACACGAAGGACATGGTCCCGCGATGACGTCATGTTACTCGGGCGCCGGTCGGTTGAGATTGAACATATCGTCGTTAGCAATCCCTGAAACGAAGATGCGAAATCTTGTGACGGCAGATCCCGGGAAACATCGGGTTCGGTTTTTTCGGTTCGCACGCGCGGTCAATCTGTTAAGCCGCCATTCAGACAGAAAGAGCGATAATTACACAAAATTCGCCGTCTCATGCAACCTTGCTAAAGTAGCATGGCGTTGAGACCGAACGATAAACCGCTTGAAAAGACGCTCGGACTGGATTGAAAATTTGACCTTGTTTCAGGTTTACACACGCGCTCTGCGCTATCTGACCGTACATAAATGGCGGGTGACGGTGGTCGTCATCGCCAACGTCATTCTTGCAGCGATCACCATCGCCGAACCGGTGCTGTTCGGCCGGATCATCGACGCCATCTCTTCCGGCACCAATGTCACGCCTATTCTCATTCTCTGGGCGGGCTTCGGTGTCTTCAACACCGTGGCTTATGTGGCCGTCGCCCGCGAGGCCGATCGTCTGGCCCATGGCCGGCGCGCCTCGCTGCTGACGGAAGCCTTCGGGCGCATCATCTCAATGCCGCTCTCCTGGCACCATCAGCGCGGCACATCCAACGCCCTGCACACGCTGCTGCGCGCCAGTGAAACGCTGTTCGGCCTCTGGCTGGAATTCATGCGCACGCATCTCGCCACCTTCGTCGCGCTGGTGCTGCTCGTCCCGACCGCCATGTCCATGGACCTGCGCCTCAGCTTCGTTCTGATCGGCCTCGGCATCGTCTACTGGTTCATCGGTAAATGGGTGATGGGCCGTACCAAGGACGGCCAGGCCTCGGTTGAAGAGCACTATCACAGCGTTTTTGCCCATGTCAGCGATTCCATCAGCAACGTTTCGGTGCTGCACAGCTACAACCGCATCGAAGCCGAAACCAAGGCGCTGAAATCTTTCACCGAAAAACTGCTGAGCGCCCAATATCCGGTGCTCGACTGGTGGGCCTTCGCCAGTGCCCTGAACCGCACGGCCTCCACCGTTTCGATGATGATCATCCTCGTCATCGGCACCGTGCTCGTCAAGAACGGCGAATTGCGCGTCGGTGATGTCATCGCCTTCATCGGTTTCGCCAATCTCCTGATCGGCCGTCTGGACCAGATGCGCCAATTTGTGACGCAGATTTTCGAAGCCCGCGCTAAGCTCGAGGATTTCTTCGTGCTGGAAGATTCCGTCAAGGAACGGGAAGAGCCGGGCGATGCCCGCGAATTGTCGAATGTCTCCGGCACCGTGGAGTTCCGCAACATCAATTTCGGTTTCGCCAACACCAAACAGGGCGTTCACGACGTCTCGTTCACGGCCAAGGCCGGCGAGACCGTTGCGATCGTCGGACCGACGGGTGCCGGCAAAACCACGCTCATCAACCTGTTGCAACGCGTTTACGATCCCGATTCCGGCCAGATCCTGATCGATGGAACCGATATTTCGACGGTCACGAAAAACTCGCTTCGCAATTCCATCGCGACGGTGTTCCAAGATGCCGGCCTGCTGAACCGCTCCATCCGCGAAAACATCCGCCTCGGCCGTGAATCGGCCACCGATGCGGAAGTGGTGGAGGCAGCAGCTGCGGCCGCGGCAACGGATTTCATCGACAGCCGCATCAACGGCTACCTGACCCAGGTGGGCGAGCGTGGCAACCGCCTGTCCGGCGGCGAGCGTCAGCGTATCGCCATTGCCCGCGCTATCCTGAAGAATGCCCCCATTCTGGTTCTCGACGAAGCGACCAGCGCGCTGGACGTGGAAACCGAAGCCCGCGTGAAGGCGGCCGTGGATGCACTGAGAAAGAACCGCACGACCTTCATCATCGCTCACCGCCTGTCGACTGTCCGCGATGCGGATCTGGTCCTGTTCCTCGATCAGGGGCGGGTCATCGAGAAGGGCACTTTCGATGAGTTGAGCCAGCGCGGTGGACGCTTCACCTCGCTGCTGCGCACCAGCGGCCTGCTGACCGAAGACGAAGGCCAGCAGCCCCGGCCAAAGGCCATTGCCTCCTGAGGCTTGGGCAACCGGAATAGAGACAAGGGCGGACAGCATGTTGTCCGCCCTTTTTCTTTGTCCGCTTCCCGACGATCGCGCCAAACCATGGATCGCTATCGGAGAATTTTGGTCAAAGAACCTGCCAGCCAAAAATCAATCTGCCCGAATGGGAAGGCATTTCCCAGAAAGGCAACAAGACCTGCTGTGAGGTTGATCAAGAAAACTCCGAGAACCACGCCAAGCGTGATTCCGACGCTCGTTCTCCGGGGGTAGCGCGCCAATCAACAGGACAACGCCAGGGAAAGAACGGTGAGCACCACCAACAGTGCCGATTCTGTGACAGATGCGCTGAATTGCAAGGGAACTCCCTTTTCGATCTACTGGAAAAATATCGCGAAACGCGCAGAGATCACGCCAGAGCCCTGGGAGCGATTCCCGAAACCGACCATAGATAACAGAATGCCGTCGCCCATCGTCAGAAATGGATCACTCGCAACTGCTGCTTCTGCCCCAAGAGGCTGACGGTATCGTACGTCCTGCTTAAACGGAATCGTTTGGCCTGCTCTAGCGCTTTGTTTTCCCGCATTTTCCGGACGTAAAACCGCTTCGCACTTTTACCGGAAACGCTCTACCGGACAACCCGTCCGCGTCATCATGGCTTTCGTAGATGACCTCATTTTCGGTGTCGTCGGTTTTTGGCCTGTGGATGTGAAAGAGACCGGGCTTCCAGACTATGATCCGGCCGACATGCTGAAGCGGAAGCAAAGCCAGCCCCATAAAAATTCAAGCCCCTGCGTCACCACAGGAGCCTGAGTTTAAAAGTAAAAGGAGATGTGGCCGTCTCAGTCGAAGGGGATCACCCGATCATCCGCAGACAGCACCTTGCCATCAACGGATATGGAGGCCTCCGCCGTGTCGGCCTTGCGGCTGACGACGATGTCCCTTGCCTTCCCGTCGAGCGTGATCTTCACCGAGAAACCGCTCCAGTCTTCCGGCAGCGACGGCGAAATATGAAGCTTGCCGTCGGTGCGGGTGATACCGAGAATACCCTCGACCGCTGCGCGATAGAGCCAGCCGGCAGAACCCGTATACCAGCTCCAGCCACCACGGCCCGCATAAGCACCCCCACCATAAACATCCGCAGTCACCACATAGGGTTCGACCCGATAGGTTTCCGACGCCGCCGCATCGAGCGCATGATTGACCGGGTTGAGCAGCTTGAAGCAGTTCCAGGCTTCCTGGCTGCGGCCCTGCTTGGCAAGGGCGAGAACCACCCAGGTCGCGGCATGGGTATATTGTCCGCCATTTTCGCGAACACCCGGCGGGTATCCCTTGATGTAGCCGGGATCATGCGGCGCACGCGAGAAGGGCGGCGTGAAGAGCCTGATAATGCCGGTCTGCTCGTCAACCAGATGCTCCATGACCGCATCCATTGCCTGCCGCGACCGAGCCTCTTCGCCTTCACCGGAAAGAACACTCCAGCTCTGGCCGAGCGAATCGATCCGGCATTCCTCGCTTTCGGCGGAACCCAGCGGCGTGCCGTCATCGAAGTAACCACGGCGGTAATAACTGCCATCCCAACCCGCTGTTTCCAGCGCATTGCGCAGCTTTTCCCGGTGCGATGCCCATTTGCCGACGCGGTCGGTATCGCCGCGCTTTTCCGCAATCTCGATGAAATCGCGCAACGCTCCGGAAAGGAACCAACCCAGCCAGACGCTGGTGCCCTTGCCGCCGACACCGACACGGTTCATGCCATCGTTCCAGTCACCACCGAGGATCAGCGGCAGGCCATTTTCGCCGGTGCGATGAATGGCAAGATCGAGCGCCAGCGCGGCATGCTCGTAAAGCGTGGCAGATCTGTCGCTGGTCTCCGGCTGGAAGAAAGCGTCATGCTGTCCGGGCATCAATGCCGCGCCCTTCAGGAAGGGGATGCTTTCATCGAGGATGGCAGCGTCGCCCGTGGCCGAGACATATTGGTTGATCGCATAAGCAAGCCAGACAACATCGTCCGAGATGGTGGTGCGAACACCGGCCCCCGTCAGCGGCAACCACCAGTGCTGCACGTCACCTTCCGGGAACTGGCGGCCTGCTGCGCGCAGGATCTGCTTGCGGGCGAGATCCGGCTGGTAGAGCAGGAAGGCCAGCGTATCCTGCAACTGGTCGCGGAAGCCGAAGGCGCCGCTCGACTGGTAAAAGGCCGTGCGCGCCAGAATTCGGCAGGCCAGCGCCTGATAGGGCAGCCAGTTGTTGACCATATGGTTGAAGCCGGCATCGGGCGTGGAAACCTGCAACTGGCCGGTAAAGCCCGTCCAGAACGCCTTGCTTTCTTCCAGCACCGACAGGAAGTCCGCCTGGCGAACATCTTTCACCAGCGCTTCGGCCTCTTCCGCATTGTCGGCATCGCCGAGAATGAAGGTCATGTGCCGTTCTTCGCCGGGCTTCAGGTGGATTTCCTGCATCAGTGCCGCGCAAGGATCGCCATCGACCTCGGTGCTGCCGCTGAGCGCCGCACCGGACACGATGCCCTGCGGGGCCTGTGCCGAACCGAAGCGGCCGATGAATTCCCGGCGGCTGGTGGTAAAGCCGCTTGCCTCGCTGTCAAGTGTCAGGAACGAGGTGCGGGCGCTATAATCGATGCTGTAGGGGTTCGACGCGAAGATCGCGTTGCTGCCCGCATCATGCCTGCTCAGGATGAACGGCGCGGATTTCTGGCCGTTATTGCCGAGCACCCACTCCACATAGGCATAGACCTTCAGACGGCGGCTTTTCGAACCCTTGTTGCGAACGATGACCTGCGAGAACTTGACCGGCTTTTCACGGTCAACGGTCTGCGTCAGTTCAACCTCAAGCGTATCCGCCACGCCGGTCAGGATGGAATAACCGAGACCGTGGCGGGTTTCGAACATGGCTTCGGGATCGCGCGACAGCGCGGCACAGGGCGTATAGAGCTTTCCTGTTTCCACATCGGCGACATAGAAGGCCTCACCCGGCCGGTTGATGACCGGGTCATTGGTCCAGGGCGTCAGCTGATAATCGCGCGAATTGCGGCTCCAGCTGAAACCGGCACCTTCGGCCGAAATATGGAAGCCGAAATTTTCGTTCGAGATAACGTTGATCCATGGGTGCGGCGTGGATTGCCCGCCATTCAGGCGCACCACATATTCCTGACCGTTCCTGGCGAAGCCGCCGAAACCGTTCCAGAAATCGAGATCGCCCGCATCCTCGACCGGCTCCGCAACCGGGAAGGTCGGCACGGGCAGGCGGGCCTGCGCAGCATCAGACGTGCCGTCAGGACCGCGATTGGCCGCAAACAGCGAGACCGCGCGGTTGATCTGGTCGACGATCTTGCCGTTGCGCACATGCAGGACGACACGGGAAGCGGCGAGAAGCGCACTCCATGTCTCTTCGTCCATCAGGTCGCGGCGCACGGAGAAGACGTGCGGGCGACCACCATCGGCAGGATTGATACGGCGTTGCGTCTCGGAAATATGATCGAGCGCATGCTGCATGTCCTGCGCATAGGACGCAGCCCGTTCGTTGACGATGACGAGATCGAAGATCACGCCGCGCGAACGCAGATATTCGTGGGCGCTCAGCGCCTCACGAGCAATATCCATGTCCATGTCGTCATTGATGCGCAGGCTGAAGATCGGGAAATCGCCCGAAATGGCAAGCGGCCACAGCGCGCGCTGCGAGGCGAGGCCCGTTTTCAGCGTTTCCGAATCCGCACGCAGATGCATGTCGGGATAGGTCAGATAGCGGCCGAGATGCTGGAAGGCGGCCGCCTGCTGCGAGGTGACGCCAACATGGCGCATCTGCACCTGCGTGCGTGTCCACGCATGCACGAGTTCATGGGCGAAAGCGTCCGGATGACGGTAACGGTCGATCGCCTTGTCGACTTCCTCGCGGCTCGGGGCGGCAATCGTCCAGAAGATCACGCTCACCTTCTTGCCCGCCGGCACGCGCACGGTGCGGCGCAGCGACAGGATCGGATCCAGCGTGAAACCGTCGGTGCTGGAGAGCGTCGCACCGGCATCGAATGCCGCCGCTTCGCGCAGCGAGCGCCCGCGGCCGATGAACTTGGCGCGATCCGTCTCGAATTCGGTCGGGCGCGACGGGCCAGCATTGTCGGCGGCCAGATGCGCGATGAGGGTGCCCGGCTCGTTCGGGCTGCGACGGTTGCGCCAGGCGCGGATGACGTCACCGCGGCGGCCGATTTCCGTCTGCACGAACATGCGCGAGAAGAGCGGATGGGCGTTGTCATCATCCTCAGACGCGATGACCGGCTCCATATAGGAGGTCACTTCAATGTAGCGGTCCTCGGAACCGACGTTCAGCAGGGTGATGCGGCGGCCTTCGGCATCGTGCTCGGTGGCAACGATGCACTCGACCACGCTCTGCAGATCGCCGATAGTCTTGTGGAACTCGGCCTTGTCATCGGTGAAGATCGTCTTGGTCTTTTCGCCTTCGATGACACGCGGCTCGGCGGTCGCACTCCACCATTGTCCATTGGTGGTGTCGCGCAGGAAGATGAAGGTGCCCCACCGGTCGTCGGTCGGATCCGCCTTCCAGCGGGAAATCGCCTGTCCGTTCCACTTCGAATAACCCGCACCCGTCGAGGTGAGCATCGTCGAATAATGGCCGTTCGAAAGGAACACCACTTCGCGGTCGCGCACGGCCGGATCGGCAATGGAGCGTACTTCCGCACGCAGGAGGTCGGCCTGTTCCTTGCCGGGCGTTTCCGGCTCGTATTTGGCGCTCATGACCGGAACTTCGCGCGGTGCCTTTTCCTGCAGCAGCAGTTCGGCCGCCTCGATCACCGGGTCAGAGTGGAACAATTCGCGCAGCACGCCATCAAAGGCGACGTTGGCGACAGCCGCAATCGACATGCCGTGGTGG
Source organism: Agrobacterium sp. NPDC090283 (assembly GCF_044769685.1). NCBI lineage: Bacteria > Pseudomonadati > Pseudomonadota > Alphaproteobacteria > Hyphomicrobiales > Rhizobiaceae > Agrobacterium > Agrobacterium sp. NPDC090283. Next base: position 175,406 of record NZ_JBIVYG010000012.1, on the reverse strand, counting down.
TGGGCATAATAGTTATAGACCACCGCGCAGACCTTGCCGTCAGGCACGCGTGTCGGGGTAAAATCCACCGCATCGTGGAAACCATACTGGCCGAGCGCGCCAAGCTTACGCAGCTTGTCGAGGTTCTCCAGCGCACCGTCAGGATCGTACTGGCTGGCGAGGATCGACGCGTAAGGCGCGATCACCGCATTCTGGCCGAGGCCACGCTTGAGGCCAAGCGTCGGCACACCGAAGTTGGTATACTGGTAGTTCATGTTGTGATCGCGGGCATTGAACGCCGCTTCGGAAATGCCCCATGGTGTGCCGAGACGGCGGCCGTGGTTCATCTGTTCCTTGACGATCAGATTGTTGGTCTGGTTGAGAATGCCACCCTGACGCTCCTGCATGACGAGCGGCGGCATCAGATATTCGAACATCGAACCCGACCACGACACCAGCGCGCCCTGCGCACCGATCGGCACGACCTGGCGGCCGAGACGGTACCAGTGCTCAGTCGGCAGATCGCCCTTGGCGATGGCAAACAGGCTGGTCAGGCGGCATTCGGAGGCCAGAAGGTCGTAGCAGGCCTCGTCCAGCTCCTTGCTTTCGACGCGGTAACCAATCGACAGAAGACGACGATCCTTGCGGTAAAGGAAGGTGAAATCCATCGAGAAGGCGAGGTTACGGCTACGGTCGCGCAGCGATGCGAGACGCTGGCGCAGCGGCTCCATATTGGTGAGGTCGATGGCGCTGTCGGAAATATGCGCTTCGCAGGATTCCACCAGCAATTGCGCCCAGCGGGTCACTTCCGCGCTCTGCGCGGACTTCACCTCGTGATCGACATTGGTTGCGAGCTTCTGGATGTCGCGTGCCAGCACCGCAAGATTGATGACGCGGATCGAGGCGAATTCATGCTCGCGCTTGACGGAGGCAAGCGCATTGGAGAAGCCGATGATGCGCTCTTCAAGACGGCGATGCAGCGGGCGCAGGTTCTTGCGGTTGTCGGGCAGTGCCTTCAGCGTTTCGCGCAGGATACCGGCAACGTCGCCGATACCGTCGAGATTGCCCTGAAGATGGGCGGAAGGGGCTTCCGCCCAGTCGCGGCAGGCGGACGAAACCGCAATCAGGTGACCGGCGAGATTGCCGCTGTCCACGGCCGAAACATAGCGCGGGCCAAGCGTCTGCAAGGTGTCAGTATGATACCAGTTGTAGAGATGGCCGCGATGCTTCTCCATCTTCTCGACGGTCTGGATCGTATTTTCGATCCGCTCCAGCGTATTGGCAAAGCTGATCCAGCCGAACTGGCGTGCCGAAATGACGGAGAGCAGATAGACGCCGATATTGGTGGGCGAAGTACGCGAAGCGACGATCGGCTCCGGCGTTTCCTGGAAGTTGTCCGGCGGCAGGTGGTTTTCCTGCGGCGTGACAAAGGCCTCGTAATAACGCCAGGTGCGGCGCGCGATCTTGCGCAGCTCGAAGGAAACGTGCTCGGAAACGAACAGCCGGTCTTCGGTTTCAGCCGACTGGCTGACATACCAGGCGACGGCCGGAGACAGAACCCAGAGCAGCGTGAAGGGAATGCCGATCAGGAAGGCATTGTCACCCGGCAGCGCTGCAAACAGCAGGCCGAGCATCGCCACCACGGGCGCATGCCACATCTGGCGATAATAATCGACGATGCTGCCCTGTGCGCTCGACTGCATGCTGGCGGCCGTGCGCCATTCCAGCATCAGCTTGTGGCTGACGAGCAGGCGATAAAGGGAACGGACAATCGCGTCCGTCATCATGCAGGCGGCATCGGCAATGAAGACGATGCGCAGCGCAACCTGCGCATTGGTGGCGCGGATTTCCGACCAGATGGTGTGGAAATGCGCCTGCGGCACGATGTCGGTGGAGCGCGGCACGAGGCCGGAGAGCAGTGAAAGCGTGGGGGCGACAAACAGCGAGAAGATCAGCAGGATCTGCCAGATCAGAGCACCCAGCGGATCCATGAAATACCAGCCGAGGATCGAGGCGAAGAACCAGGCAATCGGCGTCAAAGAGCGACGTAGATTATCGACCATCTTCCAGCGGCCGATGGCGGTGACGCCACGGGCACGGTCAAGGATGAAGGGAAGCAGCTGCCAGTCGCCACGCGCCCAGCGGTGCTGGCGCGAGACTTCAACCTCGTAGCGGGTCGGGAAATCCTCGACCAGTTCCACATCGGTCACCAGCGCGCAGCGTGCGAAAGAGCCTTCGAGCAGATCGTGGCTGAGGATGGAATTCTCTTCGATCCGGCCCTTCAGCGCCGCCTCGAAGGCATCCACGTCATAGAGACCCTTGCCGGTGAAGGTGCCTTCGGAGGTCAGGTCCTGATAGACATCGGAAACAGTAAAGACATAAGGATCGATGCCGCGATTGATCGAGAAGACGCGCTGGAACACGGAGGCGTCCTTGCCCGTCGTCAGCGAAGGCGTAACGCGCGGCTGCAACAGGCCGTAACCTTCAACGACACGACCGGATTCCGGATCGATCTTGGGACGGTTGATCGGGTGGTGCATCTTGCCGACGAGCTTGGTGACCGCGTCGCGCATCAGGCGCGTATCGGCATCGAGCGTCATGACATATTTGACATCGGCCGGCACGATATTCGCACCGCCGAGGAAGGTCGTGTCCTTGTCGCCGCGCAGCAGCATGTTCAGCTCATGCAGCTTGCCGCGCTTGCGCTCCCAGCCCATCCAGCAGCCTTCGGCCGAATTATAGATGCGGCGGCGATGCAGCAGGTAGAAACGTGTCTTGCCATCAAACGCATAACGGCTGTTCAGCGCCGCAAGCTCGCGCTTGGCATAGTCGAGAATCTCGATATCGTCATCGGACTGCTCATATTGCGCATCGCGCCAGTCGCTCACCAGCGAGAAATAGATCTCGCCATGCGGATTGGCGAGATAATGCACCTCGATATTGCGCATCATCTCGTCGACGCTGTCGCGGCTGGTCAGCATGCAGGGCACGGCGACCAATGTGCGGGCGTCCTCAGGGATACCGTTCTTGAATTCGTATCCGACGAGCCGGAACGGCTTCACAAAGAAGGTGACGAGCGTGTTGAAGAGGCCGGTCGCGCCTTCGGATGCCGGCAATGCGAACATCAGCAGGAAGGCGGTAACGACATACCAGGGCATGCCCGCCTTTGCCAGGAACCAGCCGACCGCGAGCATCGCGACCGCGGTGATGAGAAGCACTGGCGCGGCGATGGCGAGCCAGTTGAATTTGCGCATGGAGCGGACGATGTGCTGCGACGCGAGCGGACGATACCCCAGAGCCTTTTCAAGCTCGAAGCGGCGCTGACCGACGAGCACCGAGCCGACATTGACGCGATGGTTTTCGTCAGCGCCTGCCGGCAGATCGGACCGCGCCATCTCGACGGCGGCACGCGCCACCTCCACTTCAGTCTTGGGCGAGCGGCGCGCCAGAAGCTCAATGGTGTTGCGATAGGTGTTGCGCGAACCGAAATCGAGAATCTCGTAATCGGTTTCCTCGCGCAGGACCTTGTCGATATGGCTGACTTCCTCGAACCACACCGACCATTCGGTGTCGTCGATCTCACGCAGGCTCTTGACGATGTTGCCCATCGTCACATTGCCGGAGGCCAGACGATTATGTTCGGACATCATGACGTTTTCGGCGTCGGTGCCGGCGGCATGCAGACGCTCTTCGAGCCAGGCAACGGCAAAACCCGATGTCTGCGAGCCATTGCGGAGACGATAAAGGAACTGCGTCGCAAAGGTCGGATCGTCGACCAGCGAATCGACCTGCTTGAGAAGTGCGGCCGATGCTTCGGCATCGTTCAGACGAATGATCTCATCCACCACCTCATTCGCCTTCTGGCGCATGCGGCGCGAGCGCTCGACGCGGATCGAGATGCGGCGCAGATTTTCGATGAGGACAAAACGGATGATCGACGGCAGCGCCCACAATTCGCCGATCTGCAGCGTCTTCGAGGTCTGGTAGCCATCCACCAGCGCCGTCATGTTTTCGCGCGAAACCGTGCTGTGGGTATGGGCGACATAAAGCCAGCCGAGCGCCATGACCCGCGGAATCGTTACTTCGCCCACCGTCATCGTCGGCAACTGGCGATAGAATTTGCGCGGAAAATCGCGCCGCACTTCCTGGATCGCTTCTTCGATGACGTAATGATTGTCGAGCAGCCATTCCGCCGCCGGCGTAATCGTTGCACCGTTTTCCGCATCGACGGCCGTCGTGCGGTAAACCCTGAGGATTTCCTTCTCATTCTCGCGGTGACGCTCGAAGAAATCGAATTCCATGAAGCCGGGCAGGCTGTCGGCACCATCGCGGGATAGCGCGGCACCGGCATCATGCAGTTCCTCGATCGTCATATAGGACGCGCGGATCGAATCGTTGTGATCGATCTGCTTCGTCTCGGAATCACGGGCGGCGGCGGTCGGGGTGATATGAAATGACATCGGGCTCGTATTCTGAACTTTATGGAGACTTGTTCGACTTGACCGGCATTTCGTCCATGGCGGGAACACACACGAAAATCAGGCCACGCTATATTTATGACCTATCCTGAACCTTCGGTGAACCGGACGCGCTGTGCGGAACGGATCGTCAAGCGCAGGATATCTGCAGGAACGGCATCCTGCGGCGTAATGATTCCAGGATATGTGCGGCGCTCGGGATCGGTATGGACAGAGTATTTTCGATAAGGGGAAGAAAATGGCGTCCTGCGGCCCGGCAATGCCGTTCCGACCGGATTTCGCACCCTCCCCGACGGCGAAAATTGTTCGCGCAACGTCCGATAATCCCCCGTTGACAACCTGAAAGGCAACACGAACCGAGAGGGCCCGCGCTACATCCGAAAGAAGCTAATGCCCCAGGACGTCAATAGTTCCATGCCACCTGTCGCGGCACGATGCAAGCGCTGAATTTCGGGGCATTTCCAGGCAGGCTACGCCCCTTACGCATGGCTGCATATGCTGCTATGTCATTTACAAAAGGCGCCGGAAAAAACGGCCGAAACCGGGACTTTGAAAATGACCAGACAGACCGCAAATCTCGCATCCTTTGCCAACCATATGCCTGACGTGGTGGCCATTCGTCGCCACTTGCACCGCAATCCCGAAATCGGCCTTTCGGAGTTCAAGACTTCGGATTTTATTGCCGAACAGTTAGTAGCAATGGGTTACGAAGTCACGCGGGGGCTGGCCGGAACCGGTATCGTCGCCACGCTCAGCAATGGTGACAGCACCCGCACGCTCGGCATCCGCGCCGACATAGACGCCCTGCCGATCCATGAAGAAACCGGGGCGGATTATGCGAGCGCCAATCAGGGTGTCATGCATGCCTGCGGCCATGACGGCCACACCGCCATGCTGCTCGGCGCAGCGAAGATTATCGCTGAGCGCAAAAATTTCGACGGAACCCTGCATCTGATCTTCCAGCCGGCGGAAGAAAATTTCGGCGGCGCCCGCATCATGATCGAGGACGGGCTGTTCGAGCGCTTCGCCTGCGATGCGGTCTTTGCCCTGCATAATGATCCCGGCCTGCCCTTCGGGCAATTCGTACTGCGCGACGGGCCGATCCTTGCCGCTGTCGACGAATGCAAGATCACCGTCAACGGTTATGGCGGCCACGGCGCCGAACCGCAGGACGCAGCCGATCCCATCGTTGCCGGCGCAAGCATCATCATGGCGCTGCAAACGGTTGTCTCCCGCAACATCCATCCGCAATTGTCGGCGGTCGTCACCGTTGGCGCGTTCCATGCCGGCGCTGCCAGCAACGTCATTCCCGAGACGGCGGAAATGCTGCTGACCATCCGCTCCTTCGATCCGGGCGTGCGCGACGAACTGGAAAGGCGCATCAGGGCGATAGCCGAAGGCCAGGCCGCCAGCTACGGCATGAGCGTCACCATCGATTACGAGCGCGGTTATAACGCAACCGTCAACCACAAGACGGAAACGGATTATGTCGCCAATCTCGCCCGGCGTTTTGCCGGACCTGAAAAAGTGGCCGAGATGCAGCGCCCGTCGATGGGTGCGGAAGACTTCGCCTATATGCTGGAGAAACGGCCCGGCTGTTATTTCTTCCTCGGCACCGCGCGCACCGAAAACGACCCGCCGCTGCACCATCCGAAATTCGATTTCAACGACGATATCCTGCCGATCGGAACCGCTTTCTGGGTCGATCTGGCAGAAGATTACCTGAAGGCGTGAATGGGCATGAAAAAGGCCGGTCGGAGGAGCGACCGGCCTTTTGTTCTCAAATTACCTGATGAGAAAATCGGGAGGATCAGGGAACGAGACCGAATATGACGGCAGCGACAAAAGCCACACAGACGCCGACAAGAGCCGCATGAACCGAATCTTTCCAGTTACGCGGCGACTGGGGCTGCGAGACAAAGTCTTTTACTTTTCCTGCCTTGGAATAAGACATTGTACACTCCCTTCCTGCTCGGCCCTTCAAAACGGGCATTGCTTATTTCACTTGTAGAATAGCTTTATTCCCCACTGCTTCAGTAGAGATAAAATTCCATAAGATCGGCGCATCGGGAAAAATACGGATTGCGACTTGCCCGTCGGCAAGCATCAATCTACCCATGGCTCGGTATCAACGCGGCGGCGGGCATTTCCGTTCAAAAGCAATGGCAGGCACGGAAAAGACCATGACGGATATCGACGCCATCATCATCGGAGCCGGGGTGATCGGGCTGGCAACAGCGCGCGAACTGGCGATGCGTGGCCTCTCCGTCATCATCCTCGAAAGCGAAAAGGAATTCGGCTCGGCCACCTCCTCCCGCAACAGCGAGGTCATCCATGCCGGGCTCTATTATCCTCTGGGAAGCCTCAAGGCCCGACTTTGCGTGGAGGGCAAGGAGCGGCTCTATGCTTTCTGCCAAAGTCACGGCGTTTTACATCGCCGCTGCGGCAAACTCATCGTCGCCACGAGCGATGAAGAGGTGGCCACGCTCGCCACGCTGCGCGAAAAAGGCAAAGCAAACGGCTGCAACGACCTTGAGCTGATCGACGGACGACAGGCCCTCCTGCTCGAACCCGCGCTCACCTGCGTCGCAGCCCTGATATCGCCCTCGACCGGTATTATCGACAGCCACGCTTATATGCTGGCGCTGCTTGGAGACGCGCAGGATCATGGCGCAGCCCTTGCCCTCAACGCACCCTTCGAAAAGGCAGAAGCAACGGGCAATGGTTTTCTGGTTCATGTCGGCGGGGCCGAGCCTACCAGCCTGACATGCCGGCTGCTCGTCAACTGCGCCGGGCTTGTTGCACCGTTGCTGGCAGGAAAGATCGAAGGATTGCCAGAGGATGGTATCCCGCAGGCGCGTTTCGCCAAGGGCAGCTATTTTTCGCTGGCTGGCAGGTCGCCCTTTTCACGGCTGATCTACCCGGCGCCGCACACCCATGGCCTCGGCGTGCATCTCACGCTCGATCTTGCCGGCCAAGCCCGTTTCGGGCCGGATGTGGAGTGGGTGGACACCATCGATTACGCTGTCGATCCGCGCCGCATGGAGGGTTTTGGTGATGCGATACGGCGTTATTGGCCGGGCCTTCCCGATGATGCGCTGATCCCGGCCTATTCCGGCATCCGGCCGAAGATTTCCGGTCCCGACGAACCGGCCATGGATTTCCGCATCGACGGGCCGGAAACGCACCGCGTCGCAGGCCTCGTTAATCTCTTCGGTATAGAAAGCCCCGGCCTGACAGCCTCGCTGGCGATCGCCAACGAGGTCGCAGCACGGCTCGAGGCCTGATCTCAACCTCACTCAGCCGAAACGGGACAGCGCGCCCGCCATGATCTCCGGATCGACATTGCCGCCGGAGGCGACAGCAATCACCGTTTCACTCTCCAGTTCAGCACCGTGGAAGAGGGCGGCCGCCAGAGCCACCGCGCCACCGGGTTCGACGACGATCTTCAGCCGGTTGAAGGCGAGAACCATCGCCCGCAGCGCCTCCTCCTCGGTCACGGCAACACCTTTCCCGCAAAGCCGAGCCATGATCGGAAAGGTGATGTTGCCGGGCTGTGGCGTGACGATCGCGTCGCAGATCGAACCCAAGGTGGTGGCGTTACGCTCGATCTTACCCGAGGCAAGGGAGCGGGCCACATCGTCGAACCGTTCCGGTTCTGAAGTCCTGACCTTATAGTTCGTCGCTTTCGCTGCAAGCGCAAGGGAGATGCCGGATGTAAGGCCACCACCACCACAGGGCACAAGAACCTCGGCTGCATCGATACCCAGTGCCGCGCCCTGTTCAGCAATCTCCAACCCCACCGTGCCCTGCCCGGCAATGACCAGCGGTTCGTCGTAGGGCCTGATCAGCGTCAGCCCCCGCTCGCGCGAAATGCGATCTCCGATGGCATCGCGATCTTCGTTCGCCCGGTTATAAAGCACCACCTCGGCCCCGTAGGACCGGGTATTGTCGATTTTAATTTTCGGCGCATCGGACGGCATGATGATGACGGCGGGAACGTCGTGCAGGCGGGCGGCGAGCGCCACGCCCTGGGCATGGTTGCCGGAGGAAAACGCGATCACGCCCTTGGCGCGCACCTCCGCCGGCAAGCCGGAGACGGCCGACCAGCCGCCGCGAAACTTGAAGGAACCCGTTCTTTGCAGGCACTCGGCCTTTACGAACAGCTTTCGCCCGGCAATGTCGTCCAGAAAAGGTGACGACAGCAAGGGTGTCCGCACCGCATGGTTGCCGATGCGCTCACGCGCGGCCTCTATCATCGAAATATCTGTCATGCCCTGCCCTCGATAATGCGGATGTAACGCGGATTCGCGGGTACATTAGGAGGTCGCAATCAATTGCGAAACCGTCCGGAAAATAAAAATCCCCGGACGTGGCCGGGGATTTTTGTCACCTGTGATCAATGATTGTGCCGGGGCATCTTCTCGGCGATCCGGCGGAAATCTGCGGCCCCTTCGAGAACCGCGCCGTCGGAAAGCTGGGTCACGGATTGGCGATAGATGCGCTGCCATGGCGTCGCATCGGCGGGAACGGCGGGAATGCCGTCCGCCTTGCGGGCGGCAAGCTGCTCATCCGGCACCAGCGCATTGCATTCACCCCTATTGAAATCGATGCGGATCACATCACCCGTGCGAAGCCATGCCAGTCCGCCGCCTGCGGCACTTTCCGGCGAGGCGTTGAGGATCGACGGGCTGTCCGCCGTTCCCGATTGCCGGCCGTCGCCGATCGTCGGCAGGCTGGTGATGCCTTTTTTCAACAGCGCATCCGGCGGCTGCATGTTGACGACCTCAGCCGATCCCGGCCAGCCGAGCGGCCCCGCCCCGCGAATGACGAGAATGGTGCGCTCATCGATATCGAGGGACGGATCGTTGATGCGGGCGTGATAGTCTTCCGAACCATCAAAGACGACGCATTTGCCCTCGAAAATGCCCTCGCGGCCCGGCTCGCTCAGATAACGCTGGCGGAATTCCACCGAGATCACGCTCGTCTTCATGATGGCGAAATCGAACAGATTGCCCTTGAGAACAAGGAAACCGGCGCGTTCCTTGAGCGGCTTGTCATAGGACAGGATCACGTCGCGGTCGGTCGATTCCCGCCCTTCCAGATTTTCCGCCATGGTCTTGCCGGTTACGGTCGGACAGTTTCCATCGAGCTTGCCGGCCTGCAGAAGCTCCCACATGATGGCGGGCGTGCCGCCAGCGCGGTGATATTTCTCCCCCAGCCATTTGCCGGCCGGCTGAACGTTGGCCAGCAGCGGAATGTCGTAACCGTGGACCTGCCAGTCCTCCTCGCGAAGTTCAACGCCCGCATGTTTGGCCATCGCGGCCAGATGCGGTTGGGCGTTGGTCGAACCGCCGATTGCAGAATTGACGCGGATAGCGTTCAGGAACGCCGCGCGCGTCATGATGTCGGAAGGCTTGATGTTCTCGACAACCAGTTCGACGGCGCGGCGGCCGGTACGATAGGCCATCTGGCCACGTTCACGGTAAGCGGCCGGTATCGCACCACAACCTGTCAGCGACATGCCGAGCGCCTCCGCCATGGCGTTCATGGTCGAAGCCGTACCCATGGTGTTGCAATGCCCGACGGAAGGAGCGGATTCAAGCGCCGCCTGCAAAAACTCCTCGCGGGTGATTTCGCCGGCGCCGTATTTGCGGCGCATCCGCCAGATCACCGTGCCGGAGCCGACCAGATCGCCGTCATGATAGCCGTCGAGCATCGGTCCGCCGGAAAGGACAATGGCCGGAATATCGACCGTGCTTGCCGCCATCAGCGCCGAAGGCGTGGTCTTGTCGCAGCCGGTAGTCAGAACGACACCGTCGAGCGGATAACCGTAAAGCACTTCCACGAGGCTGAGATAGGCAAGATTACGGTCGAGCGCCGCCGTCGGGCGCTTGCAGTTTTCGAACATCGGATGGGTCGGAAACTCGATGGGAATGCCACCTGCGTCGCGGATGCCGTCACGCACCCGCTTGACCAATTCCACATGGACGCGGTTGCAGGGCGTCAGGTCGCTGCCGCTCTGGGCGATGCCGATGACCGGCTTGCCGGAACGCAGTTCTTCCGGCGTGACGCCGTAATTCATGAAGCGCTCCAGATAGAGCGCCGTCATGTCGAGATGATCAGGATTGTCGAACCAGTCCTGCGACCGCAGGCGGCGCATGGGTGTCTTCTCGTCGCTCATGAGCCCGTCTCAGCCCTGTTCCCGGTTGTTGAGTTTTTCGAGGTAAAGCAGGATGCCGCTATGGTCGATATCGGCACCACCGTCACCAACGAAGTCGTCGAACTCCCGCGTCACCTGCTGGGTCAGCGGTAGTGTCAGAGCCATATCTTTCGCCATTGCCAGCACGCCGTTCAGATCCTTGAGCTGAAACTTGGATGGGCCGCCCGGCGCAAAATTGCGTTTCACCATGCGTTCGCCATGCAGTTCCAGAATCCGGCTTTCGGCAAAACCGCCACGGATGGCGTTGCGGAAACCTTCACGGGACGCACCGCCCGCTTCCACCAGCATCATCGCCTCGGCAACCGCGCCGATCGTAATGGCGACGATCTGCTGGTTGGCGAGCTTGCAGAGCTGACCCGCACCCGAAGGGCCGACATAGGTGAGGCGGCCCATCGGCGCAAAGACATCCGCAAGACCCGAAATCAGCGCCTCGTCACCACCGGCCATGATGGCGAGCGTACCGGCCGTCGCGCCGGGCACACCGCCGGACACCGGCGCATCGACGTGATGAATGCCGAGCGCCTGAAGCCGCGAAGAATGTTCACGCGCAATCGGCGGCGCAATCGAGCTGCTGTCGATGACGACCGCACCCTTTGCCAGCACTTCGGCCACGCCGGCCTCGAACAGCACCTCGCCCACGGCCTTGCCGTCGCTCAGCATGGTGATGACGATATCGGCGCCCTTGGCGGCCTCCGCCGGCGATGCCGCGACAACCGCGCCATCGGCGACAAGCGCTTCGGCCTTGTCGGCGCTGCGGTTCCAGACTGTGACCGAAAAGCCGGCACCCAGCAGGCGCCGGGCCATCGGTCCACCCATCAGGCCCGTGCCGATAAATGCGACAGACCGCTTCTTCTCCTCCCCACTGATGCTCATTTCAGTGAACCTCCCAGTTCGTCCTCGATATGAACCTGAATGATGTCTTCAAACGAGCTTTCAGCCGTAAAGCCCAGTTCGCGCGCACGCTTGGCTTCGAAACCGGGGGCCCAACCTTCGCACATACGCATGATCATCTCGTTCGGCTCGCGGCGGATGAGGGCAACGGCCTTTTCACCAGCGACCTTGCGCAGCGCCTCGATCTGCTCTCCGACGGTGGCGCTGAGGCCCGGCATAGACAGGTTGCGGCGCGGGCCGACCTTTTCAACATCGATCGTCGCGCCATGGATGAGGAAGCCGACGGCGGAACGCGGCGAGGCATGCCAGTGGCGAATGCTTTCCGGCACTGGCAGAACCGCTTCCTGACCGACCAGCGGCTCGCGCAGAATATTGGAGAAGAAGCCCGAGGCGGCCGCATTCGGCTTGCCGGGACGAATGCAGATGGTGGGCAGCCGAATGCCGATGCCGTCAAAGAAACCGCGACGGCTGTAGTCGGATAGCAGCAATTCGCAGATCGCCTTCTGAGTGCCATAGCTGGTCAGCGGCGTGGTATGGAACTCGTCCGGGATCGGATAGGGGAGCGGCGCACCGAAGACGGCGATCGACGAGGTGAAGACCACGCGCGGCTTGTAACCGTCCTTGCCGTTGGCAATGCGGATGGCGTCGAAGAGATAACGCGTGCCATCGAGATTGATGCGGTAACCTTTGTCGAAATCGAGTTCGGCTTCGCCGGAAACGATGGCGGCAAGGTGGAAGATGACATCCGGACGGGCTTCGACCAGCTTTTCAGCCTCGCCCAGCGCGGAGAGATCGGCCGCGCGCGCATCGACAGCGCCGGAAAAACCGGCAGGCGCTTCAGGCTGGAACACGTCGATAAGCGTGAATTTCTCGACCGGCTTGCCGCCGAGCGATCCATCCTTGACGAGACGCTGCGTCAGCTTGCGGCCAACCATGCCTGCGGCGCCGATGATTGCGATATGCATGTCTTCCTCCTCTTTGTCCCGGTCATTCTCCCGAGACCGAAAAAACGTCATCGGCCAACCGACCGATAAATTAGCTTGTAAGGTTGTCTGATAACCTTATATGATCGAGTTGAAAATAGTATTTTTTCACAAATCGGCAAAAGCAAGGGCGATGAACCCTTGCGCGGGCACTTTAGGGCGGATTGGACGGAGAGGGTGAAATGACGATCGTGAGCGAACACGATATCGAGGAATTGCGGTTCTCGCTGAAGAACAAGCTGGGCGAGGCTTTGCTGCTGATTTCGCAGGAAGACATGCTGCGCTATTGCCGTGACTGGCATGGCGACGTCACCAGTTCTGCCGTGGCCGTCATCCGTCCCCGCTCGACCAAGGAAGTGTCCGACGCCGTCCGGGCCTGCGCCGAACTCGGCCTCGCCATCATCCCCCAGGGCGGCAATACCGGTCTGGTGCTTGGTGGCATTCCGGATGCGCCCAAGCACCAGGTCGTATTAAGCCTCGAGCGCATGAATGCCATCCGCACCATAGATGGCGACGATTTTTCCGCCGTCGTGGAAGCCGGCTGCATTCTCTCGGAATTCAAGGATGCGGTTGAGGACAAGGGCATGTTCTTCCCGCTGTCGCTCGGCGCGCAGGGCAGCTGCCGCATCGGCGGCAACGTCTCCACCAATGCCGGCGGCATCAACGTCCTGCGTTATGGCATGACCCGCGAACTGGTGCTGGGTCTCGAAGTGGTGCTGCCGGATGGCACCATCTGGAACGGGCTGTCGACGCTGCGCAAGGACAATCGCGGCATCGATCTGAAGCAGCTCTTCATCGGCGCGGAAGGAACGCTCGGCATCATCACCGCCGTTGCCGTCAAGCTTTACCCTAACCCCGAACATGTCGAGACGGCCCTGCTTGGCCTCAATTCGCTCGATGACGCCATCAAGCTTTACCGCCGCGCCCGCCGCGAATGCTGCGATCTCATGTCCGCCTTCGAATTCATGCCGCCGATCGCCTTCACGCTGGCGATCGAGGCTATTCCCGATCTGAAGATGCCGATTGCCGGCGATTATCCGGCCTATGTGCTGATGGAAATCTCAGGCTCCGGCCTGGTGGACACGGCTGACCTGATGGGACGCTTCCTCGAGGGCGTGATGGAAGACGGGCTGGTGCTGGATGGCGTCATCGCTTCCTCGCGCGCGCAGGCGCAATCGCTGTGGCTGTTCCGTGAAGGTATGAATGAAGGCCAGGCACTGCGCGGTGCGCATATGCGTACCGATATTTCCGTACCTTTGTCGAAACTCGCGGCCTTCGTGGCCGAAGCCGAGGCGGAACTGGCGGAAAAACTGCCGGAGTGCCTCGCGGTTTCCTACGGCCATGTCGGAGACGGCAACGTCCACCTCAACGTGCTGCCGCCAAACGGTTCGACACCGCAGGAGCGCGAAGCCTTCATCTATAAGTCCAAGACATTCGTCAACGAGGTCCTCGACCGCTATGTCGGCAGCATCAGCGCCGAGCACGGCATCGGCCGCCTGAAACGCTCCGATTTCGAAAGCCGGCTATCTGATGTGCAGCGCCGGATGATCACGGGTCTGAAAAACGCCTTCGATCCTGATTTGCGGATGAATCCCGGTTGCCAGATAAGCCTGCAACCGGATAGCTAATCGAGGAACGGCAAAGGCGGCTAAAAACGCCGCCTTTGAAAGCCCCGCTGACGGCGAAGGAGGAAGTCGCCTGTCGCGGGAAAACGAACCAATCGTTTCTGTGGAACGGGAGCAATCATGACGCTGGAGTTCAATCAGATACATCGCAACGACCATCTGCCGGGCCGTATCGCCGCGGAGATTGCGCGCGAAATCAATGATTCGAAGCTCGGACCGGGCGACAGGCTTCCGACCGAACATGTTCTGGCAAAAACCTTCGGCGTTAGCCGCTCGGTCATCCGCGAAGCGATCGCGCAATTGCGCAACGAAGGCTTTGTCGAAACCCGGCAGGGCGTCGGCGCATTCGTCACCGATCCCCGGCAAAGACTGTCCATTCGCATCGAGCGGTCCCGGCTGAACGACCCGGAAAATTTCCGCGACCTTTTCCAGCTGCGCATGCCGCTGGAAATAGAGGCGGCGGGTCTGGCCGCGCTGCATCGCAGCCCGCAGCAGCTGACGCGGCTGGCGGCAGCTTTGGAAAAGATGAAAACCGCCGACGACTGGTCGACGGAAGGCGTTGCGGCCGATCTCGACTTTCACCGCATTCTGGCGGAAGCGACGCAGAACGAATATTTTCTGATGTTCCTCGGCTTCATCGCTGAACGCATCAGCTCCGCCATCAATATTGCTTTTTCGCGTGCGGTTTTTGGTGAAATTCTCGAGGTGACGATCGCCGAACATGTGGCAATCTACGAGGCTGTCGAGAAGGCCGATGCCAGTGCCGCCAAGAACGCCATGCGCAAGCACCTGATCGGCGCCGCAAGCCGGGTCAATCTCGAACTGGATATCTTCTGAGCGGCAAATGAGCACGCGGGTAAAGCTATAGGACAGGTTTACGGCTTTCCGGGAATTGAGACGCGAAAGACGATAATTTTGTCGGCGAAGCCGCTAGACTCGTAGCAAAAGTCATACTAAGAAGAACGGGATTAGGTTGTCAGACATCCAGACAATAAGACCGCAGGAGGCGGCCTGTCGGGTGCTGAAGGGGAGGATTACATGACCGGGACAAGGTCCATCGACGCTACCGCAATTTTGCCTGAAGATTTCGAAAACGCGCTGCTCGTCGGTCGCGTCTGGTCGAAAAGCGAAGGCGGTCCCTGCCCTGTCCTGCTGAAGGACGGTGTGCTCTATGACCTCACTTCGCTTTCCCCAACCATGTCCGAACTTCTGGAAAAGACGGATCTGGTGGAACAGCTTGCCGAGACCGGCACATTCGTCGCACTCGGCACGCTGGAAGCGTTTCTGGACGGTTCAGCCGGCGAACTTCTTGCCCCCAACGACATCCAGGCCGTGAAGGCCGCCGGTGTCACCTTCGCCGACAGCATGCTGGAACGCGTGATCGAAGAGCAGGCCAAGGGCGATCCGCTTCGCGCGCAGGAAATCCGCGGGCGACTGGCCCCGGTTCTCGGTGACAACCTCAAGGGACTTGAGGCCGGCTCCGAAAAAGCCGCTGAAGTCAAGAAACTGCTCCAGGAAATGGGTCTCTGGTCGCAATATCTGGAAGTGGGCATCGGCCCGGATGCGGAGATATTCTCCAAGGCGCAGGCCATGGCCTCCATCGGCTGCGGCGCCTTGATCGGCGTTCACCCGAAATCGCAGTGGAACAACCCGGAGCCGGAAGTGGTGCTGGCCATCGCCTCCGATGGCCGCATTGTCGGCGCAACGCTCGGCAACGACGTCAACCTGCGCGATTTCGAAGGCCGTTCCGCCCTGCTGCTCAGCAAGGCGAAGGACAATAACGCATCCTGCGCGATCGGTCCCTTCATCCGCCTGTTCGACGGCAACTTCACCATTGAAGATGTGAAGAAGTCGCAGATTTCGCTTCTGGTCGAGGGCGAAGACGGTTTCACCATGACGGGCGTCAGCCCCATGGAGGCGATCAGCCGCACGCCGGAAAACCTCGCTTCGCAGCTTTTGAATCGTAACCATCAATATCCTGACGGCGCGGTCTTTTTCCTTGGCACGATGTTCGCGCCGGTGAAGGATCGCCATGGGCCAGGTCTCGGTTTCACCCATTCAAAGGGTGACCGTGTCGAAATCTCCACGCCCAAGCTCGGTAAGCTGATCAACTGGGTCACCACGACCGACGAATGCCCGGAATGGACATTCGGCACCGCGGCCCTGATGCGCAACCTGGCGAAACGAGGGCTGCTCTAGATATTTCTTCGGGAGGGGAAAATGCAAAAGACCATCAATCTCTTTTACCGGATTCTCGAAATCATTCTCGTCCTGCTGCTCGCCGGCATGTCGATCATGGTCTTCGTCAACGTCGTCATGCGTTATACGATGAATTCCGGCATCAACGTCTCGGAAGAACTGTCGCGTTATTTCTTCGTATGGCTGACCTTCATCGGCGCCGTGCTGACCTTCCGCGAGAACAGCCACATGGGCATCGAAACGCTCGTGATGTTCCTGTCCCGTCGCGCCCGCATCGTCTGCATGATCGTGTCTAACATCATCATCCTGGCCTGTTCCGCCATCTTCTTCTGGGGAACCTGGAAGCAGTCCGGCATCAATGCCAGCATGCATGCGCCCGTCACCAAGCTTTCGATGATCTGGGTCTATGGCGTCGGCATGTTCACCGGCGGTCTGATGTTCATCATCGCACTGGAGCGCCTGTACCGTTACTTGACGGGTCGCGTGACAGAGGACGAAATCGCCCAGTTCGCGGGCGAAAACCTGACGATCGAACAGCTTTCGGAGCGCTGATACCATGACACTTCTCGTTTTTGTCGGCTCTCTCC
The DNA here is from genome assembly GCF_044769685.1 of Agrobacterium sp. NPDC090283. Classification (NCBI taxonomy): domain Bacteria; kingdom Pseudomonadati; phylum Pseudomonadota; class Alphaproteobacteria; order Hyphomicrobiales; family Rhizobiaceae; genus Agrobacterium; species Agrobacterium sp. NPDC090283. Next base: position 158,441 of record NZ_JBIVYG010000012.1, on the reverse strand, counting down.
TGGGAGCCATGGCGATTGGCGTTCCCGTCGCGTTCTCGCTGATGTTCTGCGGCGTCGTGCTCATGTGGTACATGGGCATGTTCAACACGGCGATCATCGCCCAGAACATGATTTCGGGTGCGGACACCTTCACGCTGCTCGCCATCCCCTTCTTCATTCTGGCCGGCGAACTGATGAATTCCGGCGGCCTTTCCCGCCGCATCATCGACTTTGCAATCGCACTCGTCGGTCATATCCGTGGCGGCCTCGGCGTCGTGGCGATTGTCGCGGCCATCATCATGGCCAGCATTTCCGGTTCCGCCGCTGCCGATACCGCAGCCCTTGCCGCAATCCTCATCCCGATGATGGCCAAGGCCGGTTACAACATTCCGCGCTCCGGTGGCCTCATCGCCGCAGGCGGCATCATTGCCCCGGTCATCCCGCCTTCGATGGCCTTCATCGTTTTCGGTGTCGCCGCCAACGTCTCGATCACCCAGCTTTTCCTCGCCGGCATCGTTCCCGGTATTCTAATGGGCGCGTCGCTTATCATCGCCTGGCTGATCGTCGTGCGTAAGGACAACGTACAGCCCTTGCCCAAAACGTCGGGCAAGGAACGTCTGCTTGTGACTGCCCGCGCCGGCTGGGCGCTCGGCATGCCCGTCATCATTCTCGGCGGTATCAAGGCCGGCATCATGACGCCGACGGAAGCCGCCGTCGTTGCTGCCGCCTATGCCCTCTTCGTCGGCATGGTTATCTATCGCGAGCTGAAGCCCGCGGACCTGTTCCACGTTCTGCTGCGCGCCGCCAAGAGCACCTCGATCATCATGTTCCTGGTGTGTGCAGCGCTCGTCTCGGCATGGCTTATCACGGCTGCAAACATTCCAAACGAAGTGGCTGGCTACATCGAGCCGCTCATCGATCGCCCGATGCTGCTGATGGCCGCCATGATGGTTCTGGTTTTCATCGTCGGCACCGCGCTCGACCTGACGCCGACCATCTTGATCCTGACGCCTGTTCTGATGCCGATCGTCAAGCAGGCGGGCATCGATCCGGTCTATTTCGGCGTTCTCTTCATCATCAACAACGCCATCGGCCTGATTACCCCTCCGGTCGGCGTGGTTCTCAACGTCGTCAGCGGCGTCGGCCGCATCCCGCTCGGCAAGGTCACGATCGGCGTCTGGCCGTTCCTCGTTGCCGAAACCATCGTTCTGGCGCTGCTGGTGATTTTCCCGGACATCGTTCTGGTTCCGCTGCAGTACCTTCGTTAATCCGCAACCGCTTCTCGAACACAATCCAAGGGAGGATATTATGAGAAAGCTTCTTCTGACCACCACGGCAATCGCATTCGCCGTTGGCGCCGCAGCGCCGGCAATGGCCGAATTCAACAGCCGCAATATCCGCGTTTCGAACGGCATCAACCAGGACCACCCGGTCGGCAACGGCATCAAGGCCATGCAGGCCTGCCTCGACGACAAGTCGGGCGGCAAGCTGAAGCTGACGGCATTCTGGGGCGGCGCGCTTGGCGGCGACCTTCAGGCGACCCAGGCCCTGCGCTCCGGCGTTCAGGAAGCCGTCGTGACGTCCTCTTCGCCGCTCGTCGGCCTCATCCCGTCGCTCGGCGTCTTCGACCTGCCGTTCCTCTTTGCGAACGACAAGGAAGCTGACGCGGTCATGGACGGCGCTTTCGGCGACATGATGAACAAGAAGCTGGAAGAACAGGGCCTGGTAAACCTGGCTTACTGGGAAAACGGCTTCCGCAACCTGTCCAACTCCAAGCACGCCGTGAACAAGTGGGAAGATTTCTCGGGCCTCAAGGTCCGCGTGATGCAGAACAACATCTTCCTCGACACCTTCCAGAACCTCGGCGCCAATGCAACGCCGATGGCTTTCGGTGAAGTCTTCTCGGCGCTGGAAACCAACGCGATCGACGCTCAGGAAAACCCCTATGTGACGATCGACACCTCGAAGTTCTACGAGGTGCAGAAGTACATCACCGAGACGAACCACGCCTACACGCCGTTCCTCTTCCTCTTCTCCAAGCCGATCTTTGACAGCTACACGCCCGAAGAGCAGGCAGCGCTGCGTGAATGCGCAGTTGTCGGCCGCGACGAAGAGCGCAAGGTCATCCGCGAACTGAACCAGAAGTCTCTGGAGAAGATCAAGGCCGCCGGCCTCGAAGTGAACAGCCTGTCTCCTGAAGAGCAGGCCCGTATCCGTGAAAAGTCGATGGTCGTTTACGAAAAGCACAAGGCTGAAATCGGCGCTGATGTCGTTGACGCCGTTCTGGCGGACCTGAAGAAGATCCGCGGCCATTAAGCCCATCTGGTTGAAATGAAAAACACCCGGAGGTTTCCGCCTCCGGGTGTTTTTGTTTGCAGAAAACTCAAGATCGAAAAAAGGCTGCCGAAGCAGCCTTTTCCGGAAATCAGGATGCCGTGCGATTCTGCCGGTTGGCGATGAGATCTTCGACGACGGCCGGATCGGCGAGCGTCGATGTGTCCCCCAGCGCACCAAAATCATCCTCGGCGATCTTGCGCAGGATACGTCGCATGATCTTGCCGGAACGGGTCTTTGGCAGGCCCGGGGCGAACTGGATCTTGTCGGGCGTCGCAACCGGCCCGATCTCGTTACGCACGTGCTTTACCAGCTCCTCACGCAGCGCATAGTCGCCGTTCTGGCCCGCCATCAGCGTGACATAACAATAGATGCCCTGCCCCTTGATGGCGTGCGGATAACCGACGACGGCCGCTTCCGAAACGAGATGATGCGACACGAGCGCCGATTCCACTTCAGCCGTGCCGAGGCGGTGGCCGGAGACGTTCAGCACGTCATCGACGCGGCCGGTGATCCAGTAATAACCGTCCTCATCACGCCGGCAACCGTCGCCGGTGAAGTACTTGCCCTTGTAGGTGGAGAAATATGTATCGACGAAACGCTGATGATCTCCATAGACGGAGCGCGACTGGCCCGGCCAGCTGTCGATGATGCAGAGATTGCCGTCAGCGGGGCCTTCCAAAACATTGCCCTCCGCATCGACAAGCTGCGGTTGCACGCCGAAGAACGGCCTCGTTGCCGAACCCGGTTTCAGATCGGTCGCGCCGGGCAGCGGCGAGATGAGAATACCGCCGGTTTCCGTCTGCCACCAGGTGTCGACGATTGGGCTCCTGTCCTCGCCGACCACATGGTAATACCACTCCCAGGCTTCCGGATTGATCGGTTCGCCAACCGTGCCGAGAAGCCGCAGGCTTTCGCGCGAGGAGCGCTGGACGAACTGGTCGCCCGCACCCATCAGCGATCTGAGCGCCGTCGGTGCAGTGTAAAAAATATTGACCTTGTGCTTGTCGATGACTTCCCAGAAACGCCCCTGATCCGGGAAATTGGGAACGCCTTCGAACATCAGCGTCGTCGCGCAGTTCGCCAGCGGCCCATAAACGATGTAGGAATGGCCGGTGACCCAGCCGACATCGGCCGTACACCAGAAGACCTCGCCATCCTTGTAATCGAAGACATATTCATGCGTCATCGACGTATAGACGAGATAGCCGCCCGTCGTGTGCAACACGCCCTTCGGCTTGCCGGTAGAGCCCGACGTATAGAGGATGAACAGCGGGTCTTCCGCACGCATCTTCACTGGCGGGCAATCAGGCTTCACCGTGGCGATTTCCTGATGGTACCAGACGTCACGACCGGGCGCCCAGCCGGTCTTGCCGCCGGTGCGGCGCACGACGAGAACCTTGTTGACGATGACATATTGCTTGGCGGCGATATCGATCGCCTTGTCGGTATTTTCCTTGAGCGGGATCGGCTTGCCGCCGCGCACGCCCTCGTCGCAGGTAATGACGAAGGTGGACTGGCAGTCAACGATGCGGCCAGCCAGGGCTTCCGGCGAGAAGCCGCCGAAGACCACCGAATGGATGGCGCCGATCCGGGCGCAGGCGAGCATGGCATAAGCCGCCTCCGGTATCATCGGCATATAGATCGTTACACGGTCGCCCTTCTTGACGCCGTGCTTTTTCAGCACGTTCGCCAGACGGCAGACATACTCATAGAGCTGGTTATAGGTGATCTTTTTGTCGATATAGGGATTGTCACCTTCCCAGATGATCGCCGTCCGCTCGCCATGCGTCTTCAGATGCCGGTCGATACAGTTATAGGAGACGTTGGTCAGGCCGTCTTCGAACCACTTGATCGGCACCCTGCCCTTGAAGGACGTGTTCTTGACCTTGGTATAGGGCTTGAACCAGTCGATCCGCCGGCCGTGCTTGTCCCAGAACTTTTCCGGATCCTCGACGCTCTCCTGATACCATTTCTGGTAACGCTCATTGTCGATGAGCGTGCGGGCCTTCGCCGATTTGAGCACCGGGTAGATTTTGGCAGACATGAACTCCTCCTGGAACCGATATGGCTTTTGACGTGGCCCGAGACTCCCACCTCAGGCATGTGGTGAATTCATAGCAGTTCAAATCCGCACGGCAATTAGACAAAGGTCATTTGTTTCGCAAAGAATTGCAATTATGATGCAATCCGGTTATAGAGCGCCAATATCCCGGAAATCAGTGGTTGATACCACGCCCGCGACACCGGCGCGGACGGACAGAAGGACTGTATCTATGGCTCAACAATTGCTCATGCCAAAGGCTACGGCTGTATGGCTGGTTGACAACACCGCGCTGTCGTTCGATCAGATCGCCACGTTCTGCAAACTGCATCCGCTCGAAGTCAAGGCGATTGCCGATGGTGAAGCCGCGCAGGGCATCAAGGGCCTCGACCCGATCGCGACCGGACAGCTTTCCCGCGACGAGATCGCCCGCGCCGAAGGCAATCCGAACCACAAGCTGAAGCTCTCCGAGCCGAAGGTGCGCGTGCCGGAATCCAAGCGCCGTGGCCCGCGCTATACCCCGGTTTCCAAGCGTCAGGATCGTCCGAACGCCATTCTCTGGCTTGTTCGCAACCATCCGGAACTGAAGGATGCGCAGATCTCGCGCCTCGTCGGCACCACGAAATCGACGATCGAACAGATTCGCGACCGCACCCACTGGAACTCGGCCAACCTGACGCCGATGGACCCCGTAACGCTCGGCCTCTGCAGCCAGATCGACCTCGACCTCGAAGTCGAACGCGCCTCGCGCGGTCGTCCGCTGCCGACTGCCGAAGAACTCGACAACACGCTGCAGCCGGCAACCGCGACGGAAGGCCTGGACTACAACTTCCAGCGTGAGGAAGACGACCAGATCGACGCCGATGCGGTCTTCAAGAAGCTTTCGTCGCTGAAGTCCACCCAGAAGGATGAAGACGAAGACGATCAATATTGATCGTAGCCGCTCGAACCATCAAACCCGGCCATCGCGCCGGGTTTTTTGTTGAATGGCTTATCGTGCGCCAAAAATCGCCGAACCGACGCGCACGCTGGTCGCACCGAATTCGACGGCGGTTTCGAAATCGCCAGACATGCCCATGGAGAGCTTCTCAAGGCCGCATTCCTTGGCGAGCTTGGCCAGAAGGGCAAAATGCGGACCGGGATTTTCCTCCGCCGGCGGAATGCACATCAGTCCTTCGACCTGCAATTTCAGCTCATCGCGACAAAAGGCGACGAAAGCCACGGTCTCACGCGGATCGATGCCCGCCTTTTGCGGCTCAAGTCCTGTATTGACCTGCACATAAAAACGAAGGCTGCGACCCTGTTTGCCGCATTCCTCGGCAAGCGCGCGGGCGATCTTCTCCCGGTCGACACTCTGCACCACATCGAACAGCGCCACGGCATCCGCCGCCTTGTTGGACTGTAGCGGACCGATCAGATGCAGCTCGATATCGGGCGTCTTCTTTTTCAGTACCGGCCACTTGCCCTGCGCTTCCTGTACGCGATTTTCGCCGAACACGCGCTGGCCGGCATCGATCACGGGCTGGATCGCCTCCGCGTCGAAAGTCTTCGAGACGGCGACGAGGGCGATATCCGTCGCCTTGCGGCCGGATTTTTCCGCAACATCCGCAATGCGCTGCCTGACATCCTCAAGACGTGCTTCGATTTCCATCACAAGACCTTCATTTGAACCATTCGCAACGCTAACTAGACGCCGATTGCCTTGATGCCAAGCAGGTTTAGCACCATTTGAGGCACGCTGGCCAAGATTGAACGCCCGAATGCCCCGCCAAACTTGACGCCCCGGTCGTTTCATGGTGAAGGTCAGCGCAAATTTTTCCCCTCGATACCCGGAATTCTACACAATGGCCATCGAACGTTACAATCCTCGCGACGCCGAGCCGCGCTGGCAGCAGAAATGGAACGAAGACAAGGTTTTCGTCACCGACAACAGCGATCCGCGTGAGAAATATTACGTTCTGGAGATGTTTCCTTATCCCTCGGGACGCATCCATATGGGCCATGTCCGCAACTACGCCATGGGCGACGTCGTCGCGCGCTACAAGCGCGCCTGCGGTTTCAACGTCCTGCACCCGATGGGCTGGGACGCCTTCGGCATGCCTGCGGAAAACGCCGCCATGCAGAACAAGGTCCATCCCAAGGACTGGACCTACCAGAACATCGCCACCATGCGCGGCCAGCTGAAATCCATGGGCCTATCACTGGACTGGACCCGTGAATTCGCAACCTGCGATGTGGAATATTACCATCGCCAGCAGGCGCTGTTTGTCGATTTCATGGAAAAGGGCCTGGTCTACCGCAAGCAGTCCAAGGTCAACTGGGATCCGGTCGACCACACGGTTCTGGCCAATGAGCAGGTGATCGACGGCCGCGGCTGGCGCTCCGGCGCGCTGGTCGAACAGCGTGAACTGACGCAATGGTTCTTCCGCATCACCGATTTCAGCCAGGACCTGCTGGACGAGCTGGACGAACTGGATCAATGGCCGGAAAAAGTGCGCCTGATGCAGAAGAACTGGATCGGCCGCTCCGAAGGCCTGTCACTGCGCTGGCAGACGGTTGCTGAGACGGCGCCGGAAGGTTTCTCCGACATCACCGTCTATACAACGCGCCCGGACACCCTGTTCGGTGCCTCCTTCCTGGCAATCGCCGCCGACCACCCGCTGGCAAAGGAACTGTCGGCGAAGAACCCTGATATTGCCGAGTTCTGCGATGAATGCCGCCGCCATGGCACCTCGCTGGCAGCGCTCGAAACCGCGGAAAAGAAGGGCATTGATACCGGCGTCAAGGTCGTGCATCCGCTGGATTCCAGCTGGGAACTGCCGGTCTACGTCGCCAACTTCGTGCTGATGGATTACGGCACCGGCGCGATTTTCGGCTGCCCCTCCGGCGACCAGCGCGACCTGGATTTTGCCCGCAAATATGGCCTGCCGGTCGTGGCCGTTGTCGCCCCTGAAGGCCCCGATGCCGCAAACTTCACCATCGACGATACCGCCTTCACCGATGACGGCGTGATGATCAATTCCGGCTTCCTGAACGGCATGAAGACGGCTGACGCCTTTGAGGCGATGGCGCAAAAGCTTTCTGCGCAGACGCTGGGCAACACGCCGCAGGCCGAACGCAAGGTCAATTTCCGCCTGCGCGACTGGGGCATTTCCCGCCAGCGTTACTGGGGCTGCCCGATCCCGGTCATCCATTGCGAAGTCTGCGGCGTGGTGCCGGTTCCGAAAAAGGACCTGCCGGTCAAGCTGCCCGACGATGTGACTTTCGACGTGCCCGGCAACCCGCTGGACCGGCACCCGACCTGGCGCCATGTCTCCTGCCCGCAATGCGGCCATGATGCGCGCCGCGAAACCGACACGATGGATACCTTCGTCGATTCCAGCTGGTATTACACACGCTTCACCGCGCCGTGGGAAGACCAGCCGACCGACCCGAAGGTCGCCAACCACTGGCTGCCGGTCGACCAATATATCGGCGGCATCGAGCACGCGATCCTGCACCTGCTCTATTCGCGCTTCTTCACCCGCGCCATGCGCGAAACCGGCCATGTCGGCGTCAAGGAACCCTTCAAGGGCCTGTTCACGCAGGGCATGGTCGTGCACGAGACCTATAGCCATGGCGAGGGCATGAGCCGCGAATGGATTTCGCCCGCCGACCTGCGCATCGAGGAAACGGAAGGCGCCCGCAAGGCATTCCTGCTGTCATCAGGCGCGGAAGTGAAAATCGGCTCGATCGAGAAGATGTCGAAGTCGAAGAAGAACGTCGTCGACCCGGATGATATCATCGCATCCTATGGGGCCGATACCGCACGCTTCTTCGTCCTGTCGGATTCTCCGCCCGATCGCGACGTCATCTGGTCCGAAGCCGGGGTGGAAGGCGCAAACCGGTTCGTCCAGCGCGTCTGGCGCATCATCGGCGAAGCGGCGGAAGAGCTGAGAACGGTCCAGCCGAAGCCGGCAACCGAAGGCGAAGGTCTGGCAGCCTCCAAGGCGGCCCATAAGACGCTGAAGGCCGTTCAGGAAGATCTGGACAAGCTCGCCTTCAACAAAGCCATCGCCCGCATCTACGAACTGGTCAACGCGCTCGCTGCTCCGCTCGCCGATGTTGCCGCCGGCGGCAAGGCGAACGACGTGAAAGCGGCCGCACGCGACGCCGTTGAAATTCTCATCCGCATCATCGCCCCCATGACGCCGCATCTTGCGGAAGAATGCTGGTCGGCATTGGGCAATGAAGGACTCGTCGCCCAGACGCCATGGCCGACCTTTGTGACTTCGCTGGTCGAGGAAAACGATGTGGTCATGCCCGTGCAGGTCAATGGCAAGAAGCGCGGTGAATTGACAATCGCGCGCGATGCGGATCAAGATGCGGTCCGCACGGCTGCCCTTGCGCTTGATGCCGTCAAATCGATTCTTGCCGGTGGCGAGCCCAAGAAAGTCATCGTGGTTCCGCAGAGGATTGTGAACATTGTTGTCTGACGTTTTTTCAAGATGGAGCCGCATCGCGGCAGCGATTTCCGTCGTGACGATGGCTGGTCTTCTGGCAGGCTGCCAGGTGCGCCCGCTTTACGGCGAGGCTTCCGGAACCAAAGAGAGGCTGGCAGCCGTCAGCGTCTCCGAGACCGGCGGCAGAGTCGGGCAGGAAGTCCGCAATCAGCTGATCTTCCTGATGTCCGGCGGCGCTGGCGAACCGGCCACGGCGCAATATAACGTCAAGGTTTCCGTAAGCTCGAGCGCCACGTCAACGGAAGTGCAGAATTACGACCTGACGACCCGCGCCAACAACAATTACGATGGCCCTTACCCAGGTCGTGTCGTGATGAGCGGTCAATATGTGCTGACACGCGTTTCCGACGGTCAAATCCTGCGTTCCGCACGCCGCAGCGTGACGGCGCAGGTGGACCTGCCGCAGCAGGAATTCGCCAAGATCAGGGCAACCCGCGACGCCGAGAACCGGGCGGCCCGGGAACTGGCTGAAATCATCCGCACCGATATCGCCGCCACCCTCGGCCGCTGAGAGCGGCGGCCGTGACGGAGATAAAGTCCCATGAATTTGAGCGCTTCGCCGAAAATCCGGCGGAGCGCTTTCGCGTTTTCGTACTTTATGGCCCGGATCGCGGCCTCGTGTCGGAACGCGCAGGCGTCATCGCCAAAAAGACCGGCATCGATCCCGATGACGCTTTCGCATCGCTGAAACTGACCGCATCCGATCTGCAGGGCGATCCGGGCCGTCTGCTCGATGAGGTGAATGCCATCGGCCTCTTCGGTGGCGAAAAACTTGTCTGGGTTAAAGGTGCCGCGGCGGAAAAGGCGCTGGTGGATGCGCTCCAGATTCTTGCCGAGACACCGCCGGAGGCGAGCTTTCTCATCATCGAAGCGGGCGACATCAAGAAGGGTACGGGACTGCGCAAGATCGCAGAACCGGCACGCTCCATCGCCGCAATTCCCTGTTATGCCGACGATGCGCGCTCCCTGAACGCATTGATCGATCAGGAGCTCTCCGCCGATAATCTGCGCATTGCACCGGCCGCGCGGCAGAGACTGATTGAATCTCTCGGCGGCGACCGTATCGCCTCACGCAACGAAATCCGCAAGCTGGCGCTCTATTGCCGCGGGGCCGAGGTGATCGAAGAAGACGACGTAGTGGCGATCATCGGCGATGCCAGCACGGTTTCCGCGGACGACGCCGTTGATGCCATTCTGAAAGGCGACAGAAACGCCTTTTTCCATGCGACGCAGAAGATCGTCTCTTCGAAGACCCCGATCTTCCTTGTGCTCCAGGGATGCCTCAAGCAATTCCAGCTGCTCGACCAGATGCGCGCCGAAATGGATGAGAAAAAGCTGCAGGCCGGTCAGGTCATGCAGACACTTGGACGCCACATCCATTTCCGCCGAAAACCCATCATCGAAAGAGCGCTGCGAACATGGCAGCCAGCGGCGATCGCCCGCGAGATGAACCGTCTGCAGGCCGCCATCCTGCAAAGCCGTCAGCGGCAAAGCCTGGAGGAAAGCGTGGCCCTTCTGACATTGCTGTCCACCACGCTGCAATCCGGCCGTGGCGGATGAGACTTAGCAAAAAGCCCTCGCGCTGCTGCTGCGAGGGCTTTTTAATCAAGGTTTCGCCATCAGACTTTAAAAATCAGTCGCCCTGTCCGGGCTCGGCAGAAAAATAGAGCTCGAGCTTGCCTTCGACGCCGTCCATTTCCTTGGCTTCCGGCATCGGGTCGCGCTTGATCGTGATATTCGGCCAGATTGCCGCATATTCGGCATTAAGCTTCAGCCATTTGTCGAGACCCGGCTCCGTATCGGGCTTGATGGCTTCGGCGGGACATTCCGGTTCGCACACACCGCAATCGATGCATTCATCGGGATTGATCGCGAGGAAATTTTCACCCTCGTAAAAGCAGTCGACGGGGCAGACCTCAACGCAATCGGTATATTTGCAGCGGATGCAATTGTCGGTCACGACATATGTCATGATGAACTCCAGAATATGCAGGCCGGGTCTGTGGGCTTCGGAACACAAGCCGTCGCCCGGAATTCAGACAGGGCAATTTCGCAAGTGACGTAATGCCTTTGCCTGCAGATAGCAAGGATAAACAATTCTGAAAAACGGGTGTGACCTGGAGGTTTATTCTAATCTTTGCTTCCGTCGCTATCAGACAGAAACCTGTCGAGCGCCCTGCGCTCTTTTTTGGTCGGTCGCCCGCTGCCCGGCTCGCGCAACGCCTGCTCCAGAGGCGTCAGCCTGTCGGAAGGTTCCCGTGGCGGTGTCTCATCGTCATAGAGAAGTCTGGCTTCCTCATAGGGTCCACGCCGTGTTCCCCCTGACTTGACAACAAGCACCTTGTCCATCCGCTCGAAGCCGATCTCCAGCCTGTCGCCCGCCTTTACCACATGGCTGGACTGGCGAATGGCAATGCCGTTGACCTTGACGTGGCCCGACTGAATGTAGCTTTGGGCAAGTGAACGGGATTTGGCCATACGGGCAAAGAACAGCCACTTGTCCAAACGCTGACGCGTGCTTTCCAGTGGCTGTTCGCTGCTTCCCATAGGCTTACTTCTTCAGCTGCTCCTTGAGAGCAGCGAGCTTTGCGAAAGGTGAATCCGGATCGAGCGGCTTTTCCTTACGCGGCGGCTTGGCTTCGAAGCGCTGCTGACCCTGCGGCTTTCCGCCACGGTCATTGCGTTCCGGCCGGTCCTTGCGCTCCCCGCGATCATGACGATCATTGTTGCGGTTGTTGCCACGGTCGGGACGGCCGCCATCGCGCTTGCGCTCGCCGTCGCCACTGCGATTGGCAGCTTCGCGGTTTGCACCGTCACGATTGTCGCGACGACCTTCACCACGACGCTCGCCCTGTTCGCGCGCGCCTTCACCGCGGCCCTGGCCGCGATTGCCGGGACGACGGTTTTCGCCACGCTGATTTTCGTTGCGACCACCCGGACGCCACAGAAGAACGGGCTTGGGCTCGGCGGCCTCCGCGCTTTCCGGCGCAGCCTCGGCAACGATAGCCTCTTCGCTGGCAGCTTCGGCAACGGGTGCCTCGACAGCTTCGCCTTCCGCAACAGCCGCCGTTTCGGACACCTGCTCTTCGGAAACCGGCTCGTGCTCCTCGGTCTCGATGTTTTCCTCTTCAGCCGTCGCCGCTTCTGCGGCAGCCGGAGCAGAGGCACCGGCATGGCTGGCGAGGAAGGCCTGCGCCTCTTCCGCCGTCACCTGATCGGCGCGATAACCAAGGCCCTTCAGAATTTCTTCCATGTCGTCGAGCGTTGCGCCGAGAATGGAAAGCATGGCGGTCGTGGTCGTGAAACGGCGACCGTCATAAGCACCTTCCGGGCGCGGCTGTTGACCGGGTTTCCACTGCAGCAGCGGGCGGATGAGATCGGCCAGACGCTCCAGAATATCGATACGCACGGCACGCTTCCCAAGGAAGCGGAAACCGGCGAGCTTGTAGAACATGCGCTCGAAGCTGGCATCGGTGACGACCGACGTACGGCCGGCGGCCAGCACCGGGATGAGATCGCCATAACCCGGCTTGCCAAGGCCATCATTCTTCAAGGCCCAGAGCAGCGTGACAAGCTCCGCCGGGGCGGGCTTGAGAAGCGCGGGCAGGAAAACATGATAGGCGCCGAAACGCACGCCATAACGGCGCATGGAGGCACGCGCGTCCTGATCGAGCGACTTCACGTCTTCGGCGACGTCGCGGCGGAACAATACACCAAGATTTTCGACGAGCTGGAACGCCAGGCCCTTCGCCAGACCCTGAAGGTCCTCGGCGCGGGAAATATCGTCCAGCGGCTTCAGCACGGTCGCAATCTGGTGATTGACGAAACGCTCGACGCGCGCCAGCGCATGATCGCGGGCATTGCCGCTCAGCTGCTCATCGGCGAGCAGGATCACCCGCGGCTTCATGATGTTGTCGCCGGCCGAAAGGCGAGCCACCGGCTCGCCCAACCAGCGAACCAGACCATCGGAGCTCAAAGCGAGATCGCCATTTCCACTGGCGTGCAGACGCGCGGCGCGCGCCTCGTATTCGAGCGCAAGCGCCTTCTGCGCCGCAGCCTGCACGGCCTTCTGATCCGGCCCTTCCATTCCCGGCACCGGTGTGAACCGGAACCCGGCCAACTGGCCGACGTGATGACCTTCTACGAAGACATCACCATTTACACTGATTTCAGCTTCAAGCATCGCATTCTCTCTCAGGCGCCTCATGAGCACAGATGTCCTGCGATCAACAAAGCGTTTCGTCAACCTTTCATGTAGCGCATCGGACAATCGATCCTCGATTTCCCGCGTCTTTTCTTGCCAGTGTGTCGGATCGGCAAGCCATCCTGGGCGGTTCGATACATAAGTCCATGTTCTGATCTGCGCAATCCTCGCAGACAAGGTATCGATCTCTCCATCCGTACGGTCGGCGCGGCGCACCTGCTCGGCCATGAAATCCTCGTTCACCGCCCCGCGCTTGACGAGATCGAAATAGAGCGTGGAAATCAGATCGGCGTGCTGTGCGGGGGCGATGCGGCGATAATCGGGCAGCGCGCAGGCCTCCCAGAGTTTTTCCACCCGCGCATCCGTCGTCGTCACATCGATGATCTCGGGGTAGCGCGACAGATATTCAAGCGCCTGCTGGTCGATGGCTGGCAGAGCCCTCGAAAGCCCCTGGATCGTCGGCGCGGCATCAAGGCTCGTGCGCAGATTGGCAATGGAGGAAAAATCGAAGTTTTTCGTCCGCCATTGCAGAACCTTCACCGCATCGAACTGATGGGTTTCGATCCGCTCCACCAGCTCGTCGTCGAACGGATCGACACGCCCCGTGACACCGAATGTACCATCGCGAAGATGACGGCCGGCGCGGCCGGCGATCTGGCCGATCTCGCCCGGATTGAGGTTGCGGAACTGGTAACCGTCGAATTTGCGGTCCTGCGCGAAGGCGACGTGATCGACATCGAGGTTGAGACCCATGCCGATGGCATCCGTCGCGACAAGATATTCCACATCACCCGACTGGTAGAGGCCCACCTGCGCATTGCGCGTGCGCGGCGAAAGCGCGCCCAGCACCACGGCCGCGCCACCGCGCTGGCGGCGCACAAGCTCGGCGATGGCATAAACCTCATCGGCGGAAAAGGCGACGATTGCCGTGCGCTGCGGCAGACGGGTGATCTTCTTCTGACCGGCATAAAAAAGCTGCGACAGGCGCGGCCGCTCCACCACGGTTATTCCCGGCAGCAGCTTTTCGAGGATCGGACGCATCGTGCCGGCACCCAGAAGCAGCGTCTCTTCCCGTCCGCGCAGATGCAGCACCCGGTCGGTGAAGATATGCCCGCGTTCGAGATCGCCGGCCAGCTGCACCTCGTCGATGGCAACGAAAGCGGCGGTCGTCTCGCGCGGCATGGCTTCCACCGTGCAGACGGAATATTTGGCTTTGGGAGGCGCGATCTTTTCTTCGCCTGTTATCAGCGCCACATTCGGCGCACCCACCTTCTCGACCAGACGGGTATAGACCTCCCGCGCCAGAAGACGCAGCGGCAGGCCGATGACACCGCTGCCATGCGCGACCATCCGCTCGATCGCGTAATGGGTCTTGCCGGTATTGGTGGGGCCGAGAACGGCCGTGACACCGCGGCCGCTCAGGATCATGGGGCGAAAATTCAACGTAGTATCCGCGAATCGACTTCATCTGCTTGTCGTGCGCCCGGCATCACCGATGCGGGCCGCACGCACCACACATGGCAACGCCCGCCAACAAAGGCAATAGGCCTCATCCGTAAAGTAGCCAAGGAGGAATCCGCCAATGATTTTTCTGTACAGATTCAGTGACTTGAAGGTCCAAAAAGAATCCGGCAAAAATGCAATCGATTCGGCTGCGGAACAGTCTGCGAACGAATCGAATACGAATCGCTGACTCGGCAGGATTCAGCTTTTGTTCTCCGCAATATCTGGGTGGCGAGGGCGCAGCCCATACCAGATTATGAATCCGGATAAGTCCTTGGCCGGATTCGGCTTTACGGTAAAGCCGCCGGGCAGAAATACCGGAATCGACTGTCAAGCGGCAATCCCGGAAAAACTTATTCAAAACATCCACGAAGGATCGGATCAGAGCGCCTCGCCGGCGAGCAGACGCGGCGCATTCGCATCCGTCGTGCCGGCGGCCTGGCCGATGAAATAGGATTTGAGACCCGGCAAACGATCCACCACGCCCAGACCGAAATCGCGCATGATGCGGATAGGGCCGACATCGTTGGAGAAAAGCCGGTTCAGCACATCCGTCGTCACGCCCATGCGCAGCGTGTCGAAACGACGCCAGGATTGATACCGCTCCAGAACGTTGAGGGATCCGATATCGAGGCCGAGACGGTCGGCCTCGACCACGGTTTCGGCAAGCGCCGCCACATCCTTGAAACCGAGATTGAGGCCCTGTCCGGAAATCGGGTGGATGCCGTGCGCGGCATCACCCGCAAGCGCAAACCGTGGCGCAACGAAGGAGCGCGCCAAAGTCAGACCGAGCGGAAAAGCACGGCGGGGACCAACGGGACGGACGGGACCGAGCTTGTGGCCGAAGCGGCGCTCCAGCTCTTCCTCGAACACCAGATCGTCGGAAGCGACCAGCCTGTCGGCGTCGGCCGTGCGTTCGGTCCAGACGAGCGAGGAACGGTTACCCTTCAGCGGCAAAATGGCGAAAGGGCCGGAGGGCAGGAAATGTTCTTCAGCACAGCCCTCATGCGGCCGCTCATGTTCGACCGTGGTGACGATGCCGGACTGGTCGTAATCCCAGCGCACGGTCTTGATACCGGCCATGTCCCTCAGCACCGAACGAACCCCGTCACAGGCAATCAGCAACCGGGTTTCGAGCGACGATCCGTCGGAAAGGTTTATGGCTGTCGATTGCGGCCCTGCGGTAAAGCCTGAAACGCTGAGACCATGGCGCATTTCGACACCGAGGCGCTCGCATAGGCCTCGCAAGGCACCCACCAGAGCGACGTTCGGAACCATGTGGGCAAAAGGCCTGCCCGCTTCCACCGCGCCATCGAAGGTCAAAAACACAGGGC
The DNA here is from genome assembly GCF_044769685.1 of Agrobacterium sp. NPDC090283. Lineage (NCBI taxonomy): Bacteria > Pseudomonadati > Pseudomonadota > Alphaproteobacteria > Hyphomicrobiales > Rhizobiaceae > Agrobacterium > Agrobacterium sp. NPDC090283. Next base: position 142,541 of record NZ_JBIVYG010000012.1, on the reverse strand, counting down.
GGACCGGATCGGCGGTCTTCGAATCGGTAACGATCATCTTGTGGATCGGCTGAGCCTCGGGCTCGATCTCGTTCCATATGCCGAAGACATCGAGCATGCGCGTGGCCGCGGCAATGATGGCGGAGGCGCGCATATCCTTCTTCCAGACGTCCTCGGGAGCGGCCTCGACCACCTGCACATCAAGGTGCGGGGCCGCCTGCTTGATTGCAACAGCAGCGGAAAGACCGACATATCCGCCGCCTGCAACTACCACGTCCAGCATCACGCTTCTCCTCAAATCTTGTGCACGCATCATCGGCGCACTATAGACCATGTGACGTCTTCCTACAGCCGGAGCAGGCCGAAAAAATGTCGCATCCCTCGCAAACGTCAGACCCGATGGCCAATCTCATCGCCACGCTCGATCTCGAGAAGCTGGAAGAGAACCTCTTCCGGGGCGAAAGCCCGCAGATCGGCTGGCAGCGGGTTTTCGGCGGCCAGGTCATCGCGCAGGCCCTGATCGCCGCGCAAAGGACCGTGGATGACGACCGCTTCGTGCACTCGCTGCATGCCTATTTCATGCGCCCCGGCGATCCGCTGGTGCCCATCGTCTATCAGGTGGAACGCATCCGTGATGGTGCGAGCTTCTGCACACGCCGGGTGGTCACCATCCAGCATGGCAAAGCCATTTTTTCCATGTCGGCCTCGTTTCAGATTTTCGAGGATGGTTTCGACCATCAGATCAAGATGCCGGATGTGACACCGCCCGAGAAGCTAATGAGCGAGGAACAGATGCAGGCAGCCTTCCTTGCCAAAGCGCCCGCTTCCATCCGCAAATACTGGAGCAACAAGCGACCGATCGAGATCAGGCCGGTTTCGCTGACCCATTATATCTCTAAGGAAAAGCTGGAGCCGCAGCAGGATATCTGGGTCCGCGCCGTTGGCGACGTGCCTGCTGATCCGCGCCTTCAATCGGCCATTCTCGCCTATCTTTCCGACATGACCCTGCTCGACACGTCGCTTTATGCCCATGGCACGACGATCTTCGATCCGTCCATTCAGGTGGCGAGCCTCGATCACGCCATGTGGTTCCACCGGCCATGCCGGCTGGACGACTGGCTGCTCTACACCCAGGACAGCCCCAGCGCGTCCGGCGCACGCGGTTTGACCCGTGGCAATATTTTCACCAGACAGGGTGAACTGGTCGCCTCCGTGGCGCAGGAGGGTTTGATCCGCAAAAGGGCAAATGATTAAATAACGTGCTTTTTCAGAAAATCGCACATTTAATAGACGCAAATTTTGGCGACAAATGCCCCTTTTTCAGACGCCTTTCATATAAGTTTTATATTTCAATACGTTAGAGACACACTCAAAACTGGCACGTCCTTTGAATGTATGTCCTCAGTCGCTGTTACTGATCTGCCAGCGGCAGGAGAGTCGGCTCCGTGCCGAGGACAAAACAAAGGATGGGAAACCAGATGAAAATTGTGATGGCCATTATCAAGCCGTTCAAGCTGGATGAAGTGCGCGAAGCGCTCACCGGCGTCGGCATCCAGGGCCTGACCGTGACCGAGGTAAAGGGTTACGGACGCCAGAAGGGGCATACCGAGATTTATCGCGGCACGGAATATGCGGTGAGCTTCCTTCCCAAGCTGAAGATCGAGATCGCAGTTCCATCCGACGTCGTCGACAAGGCTGTCGAAGCGATCGCGTCTGCGGCAAAGACCGGGCAGATCGGCGACGGCAAGATCTTCGTCTACTCTATCGAACAGGCCGTGCGCATCCGTACCGGCGAAACCAACACAGAAGCGCTTTGAAGCACGGCTGACAGGGGAGTTTTCCAACCATGCAACTCAACAAGTTTTCAACGCTCGGCAAGCTGGGCGCCGCAGCGGCGGCCCTGATGGCGCCGGCCATCGCCTTTGCCCAGGATGCCGCGCCGGCAGCAGCCGCGGCGCCCGTTCCGGAAAAAGCCGACACCGCATTCATGTATGTCGCGACGATCCTCGTGCTTTTCATGATCATTCCGGGTCTGGCCCTGTTTTACGGCGGCCTCGTCCGCACCAAGAACATGCTCTCCGTTCTCATGCAGTGCACGGTCGTCGGCGCGGTCATGATGCTCGTCTGGGTCATCTACGGTTACTCCTTCGCCTTCGGCGGCGGCACCGGCCCCTATTTCGGCGGCTTCGGCAAGCTGTTCCTGTCGGGCGTTTCGCTTGACAGCACCTCCGCCACCTTCTCTGAAGGCGTCGTGATCTACGAATACACCTTCATCGCCTTCCAGATGACCTTTGCGGCCATCACACCGGCTCTGATCATCGGTGCTTTTGCGGAACGCGTGAAGTTCTCCGCCGTCATCCTCTTCACCATTCTCTGGGCCACCTTCGTTTATTTCCCGGTCGCACACATGGTCTGGGATGCGAACGGCCTGATCTTCGGCATGGGTGCGCTCGACTTCGCCGGCGGCACCGTCGTTCACATCAATGCCGGTATTGCAGGTCTGATCGGCGCGATCATGGTCGGCAAGCGCACCGGCTTCGGCAAGGACATGATGGCTCCTCACTCCATGACGCTGACGCTCGTCGGTGCCGCCATGCTGTGGTTCGGCTGGTTCGGCTTCAACGCCGGCTCCAACCTTGAGGCATCGGGTGGTGCGGTTCTCGCCACCATGAACACCTTCCTCGCAACCGCAGCAGCCATCGTTTCCTGGTCGCTGGTTGAAAGCTTCACCCGCGGCAAGGCCTCCATGCTGGGCGCCGCTTCGGGCATGATCGCCGGCCTCGTCGCCGTCACGCCTGCCGCCGGCTCCGTCGGTCCGATGGGTGCCATCGTTCTCGGCCTCATCGTTTCGCCGATCTGCTACTTCTTCGTCTCCGTGGTGAAGAACAAGTTCGGTTATGACGACACCGCCGACGTCTTCGGCGTCCACGGTATTGGCGGCATCATCGGCGCTCTCGGCACCGGCATCTTCACCTCGCCGCTGCTTGGCGGCACGGGCAAGGAAGACTTCTCCATCGCCTCGCAGCTCTGGACCCAGTTCGTTGCCGTCGCCATCACCATCGTCTGGTGCGCCATCGTCTCGGCAATCCTCTACAAGATCGTCGACGTCATCGTTGGTCTTCGGGTTCCGGTCGAAGCCGAACGCGAAGGTCTCGACCTCGCAACCCACGGCGAAGCCGCCTACCACTCCTGATATCGCGGACAAGGGGTTCTCCATCCCCTGTCCCAAAAGAAGGCCCGCTCCGGCGGGCCTTTTTCTTTGCTGAAAATCCGAAGCGCTTCAAAAAACCGCATGGTTAACACGACATTAACCAGCAAGCGGTTAGTTTTCCCTGTCAATCCGGGATCAGGTCACCCTGCCGGATCTTGCCGAAACCACAAAACAACGGGTTCAGGGACATGGGCAGAATGCATTCTCCGACATTCGATGGTCGTCACACGCGCTTCGTGTTGACGGCGTTTTTCGTGCGTCAGATCATGGCTCTCGCCGGTTTTGCTCTTTTAGCCACGATTGCGCTCGGCATCGCCGCGCTTGCCACATGGAACGTGGCGGATCCGAGCCTCTCTTATGCCACGGGAAACCAGCCCACCAATCTTCTGGGTTACAGCGGCGCGATCTTTGCCGATATCGTGATGCAGTTCCTCGGGCTTTCCGCAATCATCTCGCTTCTCCCCGTCATCGCCTGGGCGATCGCGCTGATCGCGGGTCGCAAACTCCACCGCATACCTGCCCGCCTCGTCGCATGGGTTGCGGGCGCCATCGTCTGCGCTGCCTCGCTCGGCTGTTTTCCGGCCCCCGTCACCTGGCCGCTGCCGAATGGCATCGGCGGCGTCATCGGTGACATGATCCTGCGCTTTCCCGCCCTTTTCATCGGCGCTTACCCCACCGGCACCATTGCCACGGTACTGGGTATCATATTTGCGGCGCCCGCCGCTTGGCTGATGCTGTTTGCCGCCGGTATTGTGGGCGGTCTGGATGACGAGTTAGAACGCGAAGAAGCCGCTCCCGTCGCCACCAGCAAGGCCCGCGCAACCCGTGAGGCAGAAGAGGATGATGAAGACGACGGCGAGGGTTTCTTCGCCAATATGCTCGCCTTCGGCGCGCTGACGCATTACTGGTACATCACCCAGGCGCGTTTCCGCCGCCTGTTCGGCCTGAAGTCGAAATCCCTGCACGACGAATTCGAACATCCTTACGACTTCAACGAATATGAATTCGGCACGCTGAACGAACCCTCGCGCCTCAAGACCGCAATCAATCGCCTCGACCAGCGCGCAGAGCCGTCTTTCGAAGAACGCGCCGCATCGCGTCGCCAAATGTCGCCTCCCTCCATTGCGCTCGATCATGACGAGGACATGGATGACGAACCACCCTTCGACGCGGATGGACAGCGGCTGCCGAACGGCATTCTCTCCGACGACGAGTCCGACCAGAAATTCACCGCCAGACAGGCGCCTGGACGCGGGCAGCCCAGAATAACCGCCCCTTCGGCACGCCCGAAGCCGAGCGAGCGCGTGGCAAGGGAGGCGCAGGCCTCTTTCATCGCCGCAGACGGTTTCCAGCTCCCCACCGTCCATCTTCTGGCCGAACCGAAGAATGTCGTTCGCGACAATATGCTGAGCGAGGAAGTGCTGGAACAGAATGCCCGACTTCTGGAAGGCGTTCTCGAGGATTTCGGCGTCAAGGGCGAAATCATCCACGTCCGCCCCGGTCCGGTGGTGACACTTTACGAACTGGAACCGGCACCCGGCATCAAATCCTCGCGCGTCATCGGCCTTGCGGATGACATCGCCCGCTCCATGAGCGCAATTGCCGCCCGTGTCGCCGTCGTTCCCGGCCGAAATGCCATCGGCATCGAACTGCCGAACCAGACGCGCGAAACCGTGTTCCTGCGGGAACTGATCGGCAGCCGCGATTTCGAAAACAGCAAGGCCAAGCTCGCCATGGCGCTCGGCAAGACCATTGGCGGCGAACCCGTCATCGCCGATCTCGCCAAGATGCCGCATCTGCTGGTCGCCGGCACCACCGGTTCGGGCAAGTCGGTCGCCATCAACACCATGATCCTGTCGCTGCTTTACCGCATGTCGCCGGAACAGTGCCGCCTGATCATGATCGACCCGAAAATGCTCGAACTGTCGATCTATGACGGCATTCCGCATCTGCTCTCTCCCGTCGTCACCGATCCGAAAAAGGCCGTCGTGGCCCTGAAATGGACGGTGCGCGAGATGGAAGAGCGCTACAAGAAGATGTCGAAGATCGGCGTGCGCAACATCGACGGCTTCAACAGCCGCGTGCAGCAGGCGCTCGACAAGGGCGAAATCCTCACCCGAACCGTACAGACCGGCTTCGACCGCCAGACCGGCGAGGCGATCTACGAAACGGAAGAGTTCGACCTGAAGCCCCTGCCCTATATCGTCGTCATCATCGACGAAATGGCCGACCTGATGATGGTCGCGGGCAAGGACATCGAAGGCGCGGTGCAGCGTCTGGCGCAGATGGCGCGCGCCGCCGGCATCCACGTCATCATGGCGACGCAGCGCCCCTCCGTCGACGTCATCACCGGCACGATCAAGGCAAACTTCCCGACCCGCATCTCCTTCCAGGTAACGTCGAAGATCGACAGCCGCACGATCCTTGGAGAACAGGGCGCCGAACAGCTGCTCGGCATGGGCGACATGCTCTATATGGCAGGCGGCGGACGCATCCAGCGCGTGCACGGCCCCTTCGTTTCCGACAATGAAGTCGAAGAGATCGTCGCTTATCTGAAAACACAAGGCGCACCGGAATATCTGGAAGCCATCACCGAGGAAGATGACGAGGAAGGCGCTGGCGGCAGCCCGGCCGGCGGCGGCAATTTCTCCGACTCCGAAGACCCCTACGACCAGGCCGTCGCCGTCGTGCTTCGCGATGGTAAAGCCTCCACCTCCTATGTGCAGCGGCGCCTCGGCATCGGCTACAACCGCGCCGCCTCGCTGATCGAGCGCATGGAGCAGGAGGGCATCATCGGCCCCGCCAATCATGCCGGAAAACGCGAAATACTCGTACCGACGGAAGCAGACATCATCGAGCGATAACATCCGCAACCAAGCGCGGCGGAGAAGCGTTATTACACGCTTTCAACGTCATGAAGCCGCCGCCTTTTATGCGGACAATCGCTGCGATGAAGGAGAACAGAATGAACGACCTCACCACCGGCGAAACGGCCATCGCAAACGCACAGCAAAACGGCGTGACGCGACGGGGCGTGCTGACGGCATTTTCCATGGCTGCAGTGATCGCCGGCCTGTCGCCGCTCGACGCATTTGCCCAGGCAGCCGGCAATACTGCCACTGCGCAGAAAATCGCCAATCATTTTTCCTCGGTCAAAACCATGATGGGCGAATTCGTGCAGTTCGGCCCGCGTGGTGAGCAGACCGGCGGCAAGTTCTACATCGAACGGCCCGGCAAACTCCGTTTCAACTATGAAGATCCCTCACCCATGCGCGTCATCGCCGACGGCAAGAACGTCGTCATCGGCAACATGAAGCTGAAGACATGGGATCTCTATCCGCTGTCCAAGACGCCGCTCAGCCTGCTTCTCTCCGACAAGATCGATCTCGGCAACCAGAAGGTCCGCGATGTGAAGGAAGAATCGGACCTGACCACCATCGTACTTGGTGACAGGAGCGTCTTCGGCGATTCCACCATTACCCTGATGTTCGACCCGAAGACCTTCGATCTGAGACAATGGACCACGACCGACGCCCAGAACAAGGACACGACGGTCATGATCTTCAATGTGCAGACCGGCGTGAACCTTGATGAACGCGTCTTCAACATCAATTACGAGGAAGTCCGCAAAGGCGGCTGAGGCTTCAGGCCCCGAGGAAATTCTTCGAAAGGCGACCCCATGGTCGCCTTTTTCATTTTCCCGCTAAAATACATTCCCGTTTTCGTCACGATGTTATAAGCCTGCGCCCCGGAAACTTGTCACGGCCCATGCGGTTCGCGGCAATAAAAGCGGAGCACATGCATGTCGTTTTCGATAACCACCTGGAACATTAACTCGGTCAGACTCAGAATGCCGATCGTTGAGCAGTTTCTGGTGCGTTACAAGCCCGACATTCTCTGCCTGCAGGAAACGAAATGCCCGAATGGCGAGTTTCCGATGAAGCCCCTGAAGGCGCTCGGTTATGAGCACGTCATCATTCACGGCCAGAAGGGCTATCACGGCGTCGCCATCGCCTCGAAGATTCCACTGGCCGAAGATCATCGACAGGACTATTGCGGTGTCGGGGATGCGCGGCACATTTCCGCGATTTTCCAGGTTGGATCGCGCCGCGTGCGGCTGCATAATTTCTACGTTCCGGCCGGTGGCGACGAGCCGGATCGGTCGATCAATCCGAAATTCGGCCACAAGCTCGATTTCATCGAGGAAATGAAGGCGCTGCGCGCCGATGGCGTGCCCGGCACCTCATCCATTCTCGTCGGCGATCTCAACATCGCGCCGCTCGAGAACGATGTCTGGTCGCACAAGCAACTTCTGAAGATCGTCAGCCATACGCCTGTCGAAACCGAAGGCATGCTTGACATCATGAAGAAGGGCAACTGGCTCGATCTGATGCGCCTGAACGTGCCGGAGACGGAAAAAATCTATACCTGGTGGAGCTACCGCGCCAAGGATTGGGAAGCCGCAGACCGCGGCCGCCGTCTCGACCATATCTGGTCGTCGCAGGATCTCGGTTCCTCGCTCGAAAAAATCGACATATTGCGCGAGGCCCGCGGCTGGAACCGTCCATCGGACCATGTTCCCGTCACTGCCCATTTCCGGTTCTGAACAGGACGAAGACTGGCGTCAGACGAAGCGGTTGTGCAAACGGGCTGCCCCCGCAGCCAGCGAAGCGATATTATCGCGAATACGCGCCGACACGATATCGGCAACCTCCGGAAACTCCTCCACCAGCCGGTGGAAGAGGATGCGCGTTATCCGGATGACTTCGGAATCCTCCGCCGCGACGGCAGTGAACTTCCGTTCGCAGAGCGTGAAAAGCGCGAGTTCAGAGAGCAACGCGCCTTTGCCCGGCGTCGCCTGCAGCACGGGCTTTCCATCCCGCCCGGCTGCGAAAAGCTCGAAATGGCCCGAGGTCACTGCAAAGGCGCATTCGGCCGGTGAATGTTCCCGGAACAATGTTTGCCCGGCCGAGACACGGCGGCGTTCCGCACCGAAGGCGATGAGCCGCAGCTGGTCATCGCTGAACCCCGCGAATAACGGCACTTGCCCCAGCAGCATGATATCGTCCGTCAAGGCCATGTCGATCGTTACTCCGGAAAACCGCCTGCATCACTATAGCGGTTTTCCAATATCGGCCCTCAAAATACAAGATGTTAGAACGCCGCGCGTCTTCTCGGACGCGCGGCGTGAACTTTCAAACCTGACATGATGACCAACGCAAAGGCGCCCTTTGTCAGGGAACGATCTTGTAGCCGCCGTTTTCGGTCACCAGAATTTCGGCATTGGAGGGGTCGCGTTCGATCTTCTGGCGCAGGCGATAGACATGCGTTTCCAGCGTGTGTGTGGTCACCCCGGAATTGTAACCCCAGACCTCTTCGAGCAGGACATCGCGGGTCACCACGGTGCTGCCGGCGCGATAGAGATAGCGGATGATCGCCGCTTCCTTTTCCGTCAGCCGGATTTTCTTCCCGTCTTCGGTTGTCAGAAGCTTCTGGCTGGGCTTGAACTGATAGGGCCCAACGGTGAAAACCGCGTCCTCGCTCTGCTCATACTGACGCAATTGAGCCCGGATACGCGCCAGAAGCACGGCGAAGCGAAACGGCTTCGTCACATAGTCGTTGGCGCCCGCCTCGAGCCCGAGGATCGTATCGGAATCGGTGTCGTGCCCGGTGAGCATGATGATCGGTGCCTTGAAGCCGCCCTTGCGCAACAGCTTCACCGCTTCGCGGCCGTCCATGTCGGGAAGGCCGACATCCATGATCAGAAGATCGACCTGGGCGGTCTTGGCGGTCTGCATCGCCTGTGCGGCATTTGCACCGCTCAGGAGCGAGAATTCCTCATAGGGAGACAATTGCTCGGTCAGCGTCTCCCGAAGATCGTCGTCATCGTCCACCAGAAGGATAGTGCGAGCCGTCATTCGGATTCTCAGCCTTTCTTACTTTAATCGTCAGCCAATTCAGCGGTTTGCCGATAAAAGGTCAACCCATTGCCATCATATGATGAAGTGCTATGACTTCACGTTAAATAACCTGCAAAGCAAAATCTCGTGAAAAACATGAGCAAACGCCCCCCAGAACAACGTAAACGCGTGTCGACGCTCATGGTTCGGCCGGCTCCCCTGAAAATCAGCCGGGCCATCGTGCAATTCGGGCATCTCACCTTTCCCGCCGCCATCGGACGTAACGGCCGCACCCCCATGAAACGTGAGGGAGACGGGAAATCACCGATCTCCATCACCCGACTGCTGCACGGATTTTATCGCGGCGATCGCATTTCCGCTACTGCGACGGCATTGCCCATGCAACGGACGCAAAAATCGATGCTGTGGTGCGACGAGCCTCGCAACTCCAATTACAACAGGCTGGTCAAGGCGCCCTTTACGCCAAGCCATGAAGAAATGATGCGCAAGGACAGCCTCTACGATGTGTGTCTGGTGCTGGACTGGAACATCACCTCACGAAGCCGCAACCGCGGCTCCGCGATCTTCATGCACATGATCCGACCGGGATACGAGCCGACCGCAGGCTGCGTTGCCCTCCACCCCCGCGACATCAGGCGCATTTTGCCCCATCTGCGCAAGGGCACGAAAATCCGAATCCTGTGATGGGGATATCCAGCCAATCGGGCAACAAAAAACCCGCCATCAAGGCGGGTTTTTTTAGAGGGAAAAAGCCGGTTATTAAGCGGCTTCGTCCTGAGAATCGTCCTCTTCGACGGTCTTGCCGCGCTTGGGGCCCTTGGCAAGGTTGACTTCCACCAGGCGAACAGCCTCGGTTTCGGACATCTTGTTGACGGCGGCGATTTCGCGCGCCATGCGGTCGAGAGCGGCTTCGTAAAGCTGACGCTCGGAATAGGACTGCTCCGGCTGATTTTCCGCACGGTAGAGATCGCGCACAACTTCCGCAATCGCGATGAGATCGCCGGAATTGATCTTCGCATCATATTCCTGCGCGCGGCGCGACCACATGGTCCGCTTCACACGCGCCTTGCCCTGCACCACTTTCAGCGCCCGCTCGACAAAATCGCCTTCGGAAAGCTTGCGCATGCCGATGCTGACGGCTTTGGCGACGGGAACTTTAAGACGCATCTTGTCTTTTTCGAAATCAATGACAAAAAGCTCAAGCTTCATGCCGGCGACTTCTTGTTCCTCGATGGCAGAAATGGTACCGACACCATGAGCGGGATACACAATCGCTTCACCGGTCTTGAAACCGTGATGTGCTGGAGATTTCTTCTGCTGGGTCGTCATTCGTTCTAAAAACTCCCTGTTACATACCCGGGGATGCCGGGGTTGGGTCGGTCAGGCCCTGATGAGACGGGGGAACCGTCAGGTGACTCCGCACTGGTCCAGCCGTGCACGCAAAAACACACCTTCCCGTCTTGCGGGGTTCGATAACGTAAACGCTCGATATGTCACGGAAACCGCGTGCAAAAGAGGTGTTGCTTTCGTGGTGTTTTTGGGCACACAAATGCCACGCTGTGGATCAGTGTCGTTGGTGTACCACAAAAATAGGCGCAAATCAATAATTTGCTTCGACCGTGGCCGCAACATCACATGGCAGCCAAAGAACCGCCTAAAAATTAGCCGCAGAAATACTGTCAAAATGCTTCGTGACAGGCCCTCATGGCAAAAGAAGCAAAAAAATTTCGTTTCCAAACTGAAGAAACACGAAAGCCTCTTAAACTCTTCGTAATTCCACGCCAATATCCGATTCGACTGAAAAGGCAAAATCCGCAAATTGGCGATGCTTTTTTATATTAAAGTGTGATTTTTGGAGGAATCCACGTCAAATGGGCTACAGAAATAATCCAAAACGCGAAAAACAGATCGAAAAAGCGCGCCAGCAGGCAATTGCCGAAAATGTCCAATTTCTTGATCCAGGTATTCTTTATGGAAGGGCAAGCGCCGACGATATAGAATATTATTCCGCAGAGATGCTGGCTGCGAGCGCCGCTCACAGTTTTGAGGCGCTTTCGCGCTGGACCGGAGACGCTCCGTACATCGGCATCTCCCAGGTGGAGGGCGTTTCGCCGCGGGACATTCCGGTAACGGTCCTGACCATTATCGGCCGCAATATGCCCTTCCTTTACGATTCCGTCATGGGCGAGGTCACCAGCAGCTATCGCGGTCTTTACCTCGCCGTGCACCCGATCCTGGTGCGCGACGAAAGCGCGCAGGCGGGCTATCGTCTTGCGGAACCGGAGGATGATCCCGCTGAAAATATCAGCCTCATCCAGCTGCATATCGCGCCGCTCACGCAGCCAGCCGCCGCAACGCTTGAAGAAAGGCTGCGCTTCGTGCTGACGCAGGTCCAGTTTGCCTATCGCGACTGGCGGCCCATGCTGGCGAAACTCGACGAGGCGCTGGACGAATTGTCCAAACGCGGCTCGTCACGGCGCAAGACGGAGCGTGCGGAAGCCGTCGAATTCCTCAACTGGCTTCGCAACGACAATTTCACTTTCCTCGGCATGCGTGACTACACCTATTCCGGCAAGGGAAAGAACGCCAAGATCGAGCGCGGTGACGGCGTCGGCCTCGGCAGCCTCAGCGATCCGGATGTGCGCGTGCTGCGCCTCGGCAAGAACGCCGTGACGACGACGCCGGAAATCCTTGCCTTCCTCGACGGCCCGGATTTCCTCATCGTCACCAAGGCCAACGTGAAATCCATCGTGCACCGCCGCGCCTATATGGATTATATCGGCATCAAGCGCTTCGATGAGGACGGCAATGTCATCGGCGAACTGCGCATCGTCGGCCTCTTCACCGCCACCGCCTATACGCGCTCGGTCAAGCAGATACCCTTGCTGCGCGCCAAGGTGGCGGAAGTCGAACGACATTTCGGCTTCGACCCGAACAGCCACTCCGGCCGCATCCTGCAGAACACGCTGGAAGCCTATCCGCGCGACGATCTCTTCCAGATCGAGACCGATCTTCTGATCCGCTTCGTCGAGCAGATCATGGAACTCAGCGACCGGCCGCGCGTGCGCGTTCTTGCCCGTATCGACCGTTTCGACCGCTTCGTTTCAGCCATCATTTTCGTTCCGCGCGAGGAATATAATTCTTATGTGCGCGAGAAGATCGGCGATTATCTGAGCAGGGTCTATGACGGGCATATTTCCGCCTATTACCCCGCTTTCCCCGAAGGCGCCGTCGCCCGCGTCCACTTCATCGTCGGCCGCACGGAAGGCAAGACGCCGCGTATCGCCCAGGACAAGCTCGAAGACGCCGTCAGCGACATCGCGGCGCGCTGGATCGATCATTTCATCACCCTCTCCGAACCGGGTGCGCCGGTGCTGGAGGTCGATCAGGCCTATCAGGAAGCCTTTACCCCGGAAGAGGCGATCGGCGACATGCCGGATATTCTGGGCGCCGCGAAGGGCGAACCGGTCCGTATCGAGTTTTATCAGCAGGAAGGCCAGTCGGCGGAAACGCTTTCGCTGAAAATCTTCCACCGCGACGGTCACCTGCCGCTTTCGCGGCGCGTGCCGCTGCTCGAAAATCTCGGTTTCAACGTCATCAGCGAGCGCACCTTCGATATCGGCGTCGTTTCGGACGGCGAAAAGCGCGATATCGTGCTGCATGACATGGAACTGTCCGTCACCAAGGGAACGACGCTCGATCTGCCGCACTATGGACCGAAACTCGAAGAAGCATTCCTCGCCGCCTTCTCCGGCAAGGTGGACAATGACAACTTCAACCGCCTGATCCTCGCCTGCGGCCTTACCGTGCGCGAAGTCTCCGTGCTGCGCGCCTATGCCCGTTATCTCCGCCAGACCGGCATCGTCTATTCGCAGGAGCATATTTCCGAAACACTCTATAAATATCCGGCCATCTCCCGGAATATTTTCGCGCTGTTCAAGGCCGGCTTCGATCCGTCTGTCGATGAAAAGAAGCGGCTGAAGAAACTCGCCGAAATACACAAAACAATCGAAGCGGCCCTGAGCGGCGTTCCCAATCTCGATGAGGACCGTACCCTCAGACGTTACGTCAATGCCATCGACGCGACGTTGCGCACCAATTACTTCCAGAAAAACGCCGATGGCACACCGCGTGACATTCTTGCCTTCAAGTTCGATCCCAAACATCTGGATGGCCTGCCCGATCCACGGCCCTTCCGCGAAATCTTCGTTTATGGAACAGAGGTCGAAGGTGTGCATCTGCGATTCGGCAAGGTCGCGCGCGGCGGCCTGCGCTGGTCGGATCGCGGTCAGGACTACCGCACGGAAGTGCTCGGTCTCGTCAAGGCGCAGCAGGTCAAGAATGCGGTGATCGTTCCGGTGGGCGCCAAGGGGGGCTTCTTCCCGAAGAGCCTGCCCGCCGGCGGCTCCCGCGACGAGGTCTTCAATGCCGGCCGCGAGGCCTACAAGACCTATATCCGCACCCTGCTTTCGATCACCGACAATATCGTCGACGACGCCATCGTGCCGCCGGCCGATACGTTGAGGCTCGACGGTGACGATCCCTATTTCGTCGTCGCCGCCGACAAGGGAACGGCGACCTTCTCCGACACGGCGAATGGTCTTGCCCATGAGGCCGGCTTCTGGCTGGACGATGCCTTCGCATCGGGCGGCTCGGCCGGTTACGACCACAAGAAGATGGGCATCACCGCGCGTGGCGCCTGGGAAACGGTGAAACGCCATTTCCGGGAAATGGACACCGACATCCAGACGACCCCCTTCACTGTGGCGGGTGTGGGCGACATGTCCGGCGATGTCTTCGGCAACGGCATGCTGCTGTCGGAAAAGATCAGGCTGATTGCAGCCTTCGATCACCGCGATATCTTCATCGACCCGAGCCCCGATACCGACAGGTCCTTTACTGAGCGCAAGCGGCTTTTCGAATTGCCGCGCTCCAGCTGGCAGGATTATGACCGCTCGGCTCTCTCCGCCGGCGCAATGATCATTTCCCGCTCGGAAAAATCGGTAACGCTGACCCCGGAAGCCGTGGCCGCCATCGGCATCGACAAATCAGTCGCCACGCCCTTCGAGATCATGACCGCGATCCTGAAAGCGCCGACCGATCTCCTCTGGTTCGGCGGCATCGGCACCTACATCAAGGCGGCGGTGGAAACCAATGCCGAGGTGGGCGACAGGGCCAATGACCCCATCCGCGTCAATGCTACCGAGCTGCGCGCCAAGGTCATCGGCGAAGGCGCCAATCTCGGCATCACCCAGAAGGGTCGCATCGCCTACTCGCTTTCGGGCGGGCGCTGCAACTCAGACGCCATCGACAATTCGGCCGGTGTGAACTCCTCCGACGTCGAGGTCAACATCAAGATCGCGCTCGCCTCCGCCGTCAACAGCGGTCGCCTGACGATGCCGAAACGCAACCAGCTTCTTGCCTCCATGACGCCGGAAGTGGCGCAGCTGGTATTGCGCAATAACTACCTGCAATCGCTGGCGATCTCGCTGACGGAGCGGCTCGGCCTTTCGAACCGCGAAGAACTCGGCCGCCTGATGAATGCACTGGAGACGGCCGGACAGCTGAACCGCAAGGTCGAAACCCTGCCGAACAATGCCGAACTGAGCGAAAGATATGCCTCAGGCAAGCCGCTGACCCGGCCGGAAATCGGCGTGCTCCTCTCCTATGCCAAGCTCACCCTGTTCGACGCATTGGTGGCAAGCCCGCTTCCGGACGAGCCTTATCTGCAGCATCTTCTGGTCGATTATTTCCCGGCCAAGATGCAGAAGAACTATGCGGACGACATCAAGTCGCATCGCCTGCATCGCGAAATCGTCGCGACCGCGCTCGCCAATGCCGTCGTCAATCGCGGCGGTCCGGGCTTCGTGCAGAAACTTGCCGATGCGAGCGGCCTTCTGGCGGCCGACGTCGTCAAGGCGGCGGTGATCGTCGAGGATGGTTTCGGTCTCAAACGCCTGTGGAGCGAAGTCGACGCGCTTGACGGCAAGGTCGGGGGTGAAGTCCAGAACGGGCTTTATGCCACGATCACCCGCATCTTCTCGGATGCGAGCAGGCTTTACCTGCAAACCGGGAGCGCGGGCGCAGCCGCAGGTGACATGGCGACCGAAATCGAGCGCCTGAAAACCGCGATCAAGACGCTGTCGCCGGCAGCGGCGAAGTATCGCCGCGAACTCGGCGTCACGGAAATCGACGGTGTTCCTTCCGGTCTTCTGGAGGAACTCGATACGCTTTCCCTGCTCGTCTATGTGCCGGAGATCATGCGCATCGCCGAAAGCGCCGGCACCACGCTTGCGCGCGCCGCCGAAAGCTATGCCACCGTCTCGTCGACCTTCCGCGTCGCGCGTCTGCTGGATGCAAGCCAGCGGATCACCCCGGCGGATCATTACGAGAGCTTGGCTCTCCTGCGCAGCCAGGACCAGATCTCCTCGTCGCGACGCCGGATCGTCATCTCCGCGCTGACCGAATATGCGAGAGAAAAGGATCCGGTTCAGGCCTGGTATGCAGCGGACCGCGTGCGCGTCAACCGCATCGTCTCCGAACTCGGCGCACTCAGCGACAGCGGCGATACCAACCTTGCCCGTCTGACGGTTGCGGCCGGGCTGCTTGGCGATATCGTTCAGGCACGCTGATCGGCAGCCTTAAAGCACGCCATCCGGGTCTCCCGGATGGCGCCAGACAAGACGGATGCACCCGCATCGCGCATTTTATTTCCCGATTTTCCGATAGGACGATGAATGACTGTCCCTTCCCCAAATGCGGAAACAGTGGTTGCCAAACGCGGCATCTGGGGCTGGGTGATGTTCGACTGGGCAGCGCAGCCGTTTTTCACGGTCGTCACGACCTTCGTTTTCGGGCCCTATTTCGTCGCCCGTCTCACCGCTGATCCCATTTCGGCGCAGGCGACATGGAGCAACATGGCGACAGTGTCGTCGATCATCATCGCCCTCTTCTCCCCCATTCTCGGCTCCATCGCCGACCAGTCCGGCGCGCGCAAGCCGTGGATCGCCTTTTTTGCCGTCATCAAGATCGTAAGTCTCTTTTTCCTCTGGTTTGCCGCACCCGGTTCGCCGCTCATCCTTCCAATCGTCTGCATGATCCTCGCCTCCATCGCGGCGGAATTTTCCATCGTCTTCAACGATTCCATGATGCCGCAGCTGACCAATCCGCAAAATGTCGGACGCATTTCCAATCTCGCCTGGGGGCTCGGTTATCTCGGCGGCATGGTGGTGCTGATTGCCGTGGTGACACTTCTGGCCGCCAATCCACAGACCGGGGTGACCATCGCCGGTATCAAGCCGCTTTTCGGCCTCGATCCTGCAACCGGCGAGGATGCCAGAATAACCGGCCCACTCGCAGCGCTCTGGTATCTCATCTTCATTCTGCCGATGTTTCTTCTCACTCCCGATGCTGAAAAGGGCTTGCCCTTCACAGCCGCGATTCGCTCGGGACTGGGAGAGCTGAAGATAACGCTGCGTGAGCTGCGCTACCGCCCCATGCTGTTGCGGTTTCTGATTGCGCGCATGCTCTATCAGGATGGCGTCAATGGCGTTCTCATTCTGGGCGGTGCCTTCGCCGCCGGCATGTTCGGCTGGGCGACGATGGAAATCGGCCTCTTCGGCATCCTGCTCAATGTCGTCGCCATCGCAGGCTGCTTTGCCGCCGGGCGCGTCGACCAGAAACTCGGGTCGCGCATCACCATCCTCATCAGTCTGGTGCTTCTGCTGGTCGCCACGCTTGGCATCGTCTCCACGGAGAAAGGCTCCACCCTGTTCGGCTGGGTGCAATTATCGACGGTGGATAATGGCGGTATTTTCGCGACCGGCGCGGAGAAAGCCTATCTGCTGTATGGCGTGCTGATCGGCCTTGCCTTCGGCCCGGTTCAGGCTTCGTCGCGCTCTTATCTTGCCCGCAATATCACCGTGGCGGAGGCAGGCCGTTATTTCGGCATTTATGCGCTCTCCGGACGCGCCACCAGCTTCATGGCGACCCTGTCTTTTTCGATAGCAACCACTATAAGCGGCTCTGCCCATATCGGCATGGCGACACTCATTGTGTTTCTGGGATCCGGGTTGCTGCTGTTGCTGCGCGTGCCGGAAAGATTGGCACGCTGAAGCAGAAGCCGATGCGGTTCATCAAAACCCGGCATCGGCCCGACAGGATCAAAGCTGGTCGAGCTTTTGCTGCAATGCGCGCAACTGCGCCTTCAGCTCATCGATTTCAGATGCATTCGGCTTACGGGTTTCCTTGGGCGCCTGCGGCATTGCGAAAGGCGTGAAACCCTGCATCGCCTGCCGGAAGAGCTCCGTATTGCGGCGGATCTGCTCTTCCATCATCTGCAATGGCGCCTGAAAATTGCGGGCCAGCGAGCCATCGCCGAAAGCCTTGGCCATATGCTCCTGCATCTGGCTCTGCTGGTCGGAGAAGGTCTTCATCGAATGTTCGAGAAATGTCGGCACGACCATCTGCATCTGGTCACCGTAATAGGAGATCAATTGCCGCAGAAACGCCGTCGGCAGCAGCGTATTGCCGGTTTTGGCCTCCTGTTCGACGATGATCTGCGTCAGGACGGCATGGGTGATGTCCTCGGACGACTTGGCATCCTGAACCTTGAAGTCCTCACCGCGCTTGACCATCTGCGCGAGATCATCGAGCGTCACATAGGTGCTGGTGCCGGTATTGTAGAGCCGCCGGTTGGCGTATTTTTTAATGATTGTTTCGCCGTCGTGTTTCGCCATGCCCGCCTCCTCGCGATGATGGTATTTTCTTGTTTTTTGGTGTTCTTGCTCTTCCCGGCGCAAAGTGTATGCGCAAAACAAGCCCTCTGACAAATGTTTTGTGCATCGCAACAGTTTGTTTTTTGCGCAGCAATTTTCCGCAAGATTTCAGCGTGATTTAGCAACATCTTTTAAAGCAACTTTCGGCATTTGACTTGTATTGAAAGCTTTGCCAGTCTCCGCCCGCAAGTGAGGAGAAAACTGATGACCCTGCCTTCAATCGTGATTGCCAGCGCCGCGCGTACAGCCGTCGGCTCTTTCAATGGCCACTTCGCCAATACGCCAGCCCACGAACTCGGTGCGACCGTCATCAGTGCCGTGCTGGAGCGCGCCGGTGTGGCGGCGAGCGAAATCGATGAAGTCATTCTCGGTCAGGTCCTGACGGCAGGCGAGGGGCAGAACCCGGCGCGGCAAGCTGCCATGAAAGCCGGCATTCCACAGGAAGCAACCGCCTTCGGCCTCAATCAACTCTGCGGCTCCGGCCTGCGCGCCGTGGCCCTTGGCATGCAGCAGATCGTCACCGGCGACGCGAACATTGTCATTGCCGGCGGCCAGGAATCCATGTCCATGGCACCCCACTGCGCCCATTTGCGTGGCGGCGTGAAAATGGGCGATTTCAAGATGATCGACACCATGCTGAAAGACGGCCTCACCGACGCCTTTTATGGCTATCACATGGGCATCACCGCTGAAAACATCGCCCGCCAATGGCAGCTTTCCCGCGATGAGCAGGACCAGTTTGCCGTCGCATCGCAGAACAAGGCTGAAGCCGCGCAAAGCGCCGGCCGTTTCGCCGACGAGATCGTGGCCTTCACGGTAAAAGGCCGCAAGGCCGATATCGTCATCGACACCGATGAACATATCCGCGCCGGCGCCTCGCTGGAAACCATGGCCAAGCTGCGCCCCGCCTTCGACAAGGAAGGCACAGTCACGGCCGGCAACGCCTCCGGGCTGAATGACGGTGCCGCCGCCACACTTTTGATGTCGGAACAGGAAGCAGGAAAGCGCGGTATCAGGCCGCTCGCCCGTATCGCCTCCTGGGCGACGGCGGGCGTCGATCCGCAGATCATGGGCACCGGTCCCATTCCCGCCTCCCGCAAGGCGCTGGCCAAGGCCGGCTGGTCGATCGGCGATATCGGGCTTGTGGAAGCCAATGAAGCCTTCGCAGCCCAGTCCTGCGCGGTTGTGCGCGAACTTGGCCTCGATCCTGATATCGTCAACGTCAATGGCGGGGCGATTGCCATCGGCCATCCGATCGGCGCCTCCGGCGCGCGCGTCCTCAACACCCTCATTTTCGAGATGCGCCGCCGCAACGTGTCGAAGGGTCTCGCAACGCTCTGCATCGGCGGCGGCATGGGTGTCGCCATGTGCATCGAAGCACTCTGAACCGCTACGCAACTTGCCAAAAAGCAATTCCGGTTCGGTGCGCAATAGGGTAGAAGCGGCCTCCCATTGGCCGCATTTCTGTGGCCGGTGAGCACGACAAACAAGTTCTGCAAGACAGAGAAGCATCCTCGCATGTGCAGGCGCTTCGATCACAGGTCATGGAGGCCGATATGAGCCGGGTTGCTTTGATTTCCGGCGGGACGAGCGGCATAGGCGCCGCAATCGCCCGCGCCCTCCAGGCGGCCGGCTACCGGGTGGCCGTCAATTACGCCTTCACGACAGACAGGGCGGAAGCATTCCGGAAAGAAACCGGCATCCCGGCTTTTCAATGGGACGTGCGCGACTATGACGCCTGCGTCAATGGCATAGCCCAAGTGGAAGAGACCTTCGGTCCCGTCGAGGTGCTCGTCAACAATGCCGGCATCACCCGCGACGCGATGTTCCACAAGATGTCGCCGCAGCAATGGCGCGAGGTGATCGACACCAACCTCACCGGCGTGTTCAACATGACGCATCCCGTCTGGCCGGGCATGCGTGATCGCGGTTTCGGCCGCATCGTCAATATCTCCTCCATCAATGGCCAGAAGGGACAGGCAGGGCAGGCCAATTATTCCGCCTCTAAAGCCGGCGATATCGGCTTCACCAAAGCGCTCGCCCAGGAAGGCGCCAGCCGCAACATCACCGTCAACGCCATCTGCCCGGGCTATATCGGCACGGAGATGGTAAGAGCGATCCCGGAGAAGGTCTTGGCCGAACGGATCGTGCCGCAGATTCCCGTCGGACGATTGGGTGAACCGGAAGAAATCGCGCGCTGCGTTCTGTTTCTGGTTTCCGATGAGGCCGGTTTCATCACCGGCTCGACCATGACGGCCAATGGTGGCCAATATTTCGCCTGACGCCGCCCATCCCTGCCCTCTTGGTCGCCTGAGCTCAGTAAACTTTTCGTGATGTCGCCTTCGATATTTTTGCTGCGCACAAAAACTTGAAGATAAAACACTGGAAAAGCAGGAAGCCTAAACCAATGAAAACACGATAGTTTTTGTATAGTTTAGAATGAGTCTAGAAAATCCAGAGCGCCTTGCCGAGAGGTTTTTCTTGACATTTGCTGTCCTGTTTTGGTTTAAGAACGAAAACAACGTGTTGCGTCATACAGGCAGTCCATCATGCTGGTTTGCAGCTGCAATTACATCACCGATCACGATATCCGGGACGTCATTAACGAGCTCCTCGACGAGGACTGTTGGCAGCTCATTGTTCCGGCAAAAGTGTATCACGCCATGGAAAAACGCGGCCGCTGCTGCGGCTGTTTCCCCACCGTTGTCGACCTGATCATCAAAACCACCGAAGAATATCATGCCCGTCGCCACTCGACTGAGGCCGATGTTTTTGATTTTATGTCCCGCTTGAAGCAATTCCATGAAGACAACAGGAGAGCGGACATTGAAAGGCGACAAAAAAGTCATCGAGCGGCTTAACGAGGCCCTTTTTCTCGAACTCGGTGCGGTAAACCAGTACTGGCTTCACTATCGTTTGCTGGAAGACTGGGGCTACACGAAGCTCGCCAAAAAGGAACGTGCTGAATCCATCGAGGAAATGCAGCACGCCGACAAGCTGGTCGCACGCATCATCTTCCTTGAAGGCCATCCCAACCTTCAGACCGTCGCGCCGCTGCGCATCGGCCAGAACGTCAAGGAAGTCCTGGAATCCGACCTAGCCGGCGAATATGACGCCCGCACCTCCTACAAGAAATCGCGTGATATCTGTTATGAGGCCGGAGACTACGTCTCCATGAAGCTTTTCGAAGAACTGCTGATCGACGAGGAAGGCCATATCGACTTTCTCGAAACCCAGCTCGAACTGCTCGGCAAGATCGGTGTGGAAAAATACGGCCAGCTCAACGCCGATTCCGCCAACGAAGCGGAATAAGCACTGGCGACAGGACAGAAAAGGCGGCCAAGGCCGCCTTTTTTATTTGCCGGAAAGGTGCTGGAACTCCGCCACGACCTGTTCGTATACCGCGCGCTTGAACGGCACGATGAGTTCCGGCAGGCTTTCCATCGGCTTCCAGTCCCAGGCGTCGAATTCGGCCGTATGCCCGGTCGGCGGCGGATCGATCTGAATCTCGCTTTCGTCGCCTTCGAAGCGGAACGCGAACCAGCGCTGCGCCTGTCCGCGATATTTGCCCCTCAGGCCGATACCGATCAGTTCAGGTGGAAGGTCATAGTGAATCCAGTCGCTCGCCTCCGCAAGCAGGCTCACCGTTTTCATGCCCGTTTCTTCGTAGAGTTCGCGAATGGCGGCCGTCAAAGGCCGCTCGCCGTCATCGATGCCGCCCTGTGGCATCTGCCACAAATGCGGTGAGCCATCATATTCGGAATTGCCTTCCTTGATACGCCGGCCGGCCCAGACAAGGCCCTCGGCGTTCAGCACCATAATTCCCGCACAGGGACGGTAAGGCAAATCTTCTGCTTTGATTGTCATGGGAAACCCGCACTGTCTGAGCGCCAGAAATGGCCGCAGGGAAGGTTTACTGCCCTGCCTGCCCGGAAACAAGCGCAGAAACACCGACAATCTCGATGCCGCGCCCACCAGCCTCGCGCGACCATTTCGAGATCGCCGCAACGCTTTCATCGAAAGCCGACGCAACGCCGATTGCCTGGCCGTTACGCCGCGCAATTCGCTCCAGTTCGTCCAGCTTGCGTAAAATCGCAGCTTCGGTGACTTCGCCGTCGAGCAGAATATCGGCGAAACCCTGTGGGGCGGAAATCGCCTTGGCGATACCACCGCTCAGCGACTGCGCAGAGGAACCATCATCCAGAAACAGCAGGCCACGCTTGCCAATATCCCGCATTACCGGCTCCAGCGCCGCCTGCTCGGCAAGGAAACGCCCACCGAGATAATTCATGATGCCGGTATAATTGGTGATTTTCGCCATGGAACGATGCAGACGATCAATGTTGACCTTGGCGGGATCGCCCGCCAGCAGGGTGTCCGGGCCGGGATTGGTACCCGGATAACCAAAAGGCTCAAGCGGTATCTGCAGAAGGATTTCATGTCCTTGCCGGCGCGCCTCCTGCATCCAGCGTTGCAGGCTGTTGCCGCTGGCGGCAAAACCGAGCGTCACCTCCGGCGGCAGTTCCCGGATCGCTTTTTGCGACCCTGTCTGGCTGAGACCCAGCCCGCCGACCACAATCGCCACCCGGGTACCGCGTGCGCCGGACCAGGGCCGCGCATATTGCTCCATCGGCCGCAAGCCGTCCGCACCGATGACCGGCAACCCGCCGAATGCGGTTTCTTCCAGCAGTTCCTCATTGGGTCGCGTCGCCATGCGCGGATCCTGACCATAGGTCTGGCCGCTCATCAGCACCGGCCCGTCACCCTCGCGGGGACGGGGAGAATAAACCGATACGACATTGCCGTCTGGCATCGTCTCGCGATTGATATTGGCGCCCGAGCGCCCGCTTTGTGGCTGGAGACCGGCGGCATTGCCGGGAGCCGTCACATCCGCCGGTGCGATTTCAGGTGTTTTTTCGGCAAGCTGAGGCTGTGTATCCGGCCCGGTCACCGTCTTCTGCAAATTGCCGGGCGAAAGCGCCGTATAGACGGACAAGCCGCCGATTGAAAAAACCGCAAGTACCGACAGAACCATAATGACGGAAAAGCGCCGGTTGATACCGACGCTTTTTTTCTGACGACCCAGAAGCGGTTTTCGCAGGTCCGAAGGCAATGAACGATCCGTCCAAACGGTTGGGCAAGAGATGGAATGCGCCGGCTGACCGGCGCATTATCTTACTGCTTGTTGACCACAGCCTTTTCCGGGTTCGGCGGGAAAGACGGATCCGTCTTGCTGCCGCGCAACAGGTCCAGAGCATAGTTGAGCTGGATGTCGTCCTTGGCTTCCGGCGGAACATAGGCCGACGAACCCGAACCTTCGTCGGTTTCGCTCTGGCCCTTGATGTGGCCGGAAAGACCGGATTCACCTTCGGTTGTCACCTTGCCCTGCAACTCAGGCGGCAACGGCTGTTCCACCTTGATGTCAGGCTCGATGCCCGTACCCTGGATCGACTTACCCGACGGCGTGTAATAGAGCGCCGTGGTCAGGCGCAGTGCGCCCGCTTCACCTAGCGGAATGATCGTCTGGACCGAACCCTTGCCGAAGGAGCGCGTGCCGACCACGGTCGCACGGCGCAAATCCTGCAGGGCGCCGGCAACGATTTCCGAAGCCGAAGCCGAACCGCCATTGACGAGCACGATGACCGGCTTGCCATCGGTCAGATCGCCTGCCGTCGCGTTGAAGCGGCGGGTCTCGTCGGGGTTACGGCCACGGGTCGAAACGACCTCACCACGCTCAAGGAAGGCGTCGGAGACATTGATCGCCTGATCGAGCAGACCGCCCGGGTTGAGGCGAAGGTCGAGCACATAACCCTTCAGCTTGTCGGCCGGCACATCCGCCTTGATCTTCTTGATCGCCTTTTCGAGATCGTCATAGGTCTTCTCGGTAAAGGAGATGACGCGCAGATAACCGACATTGTCACCTTCGACGCGGGACTTGACGGCGCGCACGGCAATGACATCACGCATGACGGTGAATTCGAGCGGCTTGTCGGCGCCCTGACGGATGATCGTCAGCTTGATCGGCGTCTTCACCGCGCCGCGCATCTTTTCGACCGCCTGTTCCAGCTTCAGGCCACGAACCGGCGTACCGTCGATTTCCGAAATGAAGTCGCCGGCGAGAATGCCCGCGCGGGAAGCCGGTGTATCGTCGATCGGCGTGATGACCTTGACGAGCTCGTTCTCCATGGTCACTTCGATGCCGAGACCGCCAAATTCACCCTTGGTCTGGGTGCGCATGTCATTGGCATCCTTGGCATTCATGAAGCTCGAATGCGGATCGAGCGAGCTCAGCATGCCGTTGATGGCGTTTTCCACCAGCTTCTCGTCATCCGGCGGCGTCACATATTGTGCGCGCACGCGCTCGAACACGTCGCCAAAGATCGACAGTTCCTTATAGGTCGAAGGCCCGGCCGCCTGTGCCGGCATGCTCGCCGAATAAATCACGCTCATCGCCGTGGCGCCCATAAGCCCACCGATAAGGAGAAGCGAAACCTTACGAATCATTGTGCGCCCTTCCGGTATTTTTTGCGGTCCACCACGGTTGGGAATCAACCGGTACACCATCTTTCCTGAACTCAATGTAGAGCGTTGGCCTGTCGGTTTCCAGCGCCAATGCTGCTGCACTCGCTACTCTTTTTGCACCCATGGAGGCGATGGGCTCTCCGGAGAACACGAACATGCCCTGCCGCGTCCTCACATTGTCCATGCCCGTCATCACCACATGATATCCATCACCCGTATTGAGGATGATCATCCGGCCATAACTGCGAAAATCTCCGGCAAACACCACGAAGCCGTCTGCAGGCGCCGTCACGATGGCTTCCGGTCCGCTCGCGACGACAATTCCCTTGGAAAAGTGGCCCGTTCCGTCCGCATCGCCGAAGCGCCGCAGCACCTCGCCGGCAACCGGCACCTCCAGCTTTCCCTTCAAACTCGCGAAGGGATATGCGGGCGCAATACGGTTTTTATCGGGCATTCCAGCCTCGGCCGCGGCGCGCTCCTTTTCACGTTCCGCCTCCGAAAGACGGGCCAGACGCTGCTCTTCCGCCCGCGCCTTTTCCATCGCCTCCCGCACCGAGGTAATCTCGCCTTCAAGCGAACTGACCAGCCCCTCAAGGCTCGTCGCCTTGCTCGCAAGCTCTTCAGATCGCTTGCGTTCCGCCTCCAGCTCCGCCGCCGTCTGGGTGTTCTTGCGGTCATTTTCGGCAATCAGCAGGTCGAGGCGTTTTTCCTCTTCCAGACTTGCCGTCATCATACCCGTAAGATCGTCCTTTTCGCGAGCGATTGCCTGCCTCAGATCGGTCAATTCTTTGAGAGCGGCGACCAGCTTGTCGGTTTCACCGCGAATGCCGGGCACGACGGCGCCGAGAAGAATGGCGCTTCGCACGGACGCAAGCGCATCCTCCGGCGAGACGAGAAGGGCGGGGGGCGGATTTCGGCCCATGCGCTGCAACGCCGCCAGAACTTCCGCCAGCACCCCGCGTCTTTCCCGCAGCGACGCCTTGACGCCATCCTCGCGCACCGAAAGCTTGGCGAGGCGATCCTCACCATCGCTGATCTTGGTTTCCAGCGCCTTGCGCCGGGCAGCGGATGCGATCAGCTCCTCCCGGATGCGGGCGCTGTCCTGATTGAGGGAGGCGATGCTCTCCTCAAGCGTCCTTGTCTTGTCTTCCGAAAGACCGATGCTGTCGACCAGTTCCTCCAGATCCTGCCGGTTCTGGTCGCGGCGCTTCTCCAGCGTCTGCAGCGCATCCGGAGAGGAATCATCGCCTGCGGCCGGAACGGCACCCGCATCGTCCCGCGAATAGGTCGGACCGATCCCCAGGACGAAAGCAGCAATAACCGCGCCCGCAAGGGCAGCGTGCCGTTTTCGTTGAGGCCTGTTGTCCATGTGAACTTTCTTTGATGCCGAAGCAGGAGCGTCGATATTAGGGATTTTGCCGCGATCTTCCAAGAGGCCTGAGAAAGGCCGCCCGCTGCCAGCGGTGTCGCGGAGCTTCATGTTAAAATTGAGACATTTCTCCGAATCGAAGCCCGTTCAAACGCGATGATAGGGATGGCCGGAAAGGATTGTGACGGCACGGTAGAGCTGTTCGGCAATCAGGATACGAACGATCTGATGCGGCCATGTCAGCTTGCCGAGATTGAGAACGGCCGTCGCCTTGTCATAGAGCGTGGGGTCGAGCCCGTCGGCTCCGCCTATGGCAATTATGAGATCGCGCTTGCCGCTATCACGCAGATCGCCAAAAAATGAAGCGAAGGCAGGACTATCGAGCGCTTTTCCGCGCTCGTCCAGCAGGACGAGGGCAGCTCCGTCAGCCAGATGTTTTTCCAGCATCGCGGCTTCTTCGCGCTTGCGGGTCTCCGCATTGGAAGCGCGGCTTTCGGCAACCTCGATCACCCGTGAAAACTCCAGCCCGATCGCCGGGCCGGTCTTTGCCAGGCGCTCGATATAACGGGCCGCAAGATCCTTTTCAGGGCCGGATTTCAGCCGTCCCACCGCAAAAATTGAAATCCGCATCGCAAACCTGCATTCGTCGTGACCCAACAGGGTCACGCTCTTAACAGCATAGCCTGCGGATTCCTATGCGGCCGGTCTGATTTCCGGCCAGAGGCACCGTTTCCGAAGTCATATATGATCTTCGGCAAAAGCGATGCACTCGCTCAAAGGCTCACCGCATCAATGCAGCGTCTCTTCCGGCATATCCGGCGTCGCCCACATTTTTTCAATGTTATAGAAGGCGCGGATTTCCGGACGGAACACATGAACGATGATATCGCCGGCATCGATAACCACCCAGTCTCCGGCCTCAAGACCTTCAACGCGGGCGTTTCCGAACCCTTCATCCTTCATATCTTTCAGGAGATGCTCGCAAATCGCCGAGACATGCCTGTTCGACCGCCCGGAGACCACGACCATGTAGTCCGCAAGCGCCGATTTTCCGGCAATGTTGAGAGAGACGATATCTTCAGCCTTGGAGTCCTCGAGGCTCGCGAGGACGGTTTCGAGGGCATGGCCGGCGGCATCGGCGCCACTGTCCTGACCCTTCGGGATAGCAACGAACGCTCTTCCCTTGGCGTGTACTGTTGTCAGAGGTTTTCCTTTCCAAGAATGACAAAACAGGCACTGCGCGACGCGATTCTCTGCGTCACACAATAAAGGTGGCATCAAAACATTAACTTTTCAAGATATGGAGCCTTTGACACCCTGCCCATACATCATTTGTGATCGAAGGCGTCATTTGCGACCGTTTCGCAGTGCCGTGGAGCTGAGTGTCGAACGCGGCCCATGAATGAAAACCCAGGCGGGAGCGCGTTTTTTCCACAAAACGCCCGCATCGTCCTCATCTATCCGCGCCTGGCTGAAAGCCTGCGCCATGGTGGAGGAGAGGTAGGACAAAGTCGAGCCGGGTCGATCGATCACCGCGATTGGGAAAGTCTCAGCGATGCTGCGCCATTTCTGCCAACGGTGAAAACTCTTCAGATTGTCGGCGCCCATGATCCAGACGAAGCGAACATGCGGATTCTTCGCCTTCACCTTGGCAAGCGTATTGGCCGTATAGCTCATGCCCAGCGATTTTTCGAAGGCTGTGACCTTGATGCGGGGATCATGAACAAGCTTTTCGCAAGCAGCAATGCGGTCTTCGAGGGACGCCAGTTCCGAACGGCTTTTCAGCGGATTGCCCGGAGTGACGATCCACCAGAGCTGATCGAGACCCAGCCTGCGCAGCGCAATTTCCGCCACCAGCGCATGGCCGGCATGCGGCGGATTGAAGGAGCCGCCGAAAAGCCCGACGACCATGCCGCGCTCCACATGCGGCATGGTGAGATAACGTCTGTCGAGGCGCTTATCGGCCGGCAAATATCACGTCCGTGTCTGGCCGGTGCCATGCACACGGTATTTGAACGAGGTGAGTTGCTCGACGCCGACGGGACCGCGTGCATGCATCTTGCCGGTGGCGATGCCGATTTCAGCACCCATGCCGAATTCGCCGCCATCCGCGAACTGCGTCGAGGCATTGTGCAGCAGAATGGCCGAATCGAGTTCGTTGAAGAACCGTTCGACCACATCAGGGTCCTCGGCAATCACCGCCTCTGTGTGGTTGGACGAATAGGTGCCGATATGATCGATCGCACCGGAAATGCCATCCACAACGGCGACCGAAATGATCGCATCGAGATATTCGGTGCGCCAGTCCTCCTCCGTTGCCGACACCAGATCCGCCACCACATCGCGAACCGCCTGCGAACCGCGCACTTCGCAGCCGGCTTCGATCAAGGCCTTGACGAGCGGCGTGAGATGCGTGGAAACGGCAGCGGCATCCACCAGCAATGTCTCGGCCGCCCCGCAAATGCCGGTGCGGCGCATCTTGGCATTGACGACGATACGTTTTGCCATGTCGAGATCGGCAGATTTGTCGACATAGATATGGCAGATGCCCTCGAGATGCGCGAAGACCGGCACGCGGGCTTCCGACTGCACCCGCGCCACCAGGCTTTTGCCACCGCGCGGCACGATAACGTCCACCGTGCCGTTCAAACCGCTGAGAAGCGCACCGACGGCGGCACGATCGGTCACCGGCACGAGCTGAATGGCATGCTCAGGGAGCCCGGCAATCTTCAGGCCCGCCACGAGGCAGGCATGGATAGCACGCGATGAATGTTGCGAATCCGAGCCGCCGCGCAGGATCACGGCATTGCCCGCCTTGAGGCACAGCGCACCGGCATCCGCCGTCACATTCGGGCGGCTTTCGTAGATCACACCGATAACGCCGAGCGGTGTACGTACGCGCTCGATCTTCAGCCCATTCGGGCGATCCCAGGCCGCAATGACTTCACCGACCGGATCGGGCAACGCGGCAACCGAGCGGATGCCTTCGGCAATGCCGGCGATGCGCGCATCGTTGAGCGTCAGCCTGTCCACAAACGAAGCGGCAAGGCCGGCGCTTTCCGCAGCGACGAGATCCTTGCGGTTGGCGGCGAGGATCGCATCCTTCGAGGCTTCGATGGCGGAGGCCATGGCAAGCAGCGCACGGTTCTTCTGGTCCGTACCGGCAATCGACAACGGTCGCGAAGCAGCTTTCGCCTGAGCGCCGATGGTCAACATCAGCGCGTCAATATCATGGCTCTGCTTCACGGCCTGTTCAGGCATGGACCTCATCCTTCTTTGCATTCTTAACTTTGACGGCAGCGCCCGTCATGACAAGATCGTCACGATGGATCATCGCCGCCCGCCCGACATAACCGAGGATCGCCTCGATCTCGTTGGACTTGTGACCGATGATAAGACGCGCCTCTTCGGCATCGTAACCCGCAAGACCGCGCGCGACCTCACGGCCTTCGGCGCCGATAATGGCGATGGCGTCGCCGCGCCCGAAATTGCCCTTCACCTGCCGCACGCCTGCGGGAAGCAGGCTTTTTCCGGCATAAAGCGCCTTTTCGGCCCCTGCATCCACATGGATTTCGCCGGCCGGCTGCAATTGCCCGGCAATCCAGGTCTTGCGCGCCGTCACCGGCGTTCCCGATGGGGCGAACCATGAGGAGCGCGCGCCGTTTTCAATAGCCTTCAAGGGATTAAGCGTCTTGCCGGAGGCGATGATCATGCCGCAGCCGGCAGCGGTCGCGATCTTGCCCGCGTCGATCTTGGTACGCATGCCGCCGCGAGAAAGCTCGGATGCCGCACCGCCTGCCATGGCCTCGATTTCGGGCGTAATATCGGCGATCGTCTCAAGGAATTTCGCATCGGGATCGAGATGCGGCGGGGCGGTGTAGAGCCCGTCAATATCCGACAACAGCACCAGAAGATCGGCACCCGTCATGGTCGCCACACGTGCCGCCAGACGGTCATTGTCGCCATAGCGAATTTCGGTGGTCGCCACGGTATCATTTTCATTGATGATCGGGATAGCGCCGATCTTCAGCAGCTGGTTGATGGTGGCGCGCGCATTGAGATAACGGCGGCGCTCCTCAGTGTCGGAGAGCGTCAGCAGAATCTGGCCGGCGACGATCTCATGCCGTGACAGGCTTTCCGACCATGCCCGCGCCAGCACGATCTGGCCGACAGCCGCCGCCGCCTGGCTTTCCTCCAGCTTCAATGCGCCGGAAGGCAGGCCGAGCACGGTGCGGCCAAGCGCGATGGCGCCCGAAGAGACGACCTGGACATCCGCGCCGTTTTTCTTGAGCGCGGCGATATCCTCGCAGATGGCATCCAGCCAGTCTTTCTTGAGGCCGGTCTTCCGGTCCACCAGAAGCGCCGATCCGATCTTGATGACGATCCGGTGGTGGCTCGCCAGCGGCTTGCGCGTCAGGCTCATAGACGGTCGTCCTCTTCCTCGGCCTCGCTGTCCTCATGCGGCATGGACCGGTCGGGCAGGGCGGTTTCACCGCCATTGCTCGCCGAGACGATGACATCGCGAAGGGCGCGCAGCGCTTCCGTCATACCGATATGGGCGGCAGCGGATAGCAGGAGCGGAGGACGGCCGCAGGCCTTTTCCAACTCCTTCGCCTTCTTTTTCAATTCTTTTTCATCCAGCACGTCGATCTGCGACAGCGCCACGATTTCCGGCTTGTCGGTCAAGCCGCCGCCATAGGCATCCAGTTCGGCCTTGACTGTTTTATAAGCCTTGCCGACCTTTTCCTCCTGCGCGGAAACGAGGTGCAGCAGCACGCGGGTCCGCTCCACATGGCCGAGGAAACGGTCACCGATGCCCACACCCTCATGCGCACCTTCGATCAGGCCGGGAATATCGGCCAGCACAAATTCACGGCCGTCAATGGTCGCAACTCCGAGGTTCGGATGCAGGGTGGTGAAAGGATAATTGGCGATCTTCGGCCGCGCGCGGGTCACCGTCGCAAGGAAGGTGGATTTGCCGGCATTGGGCAGACCGACCAGACCAGCATCGGCAATCAGCTTAAGCCGCAGCCAGATGGTTTTTTCTTCGCCAGCCAGGCCCGGATTGGCATGGGTGGGCGCCTGATTGGTGGACGACTTGAAGTAGGCATTGCCGAAACCGCCATTGCCGCCGGCGGCAAGACGAAAGCGCTGACCTTCCTTGGTGAGGTCCATGATCAGCGTTTCGTTGTCTTCCTCGAATATCTGTGTGCCGACCGGTACCCTCAGAACCACGTCCGAACCCTTGGCACCGGTGCGGGTTTTGCCCATGCCGTGCTGTCCGATCGAAGCCTTGAAATGCTGCTGGAAGCGGAAGTCGATCAGCGTGTTGAGACCATTGACCACCTCGACCCAGACGTCGCCGCCGCGTCCGCCATCACCGCCGTCAGGACCGCCGAATTCGATGAATTTTTCGCGCCGGAAGGACACGGCACCCGCGCCGCCATCACCGGACTTGATATAGACTTTTGCTTCATCGAGAAATTTCATCGGACTGCCGTTCTATCGGTTTGCGGACGCAACAATCTTCCTGCCGCGTCGAACAAAAATATCGTCGTTTCGAATACAAGCGCTTCTCCACGAGGTCAAAGACTATCGTGCGGGAAGCCCATGTGCGAGACAAGGCCGGTTTGGGGTAAACCGGCCTTGTTTAGGGCATCGGGCCGAAAAGTGTATAGCGGTTTTCGGAAAACCCGATGCTCCTCAATGTCAGCGATGTGGCGGGATGAAATCCTCAGCCGTGATCACCGTATCGATATGCGCCACCATGGCGGCGCGCGCCGTGGCGTAGATCTGGTGGCAACCGGTCACCCGGAAGCCGAGTTTCTCCTGCACCCGTAGCGAGGCGGGATTATCCGCAAACACGCCGGAATGAAGCGTCACCCCCGGCATGCGGCGGAAGAACCGTTCCACCGCACCGGCCACCGCCTCGGTCATGTAACCCTTGCCCCAATAGAAGCGGTTCAGCCAGTAGCCGAGATGCCACTCGCCATGCCGCAACTCCACCGAGACGACACCGATCAGGGTATCGTCACCACTGGTGATGGCGAAATCCCAGTCGGGCAGGGTGCCCGAGGTGCGCAGGACCAGCCATTCCAGCGCATCCTGCTTGTGGTAGGGTGCGGGAACGCGGGCCAGCATTCTGGTCACGGCGAAATCGCCAAGCGATTCCGCAATGCTGCCGGCATCGGAAAGCCGCTGCGGCCGCAACACCAGTCGCCGCGTCTCAATGACGGGGCAGGGGCCGGGCGGCGCCACTGTCGTGGCAGTTCGCCGTCGGGTCAGTTCGAGCGCACTCATCCCATGTCCCCCCAGCTCTTCAGCGAAACCCAGGTCTTGCGGTCCAGCCGGTACCATTCGACCGGCACCATGCCGCCAAGCGCCAGCGAGCCGACCATGCCGGAACCCTGGAACTGGAAACCGCACTTCTGGATGACGCGGCGCGAGGCGATGTTGGTCACCCGGCAGCGGGCATCGATCTGGTCGATTTCACGCGTGCGGAAGGCCATGTCGATCAGCGCATGCGCCGCTTCGGTCATGTAACCCCGGTTCCAGTAGGGTTCCCCCAGCCAGTAACCGATTTCCAGCGTCTTTTCGTCTTCCTGGGGTTCGAGCGCGCAGCAGCCCAGAAATTCGCCATTGTCCATGCGGGTAATCGCATAGACGCACTTGCCAATCTCGCCAGCTTTGGAGCGTCGCACAAAATCCGCGGCGTCTTTGGCCGTGTACGGGTGCGGCATACGCGACACCATGGTCGCAATATTGGCATTGTTGGCAAGATGGGCAAGGGCGTCGATGTCTTCTTCGTGAGGCTTGCGTAAAACCAGCCTCTGCGACAGTAAAACGGGGCAATCGCTCCTCGACCGATCGGGCCTCGGCCGTTCCTCGGGTGACCGTGATTGGTCGACCCTTAACAATTCAGCTTGCATGGTTCAGTCCCTCCATGAGGTTAAAGAAAAAGGGGAGTTGGGTGGTGCCCCATCTCCCCTGTTTTCTTGACTGAACCTGATACGTCTCAGCCGGGTCGATGGGACACCGGCTGCATATGACGCTTACCGGCTTATTCTGCGGCTTCCGCTTTCGGAGCCACGGATACGAACACGCGGCCATTGGCCTTCGTGCGGAAGTTTACATTGCCAGCGGTCAGCGCAAAAATCGTGTGGTCCTTGCCGATGCCGACGTTGGCGCCCGGATGCCACTGCGTGCCACGCTGGCGCAGAATAATGTTGCCTGGAATGACGGCTTCGCCGCCGAACTTCTTTACGCCAAGGCGCTTGGATTCAGAATCGCGACCGTTACGCGAGGAACCGCCAGCTTTTTTGTGTGCCATTGGAGTTCTCCTTTAAACCTTGTTTCCCGTGTCGCGCCGATCAGGCAGCAACGATGTCCGTGATGCGGACGACAGTGTGATGCTGACGATGGCCGCGCGAACGCTTGGAGTTCTGACGACGACGCTTCTTGAAGGCGATGACCTTCTTGCCGCGGTTGTGTTCGACAACTTCAGCCTTGACGATGGCGCCCTTGACGAAGGGTGCACCGAACTTGGCATCAGCGCCTTCGCCGACCACGAGAACTTCGGTGAATTCTACAGTTGCGCCTGCCTCTGCTTCCAGCTTTTCGATGGTCAGCACGGCGTCGGCCGCTACGCGGTACTGCTTACCGCCGGTCTTGATGACTGCGAACATTTTTTATCCTTTCATGTTCGTTCCGGCTCTGCCCGCCAAAGCAAGCTGGCCGTCTTTTTATCAGTCGGAATTTGGTAGAAACCCGTCGGGACAAAATGTCCCTTTGAATATCTGCCGGTGAAGCCGCCTTTTGAGGGGCGGAATAAACGGAAGGCGCACTACGCCATCAATTTGGGTGCCGATTACGCGAGACGCCCATTTATGTCAAGATGACGACGGCCTGAAAAGTAACTGTAACGCCAAGAATTTCATGCTTTTTCGGCGGGTGAAGCAGACGGGTCTCGAAATTTGCCCCGCAAGTGTTTATATGGGCCTTCCAACAAGGAGCAGAAATGGCCCGCATAGACCAGACCGACGATTGGCGGGACCGCCATGCGCCGACACTTTCCGCCTTCGAGTCGCTTGCGATCGAGGCATATGGCCACCTGCCGGAAGAATTTCGCGCATTGACGAAAGATCTCATCATCGAGATCGCCGATTTTCCAACCGATGACGTGTTCGAGGACATGGCGCTCGAAACACCTTTCGACCTTCTCGGTCTCTTCGAAGGGCGCGGCATCTCCGAACGTTTCACCATGGAAACGGGCGAGATGGTGAACCGCATCACGCTCTATCGCCGTCCCATTCTCGACTATTGGGCCGAGAATGAGGAAACGCTTGGTGATATCATCACCCATGTTCTCATCCATGAAATCGGCCACCATTTCGGCCTCTCGGATGACGACATGGAGCGGATCGAGGAAAGCGCCGACGAGGCCGCCGCCGATCGCTGATCGGGGCGGCTACCACCGCTCATTGCTCGCCGAGCTTCATGTCCGGATGATATTCCCTGCCCTCAACCGCCTTGGTCACGGCCTGACCGCAATGCATGACGCCGCTTGCGGCGTTGAAGGCATAGCTGGGTGAGCCCGCAAGTTCCCATCCCTTGTTCAGCGCTTCGGTGACCCGGTGACAGAATTTCGCGTCATCAGGACCGGTTATGAAACGATAGACCTTCACGTCTTTTTTGCCTTTCTTTGTGCGATGATATCGGCCATGGCGACCAGCCTTTCGGCCTGCCCCACATGCAGCCGTTCGATCATGCGACCGTTCATGTTGATGACGTTCAATTCCACAGATTCCGGTTTTGCGAAAGCCGCAATGATCTCACGGGCTTCCGCAACCGCTGCTTCATCCGGGCCGAAGTGCCGGTTGGCCGCTTCGATCTGGGCCGGGTGGATCAGCATCTTGCCATCGAAGCCCATGGCGCGCGCCTGTTCGCATTCAGCTTCAAAAGCCTCGATATCGCGAAAATCATTCGAGACACTGTCGATGACATCCAGCCCATAGGCTCGTGCGGCAAGAACCACCTGCATCATCCACGGCACGAGATAGGTGCGGCCGGGAAGGCGCGGGACACGCGTTTCCTTGCGCAGATCGTTGAGCCCGATGACGAAAGCGGCAAGCCGGGCATTCGGCGTATGGGCCGCGTCGGCAATCGAGGCAGCATTCAGGACGCCGAACGGCGTTTCGATCATCGCCCAGATTTTCAGGTGCTCGGGCACATCAGTTTCGGCCAGAAGATCGGCCAACTCATGAATATCGGAAGGCTGCTCCACCTTCGGCAATAAAACCGCATCCGGCCGGCAGGAAAGCACGAGTTGCAGATCCGCTTTTCCATCCGGTGTCGAAAGCGGATTGATGCGGATAATGGTTTCCCGTCCGCCGAAAGACGGACCTGAGAACAGCTTTTCCAGATTGTCCCGCGCCTTGCCCTTCATATCGGGCGCAACCGAATCCTCAAGATCGAGGATCACGCCATCACAGTCGAGCGCCTCGATTTTTTCGAGTGCCCGGACATTGATGGCCGGAACTGACAGCAAGGAACGACGTGGTCTCACGGAAATATTTTCGGAAAAATTGACGATGCCGCACTTGTGTCAAGCTTTTGTGACATCTGCAAGCCGACAATCCACTGAATCCTCTTGCAAGCCGGAAGAAGAAGGCCCACATTCATCTGGATAGAAAGGTTTGGATCATGCAAGGCATACGTTCGTTTTTCATCGCCGCATCTGGCATTGCAATTCTGGCGATCGTCGCTCTTTTCACCGCGTCGCTTACGGTGGCTTTCATCGGCGTGCTCGCGGTTCTCAGCGCTGTCCGCCTGCTTTCCGCACGCCTGAAACCGGCCCCCATTCCGGTCAAGCCCCGTAACCAGCGCGACATGCGCGTCTGGAACGACGGCAAGGGCACGATTATCGATCTCTGAGGTCGTTTAATCCGGTCAGGATGCGACAACGCCCGACAAGGCGTACCGAAGAACGCGGGTTTGCGCTTCTAAAGCGCCGAGTTTTGCAGTATTTCCCGGCAGAGAACATCCGGCAGGCTTTTGTCAGTGCCGGATTTTGTTCAAGGGAAACACGGGAAGCGACAGATGGAAAAATTCACCAAGCTGACGGGCGTCGCCGCGCCCATGCCGGTCGTCAATATCGACACCGATATGATCATTCCGAAAGATTATCTGAAGACCATCAAGCGCACCGGTCTTGGCAAGGGTCTTTTCGCCGAATCCCGTTATCTCGAAGACGGTTCGCCCAATCCCGATTTTGTGCTGAACAAGCCCGCCTACCAGAACGCCCAGATTCTCGTTGCCGGTGACAATTTCGGCTGCGGCTCGTCGCGTGAACATGCGCCATGGGCACTGCTCGATTTCGGCATCCGCTGCGTGATCTCCACCAGCTTCGCCGACATCTTCTACAATAACTGTTTCAAGAATGGCATCCTGCCTGTTGTCGTCAGCCCCGAGAATCTCGAAAAGCTGCTGGACGACGCGTCGCGCGGATCGAACGCCGTTCTGTCCATCGATTTGGAACGCCAGGAAATCAGCGGTCCCGACGGCGGCACGATTACCTTCGAGATCGACGAATTCAAGCGTCATTGCATGCTGAACGGTCTCGACGATATCGGCCTGACGCTGGAACATTCCGGCGCTATCGACACGTTTGAAAAGGCGAACGCCTCAGTCCGTCCCTGGGCCTGACCCCATTTCCGCTCTTCAAAAAGCCGATCCCGTATCAAACCGTACCGGATCGGCTTTTGCTTTGCTTGAAAAGCCCTTGAGGCGGAGATAAGAAGCCCTCGATCCCGTCCGGCTGCGATACGACCAGGCATGTGCAGGACGGAACGAGTTAGACGCCGCGTTCGCCGCCATCGAAAACCCTTCGTGATGTTTTCCGGCGCGCCGCCCAAGGAGGGTTCTCATGACAGTCCGTTCGCTTTTCCTGCTGCCCGGTGATGGTATCGGCCCTGAAGCCATGACCGAAGTCCGCAAGCTGATCGATTATATGAATAGCGCGACAGGTGCGGGCTTTACCGTTTCGGAAGGCCTCGTCGGCGGCTCCGCTTATAACGCCCATGGCGTGGCGATTTCCGATGCGGACATGGAAAAGGCGCTCGCCGCCGATGCGATCCTGTTCGGCGCCGTCGGCGGTCCGAAATGGGATGGCGTTCCCTATGAGCATCGGCCGGAAGCCGGCCTGCTGCGCCTGCGCAAGGATCTCGAACTTTTCGCCAATCTGCGTCCGGCCATCTGCTACCCGGCGCTCGCTGCCGCTTCCTCGCTGAAGCCGGAACTGGTCGAAGGTCTCGATATCCTCATCGTCCGTGAACTGACGGGTGGCGTTTATTTCGGTGAACCGAAGCAGATCATCGATCTCGGCAACGGCCAGAAGCGCGGCATCGACACACAGATCTACGACACCTTCGAGATCGAGCGTATCGCCAGCGTCGCTTTCGAACTGGCCCGCACCCGCGACAACCGCGTCTGCTCGATGGAAAAGCGCAACGTGATGAAGTCGGGCGTGTTGTGGAATCAGGTTGTCACCGAAACCCATGCCGCCAAGTACAAAGACGTTCAGCTGGAACATATGCTGGCGGATGCCGGCGGCATGCAGCTCGTGCGCAAGCCCAAGCAGTTCGACGTCATCGTGACCGACAACCTCTTCGGCGACATGCTGTCCGACGTGGCCGCCATGCTCACTGGCTCGCTCGGCATGCTGCCGTCTGCCTCGCTCGGTGCACCTGACGCCAAGACCGGCAAGCGCAAGGCCATGTATGAGCCGGTGCACGGTTCGGCCCCTGATATCGCCGGCAAGGGCATTGCCAACCCGATCGCCATGATCGCGTCCTTCGCCATGTGCCTGCGCTACTCGTTCAACATGGTGGATGAAGCCACCAAGCTCGAGGCGGCAATCGCCAACGTATTGGACAAGGGCATCCGCACCGCCGACATCATGGCCGATGGTTGCCGTCAGGTCGGCACCTCTGAGATGGGTGACGCGGTTCTCGCCGAATTCAAGGCGCTTTCGGCGTAACGCTTGACACGGGCTGGGCAGGTGGCACCGCCGTCTGCCCGTCCTCTTTTGGCAGAAGATGCTCGTAACGCCGGTCAGTCAGCGTCTTCAGAAATGCCACAATGGCATCCACCCGCTTGTCATCCAGCGCCGGCGCGGATGTCAGTTCCGTCATGGCAATATTCTCGGGCACCTCGGGCGCATCCCACGTCTTGCCGGTTTCCGGATTGATCTGACGGCTCGGCTTCTTGCTTTTGTATTTCACATAAAACAGCACCACCGTGCGCAAATCCCTGAATACGCCATTGTGCATATAAGGACCGGTCACAGCGACATTGCGCAGCGTTGGCACCTTGAACTTGCCGCGCTGGGCGGCATCGCCGGCCACGGCGGGATTCTGCGCCAATCCGAGATCAACCGTACCCGGCTTGGAACCATTCACGGCCCTCACAGCCGTGTTGGCGGGAACACCGATGTTGAAATATTTATGGTTGGTGAAGAGGCCGTCTTCCAGACCCTTGGCGCCACGGATTTCATGGCACGTATTGCAATTGGTGAACTGCGTCGAAGAGATCAGAACGCGGCCCAGCTCCTCCTGATCGGTCAGCTTTTCTTCGCCGCGCAGGAAGCGGTCATATCTGGAATCGAAGGTGGAAAATTCATCCGAACGCTCGAAGCTCGCCAGCGCCTTGGTCATCGCGGCATAGGCGGTTTCATCGCTCTGGAATACTTCCTTTCCAAACTGCGTGCCGAAGGCTGCAACATAATCCGGGTTTTCTTTGAGCCGTTTGACGACCGAAGCCTCGTCCGGCATGCCCATTTCGAGGGGATTGAGCGGCGGACCGCCAGCCTGATCCTCGAGCAGGGAGGCCCGGCCATCCCAGAATTGCCCGCCGACATACTCTCCCGCCGCATTCCTGCCGAAAGGCGGCGTGAAGCGGGCATAAGCTGCAGTCGGCGCGTTGCGGTCGCCCAGCGAAATGCCGTCATCACCGAGCGATACGTCCCGACCGACCTTGTCGCTCTCCCGCGCATCGGAAAAACCGGCGGCCTGCATATGGCAGGTGGAACAGGCCATTGTACGGTTCATCGAAAGATTGGGATCGTCGAACAGCGCCGCACCGAGCTTTTCCAGCGTCGCATAATCTTCACCACCGTGGGCAGCCGTAGCGTCGACGCCGGCGCCAAAAGGGGCCAGCAGAATGGATGCGGCGAGAGCAGCGGAGACAAAAAATCCGGGTTTCATCATCGATAGGCACGCTCGATATAAAATGCGCGGGAGAGGTTCGGACCGGAAAATATGAAGCGGCTTTCGATCCCGCCGCGCTTCACCGGACATGGATCTTTGGAGACAACTCCGCTCTTCCATGCCCTTTAAAACGATCTATAGCACTTTCCCGTGATCCAGGCCTACAAACTTTCGCAGCTTGGTCCACTTTGCCGCAGGCCCACGGAGAAAACCGGAAACGATCAATCGCCTCTGGCTATGGCATGAAAAAAGGTGCCCGAGACAAAACCTCTCCTGCCGCCCGATGGCCCGAGCGGACGACCTTGCCCG
The DNA here is from genome assembly GCF_044769685.1 of Agrobacterium sp. NPDC090283. Lineage (NCBI taxonomy): Bacteria > Pseudomonadati > Pseudomonadota > Alphaproteobacteria > Hyphomicrobiales > Rhizobiaceae > Agrobacterium > Agrobacterium sp. NPDC090283. The sequence goes on along the minus strand of NZ_JBIVYG010000012.1, from coordinate 103,188 downwards.
TCAGCAATTTGGGCAAAGGGCTCATCGCGGCCGGGATCGGTAATCCGGGCATAATGAAATTCATGGCCGCGCAGAACATCGCCGGCCGCGCCGAGCGGTCCGCTTGCCGCGATTGTCGCCTGCCGGTAGCCGAGATTCATCTTGCGCGTCGCAAAGCTGGTGGCATGCGACAGAAGCCCGGTCATTGCATGGGTCACCCCATCCGCATCTTCCAGCGCCTCGCCAAGCACCATGTAACCGCCGCACTCGCCATGAACGGGCTTTGTCGAAGCAAAACTGGCGATGCCAGCCTTGAAGCGGGCCGCGGCGGCAAGCTTTCCGGCAAAAAGCTCGGGATACCCGCCGGGCAGCCAGCAAATATCGCAGTTCCCGTCAGGTGCCTCATCCGCGAGCGGTGAGAACGGCACGATCTCGGCCCCGGCCGCCTGCCAATGCTTCTTGAGGTGCGGATAAAGGAAAGTGAACGCCGCATCCTCCGCCAGCGCGATGCGCTGGCCGGGCGGTGCAATCGCCGCATTCGTCGAGCCGGAAGACACATCCACTGGTGCGGCGAGTAAAAGCAATGCGTCGAGATCGATGGATTTTTCCATTGCGTCCGCCAGCCGTTCTATATGCGCATCGATCTCCGGGTGTTCGCTGGCCTGCACCAGCCCCAGATGCCGCTCCGGCAGGATAAGCGACGGATCACGCAACACACAGCCGGCAACGGGGAGGCCGATTTTTTCAATGGCTTCCGTGCACAAGGTCCGGTGTCTTTCGCTGCCAGCCCGGTTCAGCACAGCTGCCGCCATGGTAACGGCAGGATCGTAATGGGCAAAACCATGGGCGATGGCGGCAGCCGTCTGCGACTGGCCGGACACATCCAGCACCAGCAGCACGGGAATGCCGAACAACCGCGCCAGATCCGCCGCCGAACCGGTCCGATTTTCCGCCACCGGAATGCCGTCGAACAGGCCCATGGCGCTTTCGATCAGAACCAGTTCCGCATCCTCGGTCTGCTGCAAAAACAGATGCCGCAGCAATTCCGGCCGCATGGCCCAGCTATCGAGATTAAGACCTGATGTGCCGGTGGCGAAGGCATGGAAACCGGGATCGATGTAGTCAGGCCCCGTCTTGATGCCGCGCACCTTGATACCGCGTCGGGCAAAGGCCCGCAGCAGACCGATGGTCACGCTGGTCTTGCCGGACCCCGAGCGCGGCGCGCCAATGATGATCGCCCGCGCCGTCATGAGCCGGAAACTCCAAGACGCTCCCGCATCGAAACAATCTCGCCGATGACGATCAAAGCCGGCGCTTCGAAATTTTCCCTGATTGCATCGTCAGCTATGCTTTGCAATGTACCGATGAAAATCCGCTCCTGCGCCGTCGTTGCCGACATGATGACAGCGACCGGCGTTTTTCCCGAACGCCCGCCTTGCATCAGAAGACCGGCAATCGTGCCGATATTCTTCAGCCCCATATAAACGACGATGGGTTCCCGTGTTTTCGCCAGCGCGAGCCAGTCCAGATCTTCTTCGGTGCCCGCTGCGTGGCCCGTGGCGAGTGTCACGGCGCGGCTGATCCCGCGCATGGTGGCGGGAATTCGCGCTGAAGCGAGCGCGGTGAACGACGAGGTCATGCCCGGCAATATGCGAAACGGAACGCCGGCATGGACAAGCGCCTCCGCCTCTTCACCGCCGCGCCCGAAAATAAAGGGATCACCGCCCTTCAGCCGCAGCACCTTTTTGCCTTGGCTGGCGAAATCGATCAGCGAAGCGGTAATGTCATCCTGTGTCGCAGACGGCTTGCCGCCCCTTTTGCCCGCAAAAACAATCTCTGCCTGCGGAGCGAGAGCAACGACATCGTCGCTCACCAGCGCATCACGCACGATGATATCGGCCTGAGACAGCGCGAGCGCCACTTCCAGCGTCAGATAACGCACATCGCCCGGCCCGGCCCCCGCGAGCCAGACATGACCGGCCTCGAAGACCGGACCTTTTGCGGCAATGCTGTTCAAAATCTGCGGTATCGACATTCTCTTGGCTGCTTTTTAACGATGACGGAAAAAGCCGTCCCGGCTATAGAAATTCATATGGATACGGATGGAAAGACCCTTCGCCGCGGCTGGACCACGGGTACCTGCGCGGCAGCCGCCACGAAGGCGGCCTGCGCCGCCCTTCTGACCGGCGAGTTTCCTTACCCTGTCGAGGTCGAACTTCCAAGCGGCGCGAGACCGGCATTTTCCCTCGCCACCGAGGAAAAAGGCGAAAACTTCGCCCGCGCCGGCGTCGTCAAGGATGCCGGAGACGATCCGGACGTTACCCACGGTGCGCTGATCGAAAGCACGGTCAGACGGGGCCAACAGGGAAGCGGCATCACCTTCAAGGCCGGAAAGGGCGTCGGCACCATCACGCGGCCGGGCCTGCCCCTGCCGCCGGGAGAACCCGCCATCAATCCCGTACCGCGCAAGATGATCGAAACCGCCATTCGCGAGGTGGCCGGAGAAAGTGCCGATTTCGAAGTCGAGATTTCCGTCCGCGACGGCGAGAAGCTGGCGGAAAAAACCCTGAACGGCAGGCTCGGCATCGTCGGCGGCATTTCCATCCTCGGCACCACCGGCATCGTTATTCCCTTTTCCTGCTCCGCATGGATCCACTCCATCTGGCGTGGCATCGATGTGGCGCGTGCCACCGGCTGCACCCATGTGCTGGGCGCCACCGGCAACACCTCCGAAAAGGCCGGGCAGGCGCTTTATGACCTGCCGGAAACCGCGCTGATCGACATGGGCGATTTCATCGGCGGCATGCTGAAATATCTGCGCAGCCACCCCGTCGAGCGGGTGACGATTGCCGGCGGTGTCGCCAAGATGACCAAGCTCGCCCAGGGCATGCTCGATGTGCACTCCAAGAAGGGGCTGGCCGATCTCGATGCGTTGGCGGCATTGGCGACGGAAGCCGGAGGAGATGAAAATCTCGCCATTGCCATCCGTCAGGCCAACATGGTCGCGCACGCCTTTGAGCTGGCCGAACGTGCGGGAATAGACCTCGGCGCGATCGTGGCGGAAAAAGCCTGGGTAACCGCAGCGGCGGCGCTGAAGACGCCCGCCATTGCGCTGGATATTCTGGTGTTCGATCGTCAGGGCGCGCTCAAGGGGCGCACCGCCTCCACGCCGTCGCATCAACCCTTCGCATCTTCCTTCGGAGACCGGAACCGCCTTACATAGTCGGTGCTATAAAGCGCGCTTTCGCGAAAATCCGTGGATTGAAGTCCACGCCCGACGAAGATCAGGGCCGTCCGCTCCACCGGTTCGGCGGCGAGCTTGTCCTCAATGTCGAACAGCGTGCCGCGAATGACCCGCTCATCCGGCCAGGAGGCACGAACGACGATGGCAACCGGGCAGTCGGAGCCGTAAAGCGGCGTCAGCTCTTCCACCACCTTGCCGATGGCATGAATGGCGAGATGAATGGCGAGCGTCGCACCCGTTGCACCGAAAGCCTTCAGCGTCTCACCGTCAGGCATCTTCGATGCGCGACCGGAAATACGGGTCAACACGAGGCTCTGCGCCACTTCCGGCACCGTCAGTTCCCGCTGCAAAGTGGCGGCTGCAGCGGCAAAGGAGGGCACGCCGGGCGTGACGGTATAATCGAGACCCAGCCGTTCCAGCCGGCGGATCTGTTCACCCATGGCGCTCCAGACGGAAAGGTCGCCGGAATGCAGCCGCGCCACATCCATGCCGGCCTTTGCTGCGGCCACGAATTCCGCCTCGATCTCATCCAGTGAAAGTGCTGCCGTATCGACGATACGCGCACCCGGCGGGCAATAGTCGATCAGCGCCTTCGGAACCAGCGACCCGGCATAAAGACACACCGGGCAGGCGGCGATAAGATCACGCCCGCGCACCGTAATGAGATCGGCGGCACCCGGACCGGCACCGATGAAATGAACCGTCATTCTTGTTCTCCATGTTCGATGACGCAGCCGCTATCATGTGGGGCATCGTCAGTCGTTGCGATGGCCACCGTCACATCACCAACCACAAGACGCGGCGCGACCAGCCTTGCATTCTCTCCAGCAGCGGCCAGCGCCGCCGCTTCGCTCACACTTGGCGATCCGGCATGATCAAGGCTTGCCTGTGAAAATGTCATTGTTTTCGAAGCAGCCGCATCGAGCCGCTCCTGCGATACGATTTCCAGCGAAAGCGACAGGTTTTTCGCCGCCTCCGCAAGACCGGCTTCCTCAGCTTTGAGCGGTGCAGTCGCCAGACAGTCTGCCGTCATGCCTAAAGCCTGCTCTGCGGCGCGCACGGCCAAAATAACCGCATCCGAACCAGTGCCTTTGCGGCAGCCTATGCCAGCCACGGTCACCATGGCTTGGCCCAGCTCCACTGCGTCACCGGCATCGCTGGACGCCAGCCCGACATGGAACCGACAGCCGCCACCCGCGACACGTCCAGACGGATCATCGATCCGCCATGCCGCGCATGGGCGGCATGCAGCACCGCCTCCATTTCCAGTGTTACCGCATTGGCAACCAGCCGCCCGCCCGGTTTCAGCGCGTGCATGGCGCCCTCAAGCACGCCCGCTTCGCTGCCGCCACCACCGATGAAAATCGCGTCCGGCTGGGGCAAGCCTTCGAAAGCCGCAGGCGCTGCGCCAATCATGACCTCAAGCGCCGGAACACCAAAAGCTTCGGCATTGCGGGCGATACGCTCCGCCCTTTCCGGGTGTTGCTCTATGGCGATGGCGCCAAGCGAGGGATGGGACAGCATCCATTCGATACCAATCGAACCCGAACCGGCACCGATATCCCACAGCAACTCGCCCCGCCGTGGCGCCAGTGAGGAAAGTGTCACGGCGCGGATTTCACGCTTGGTGATCTGCCCGTCATGTTCGAACAGGCTGTCATCCAGTCCCTGTGCAAAAGGCAGGATACGGGCGCCCTCGGCCGCGACGACGTCAATCGCCACCACATTCAGCGGGTCGATGTCTTCAAAGGCGAAATCAGCCGCCCTGCCCTGCCGCCGCCTCTCCCGCTCTCCGCCCAGGGCTTCGAGCAAAACGAATTCCGACTGGCCGAAACCCAAATCGGACAATAATTCCGCGATCAAGGCCGGGGCGTGGGCGTCCGAGGTAAGCGCGATGATCCGCGCACCGGCGTGTAGATACGGCCGCAAGAGATCGATGGAACGCCCGTGCAGTGAAACGCATTCGACCGATTGCAGCGCCCAGCCAAGCCGTGCGGCGGCCAGCGAGAAAGCGGAGGGCGAGGGATAACAAGCTGTCTCATCCGCCTCCACATGCCGCAAAAGCGTGACACCGACGCCATAAAAGAACGGATCGCCCGAAGCCAGCACACAAACGTGCCTGCCACGCAACGCCACGACATCGCTGACATCCGTATCGAACGGTACCGGCCAGCGCCGTGCTTCTCCACGAATCGCCGCGGCCGCCAGCTCCAGATGGCGTTTACCACCGAAAACCACCTCAGCCGCCTCTATCGCCTGGATCGCGTTCCGGCCCAGCCCCTCGAGCCCATCCTCACCAATGCCCACGATGGAAAGCCACGGCTTTTCTTTCTTTTCGGTGGAAGTGCTCTTTTCAGTAGAAGGACTGGCCGTTCCGGAATATTCAGACGTCATGACACGCTCCATACTCATCCTTGGCGGCACGGCGGATGCCCGCATTCTGGCCGGCAGGCTGGCCGAAGACTCCGGCTACCGAATTCTGCTCTCCATGGCCGGCCGCACGCTCTCTCCAGTCGAACAGCCGGTGCCAATGCGCAGTGGCGGTTTTGGTGGCGCGGCCGGGCTGGCGGATTTCATTCACACCGGGGGTTTCGATATTCTGGTGGATGCCACCCATCCCTATGCGGCGAAAATTTCCGCCAATGCCATTGAGGCGGCAGGGCTTGCCAGAGTTCCGCTGGTCATACTTTCCCGTGCTGCCTGGCAGCGTCAACCGGGCGACAGATGGCATGAGGTCGACACCGTCGAACAGGCTGTCATCGCGCTCGGCAGCGAAGGCAGGCGCGTGTTTCTGGCTTTGGGACGGCAGGAACTTCTTCCTTTCGAAGCCGCGCCCCAGCATGACTATCTCATCCGCAGCGTCGACCCGGTGGAGCCGCCATTGAAACTGCCCCATGCGCGCTACATGACCGCGCGCGGTCCCTTTGCGCCGGATGATGAAATCCGCATGCTGGAAGAAGGTCGCATCGAGACATTGGTCTCGAAAAACTCCGGCGGCAGCGCCAGCTATGGCAAGATCGAAGCGGCGAGACGACTCGGCCTGCCGGTCATCATGATCGAGCGGCCGCGACAGCGAAACGATGCGCGCCTGAACGACGTGACGGTGCCAGATATTGCAGCTGCGCTCACCGCCATTCGCCATCAGCTCTCTCTTCTTGAAAAACGCGGCGAATAGACCAGCGGTTCTTTGCCGGAACGTTCGATGAGACGGGTTTCAGTCGAACCGACGATGATGCAGGTAGCCATATCCGCCATGTCGCTCGATGCTTCCGAAAGAGGCACGACCCGGATACGTTCATCCGCCCGGCCTGCCGCGCGACCGAAGATCACCGGCACCGAACCGGGCAAATGCACCCGCAACAGATCAAAAGCGGTACCGAGCTGGTGCGGCCGCGCCTTGCTGACGGGATTATAGAAAGCCATCACAAAACCAGCTTCCGCCGCCGCGATCAGCCGTTTTTCAATGATGCCCCAGGGTTTGAGATTATCCGAGAGCGAAATGGCGCAGAAATCATGGCCGAGCGGCGCGCCGGCCTTTGCGGCGACCGCCAGCATGGCTGTCACACCCGGCACGACGGAAAAATCGATATCGCGCCATTCGGAGGGGCCGCTTTCGATCGCCTCGCAAACCGCCGCCGCCATGGCGAAAACGCCGGGATCGCCGCCGGACACCACGCAGACCTTGCCGCCCGAAGCCGCAAGCCGTAGCGCCTGCTCGGCGCGGGAAATCTCTTCGCGATTATCGGAAGCATGGCGGCGCTGGTGCGGCCCGAGCGACAGGCGGTCGAGATAGGGAATATAACCGAAGAAATCCTCCGATGTCTCGACGGCGGCAAGCGCCTCCGGCGTCAGCTGCGCCGCACTGCCCGGACCGAGGCCGACAACAACGAGCCTGCCGGTCATGGCTTCTCACCTGCAGAGGGTCTGGTTTTCCAGCCCGGCACCAGAACCAGCGAAAAATAGGGCGCAGGGGATGCATCGCGTTCGATGAGTCGCACCGCATGGCTGTTGGCCATCGTGCCGCGCTCGACATAAAGCGCGTCTTCAAGCTTGCCGGCCCTTTCCAGCGCCCGGCGAATCTTTGGCAGGTTGCGCCCCACCTTCATGATCACCGCGCCGTCAGTTCCAGACAGACGTTCCGTCAGAACATCTTCGCCGAGCGTACCGGGAAGCACGCTCAAAATATCGTCGCCCTGCACCAGCGGCAGGCCGGCCATGGACCAGCAGCCGGACATGGCCGTGATGCCCGCGACAACCTCCGCCGGATAGGACGGCGCAAGACGCAGATGCAGGTGCATATAGGAACCGTAAAACAGCGGATCGCCTTCCGATAACACGGCAACATTGCGCCCGGCCTCGAGATGCACAGCGATATCCTTCGCCGACTGATCGAAAAAGGCGGCGATGGCATCACGGTAATCGTTGCCGTTCTTGTCGCTTTCGACGGTTACCGGATAGACCAGCGGCATTTCCAGCGTGCCGGGGCGAATGAAGGCTTCGACGATACCGCGACCATTGCCGCTGCCACCCTTCTTGCAGAAGAAGGCGAGCACATCGGCATTTTCAATGGCACGCACGGCTTTCAGCGTCAGAAGCTCTGGATCGCCGGGGCCGGTGCCGACGCCCACGAGTTTACCCTTCGGATGTTCGAAAAGGGCCGCGCTCACAGGCCAGCCCTCGCAACGGCGTTGATGGCGGCAGCCGTCATGGCCGAACCACCCATACGTCCCTTGACGATGGCATAGGGAATGCCAAGCGAACTTGCCTCCAGCGCGTCTTTCGATTCCGCCGCACCGACAAAGCCGACGGGCATGCCGATGATGGCGGCCGGGCGCGGGGCACCTTTTTCCAGCATCTCCAGAAGATAGAACAGGGCCGTCGGCGCGTTGCCGATGGCGACCAGCGCTCCCTCCAGCCTCTCCGCCCAGAGATCGAGCGCGGCGGCAGAACGGGTATTACCGATCTTTTTCGCAATGTCAGGCGTGCGGGGATCGCGAAGGGTGCAGACCACATCATTATCAGCTGGAAGGCGGGCGCGCGTTACGCCATGGGCAACCATTTCCGCATCACAGAGAACAGGCTTGCCGGCTCGTAGAGCACCCCGTGCAGCGGCAACAAAATCCGGCGAAAAGCGGAAATGGCTGGCCGCCTCCACCTGCCCGCAGGCGTGGATCATGCGAATGGCGATATCCGCCTGCTCTTCGGTAAAGGCGGATAAATCCGCTTCTTCGCGAATGATGGCGAAGGAGCGCTCATAGATCGCATTGCCGTCGCGAATATAGTCATAGTCAGTCATCGGTCATCCTGTCGAAGCGCCGCACCGATCGCCTGTTTGCCCAGCCGGGCAAAAAGGGTGGCGGCGGTTTCCCCGGGCTTATGTTCTTTTTCGTAAAGACGGGCAAGCCGCGAAAGCGCCGTTCTCTGATGCTGGAAAGGTAAAACGCCGTCCGGCACGTCACCGGCGCGGCCCGAAATCGAAAAGGCCAGGCCGTCGGCGGTCCCGGACAAAGTGAGAAGCGACGGCGCGGGGTGCGCGCAGCCCTTGCCGCAGCCGGAAATATGCAGCGTGAAGGAGCCATCCAGCAACGGGGCGCATTGCTCAGAAGCAAAGGCAGCCAATTCATGGGTGGGAAGAAAAGCCGAAGCGCAGCCCGGCGCACCGGGACAGACGGCGATGGAAGAGCGTGCATCACCATCCGTCGTGATGAAACCGGACGCCCTTGCAGTATCAAGCAATGCCTCGCAGGCAGATGACGCTCCGAAAAATAGCAGGCTATGATTTGGTGCTGGCCGCAAGGACGTAATGCCCAGCATACCAGCCCGTTCGCAGAGATCTGACAAATCGCAGGCCCGGATTTGCCCGAAAGCAGGCGCAATACCAAGGGCGAAGCCATCCTTTCCCGTTGTCATCAGTCCCCAAGGGGTCGAAGCCGCCGTGGCGTCGTGCACGATCACCCGGTCCAGCAGGCGGTCGCCGCAAACTGCTTTTATCGCCGCGCGGTCCAGATCGCGGCCGCGGGCAAGCGGTCCCTTGCCGGCCAGATGGACGAGCAGCGACAGAACGGCACCCGCCGCCGCGTCCGTCTCGACCAATCCCGCACTCAGCGCCCTGCTTTCCGGCCCACCCACGAGCAGCCGCCAGAAGGTCCGATCGTCCAGAGAGACCGCTTTCAGGCGAATATCGGCCAGCAAATCTCCCATGGAGACACGTCCGCCGCCATCGATGACGACAGACATTTTGGCAGCAAGCTTTTCATGGAGAATGAGCCTTTCGGCCTCTTTGCGAATATCCTCCGCGAGGAAACGGCCGTCAGCAATTTCCGCGTCATCCCGACCGGCAAGAGGCGACGTCTCGACTGCCAGCCCCTCACGAAGCCGCAAATCCAGCGCGAGAACATCTTTTTCCAAGACGCAGGCGCTTTCCAGCGTCAGGCCGCGAAATTGCAGGCTGCCGCGGGCGGTGATGTCGATCAATCCGTTGCCATGCCGCTCGGCAAGATGGCAAAGCGCGACCATGTCACGCGGGGCGATATCAGCCTCGAAAGCGATCCGGGATAAAAAACCGTCTCCGGTACGCATGGGGGCAGACAGGGCCGGGCAAAGGCCGCGGCGGCCAAATGGCTGAACGGGATCGGCAGCGGCCATCATCACGCCTCCACCCTTTCAGAAGGTGGCAGGATCAACATTTCCAGTTCCGCGTCCACCGCATTGCGGCGGCTATGCCACAAGCCGCGACGGCGGGCGGATAAAAACCGTTCGGCCATCACCTGCGCCGCTTTCGGGTTTTCCCGCAGGATGAAATCGCGCACGTCCTCATTACCGAAATAGGCATCGTAAAGCGCCTCGATCAACGAGGGGGACACCGCATGGGTGGTTTCGGCAAAGCCGATCAGCCGATCCACCGTCTCGACGAATTCCGCCGCGCCGCGCGGACCGTGCCGCATCTGTCCGGCGATGAAGCGGGGATTGACGGCGCGCGCGCGCACCACCCGCGTCAGCGCCTGCGTCATCGACCTTGCGCGCGGGCGCGCCGGATCTGTCGTATCCAGCGCGACAATATCGGCGACGCCGCCAAGCACAGCCTTCGCGGCGGAAAAACCGCCGATGAAGGCGACATCGGAAGAACCGTCCAGAAGGTCGCGGCCCGGATCGTCGCCGCTATGAACCAGAAGATCGGCGCGCCTGACCTGTTCCACAAAACCGGTATCTTCGAAAATCTCCAGCCCATCCCCACCGCCGAAAGCGTGGCTCGCCGCATCGAGATAGGCCTGGCCCAACTCCTCGCGTTCCTCCCATTTACCGCTTGCAAGCTTTTCTTCGATACCGGCGCCATAAGTACCGGGCGCGGAGCCGAAAATGCGCGCCGGAATATACCCGAGCGTGGCGGCCTCTTCCGCCAGAGGGTTGTCGCCCGGCGCTTCCTCCCGCCGCGCAACGGCCTTGGCGGCGGCGTCAAGAAGCGCGATCAGCGCCGGAAACATATCGCGGAACAGGCCGGAAATGCGAAAGGTGACGTCGACACGGGGCCGCCCCAGGCTCGCCGGCGGCAGAACCTCGATGCCGGTGACGCGGCCTGTGGCGGGGTAGTGAATCGGTCTCGCCCCCATCAGATGCAGCGCCTGCGCCACATCCTCACCACCATTGCGCAGGCTGGCGCTGCCCCACAGATCGAAAACCAGATGTTTCGGCCAGTCGCCATGGGACTGCAGATGATGGCGCAGCACCTCTTCGCCCGCCATGCGCCCCAGCTCGAATGCCGTCGGTGTTGGAATGGTGCGCGGATCGGCGGAATAGAGATTGCGGCCGGTGGGCAGCACGTCGAGACGTCCGCGCGCAGGTGCGCCGGAAGGGCCGGGGACGATATGCCGACCGTCAAGCGCAGCAAGCAGGGCAGCCTTTTCCGCTTCGGCGCTTTCAAGCCGCAGAAGATCGGTCTCGCCCTCGGCGCAGCGGCCAAAAACATGCTGACCGTCCTTGATGGCGAAATCCTTGAGGTCGCAGAGAAAGGCGTCAATGCGCGACAGCGCCGCATCGGCATCGTCCTTCGCAGCCACGCCCGCCTCAGCCGCAAGCCCGGTCTCCCGCGCTTTTTCGACGATCAGCTTCGCCAGCCGGTCACGGCGGCGGCGATCCAGCCCATCCGCCTGCGCATATTCGTCGACCAGCTGTTCCAGCGCCGACTGCTCCGGCGAAAGCCCGGCATTCACCAGCACCGGCGGAACATGGCCAATGGTCACGGCCGCGATACGCCGCTTGGCGACCGCCGCCTCGCCCGGATTGGAAACGATGAATGGATAGACCACCGGCAGTGGACCGGTGACGATTTCGGGAAAACAATCGCGGGAAAGCGCTACCGTCTTGCCGGGCAGCCACTCCAGCGTTCCATGCGCGCCAACATGCACGATGGCATGCGCACCCGCAATCCGCTGCATCCATGCACCGAAGGCAATCAAAGCATGACGAGGTGGCAGGGCAGGGTCGTGATAATCCACCCGACGATCCTCGTTACGACCCCGGTCCGGCGCGAGCGCCACGAACACGTCGCCGAAACGGGCGGCGCGGAACCGGAACGCGCCGTCAACGAGTGCGTCGTCATCCGTTGCCACACCCCATGTCGCGTTTACGGATGCGGCGGCAGCCGGCGGCAAGGCGGAAAAATGAGCGTCATAAGCGGGAAGATCAATTGCCGCTCCCTGCTGTTCGATACGCTCGAGCAAAGCCCGTGCGGTTTCAGGAATATCCTCGACCGCATAGCTGGCCCCGGCCAGATCGCGCAGCATTTCGAGCACGCTTTGCGGCACGTCGAGGCCGACGGCATAACCGGTTCGCCCGGGTGCCGCACCGGGATAATCCGGCATCAGAATGACGATGCGGCGATCTCGAGGAGGCGCATTCCGCAGCCGCAGGAAAGCGGCGATACGATTTGCCACTTGCTCGACACGGTCAGGCTCTGGCACATTCAGGAGACTGACGCCGCCATCCATTCGCGTCTGTTTGAACGAGATCGCACCGGCGAGAATCCGGCCATCCAGCTCCGGCAGGACGACATGCATGGCAAGATCGGAGGGATTGAGGCCACGGGCATTTTCCGCCCAGCCATCGCGTCGCGTCGTCGCCATCACCACCTGAAACACCGGCACGCCGAGACGGTCGAACAGTGTTGCGCCGCCGTCATCCGTCTGGCTGGCAAAGGCTGTAGCGGTTATGATGGCGGCGGGCTTCAGATCGGGCAGCGCCGTTTCGAGGAACCGGACCGCCTCGCCATCCTTCAGGCCGCTGACAAAAATCGGCAAGGGCGCAAAGCCGCGCTGCGAGAGCGCCTCGAAAAGCGCCTCCACAGGCGCGGCATCCGCCGCCAGAAGCATGGAGCGGTAAAAGAGAATAGTCAGAACCGGCGCATCGGCGGGAAAACCCGCACAGGCTTCCAGCCGATCCACAACGCCCATACCGGGCCGGTAAAAACCGGCTTTCGGTAGCGGTTCGGCTTGGATATCCGGCCATGCCTCGCCCGTTGCAAGAGCGGCAAGACCAAAAGCAAGCCGGTCCATATTTTCCTGCCCGCCCTCGCGGAAGAAGGAGAGGACCGAGCCCAAAATCCGCCGATCGACGGTCGAGGCCGCTTCAAGCTTCTCGTCCCTTTCGCTGCACTCACCCGGCAAAAGTAGAAGCCTGATACCGCGCCTGCGGGCAAGAATGGAAAGCTGATCGACGCCGTACCGCCAGCGTTCCGCACCGCCGAGAATCCGGATAAGGATAACGCTGGCATGTTCCGCTGTCTTTTCGATCCAGAGATCGACCGACATGGGATGCCGAAGCTCGGACAGGTTGGCGGCTGACAGGGAGGGGAGTGCGCCCTCTGTTTTCCGCCACGCCTGTTCCACCCCTGCCAGATCGCTTGCCGAAAAGGACAGCATCACCACATCCGACCGGGGCTGGTTGAGATCAACCGGCTCTATCAGATCGTCCAGAGACGAGGACGTGGTGGCGAGAATATGCATCGTCAGGCGGCCAGCATCTGTTCGATCTTTTCGCGGTTCAGACCCTTTTCGCCGATGACGACGAGGCGGCTGCGGCGCTCTTCACCCGCCGCCCAGGGCCGGTCGTAATAGTGGTTGACGCGGCTGCCGACAGCCTGCACCTGCAGGCGCATCGGCTTTGCGGAAACCTCGATGAAGCCCTTGATGCGCAGGACATTTTCCGCAGCAGCCGTTTCGGCGATACGGGCTGCCAGCGCTTCCGGATCGGTCACGGCCGGCAGGTCGATGACGAAGCTGTCGAAATCATCGTGTTCATGGTCAAGTTCACCATCATGATGGGTGCGGCGGTTTTCGATATCCTCTTCCACTGCAAGGCCGAGACCGATCAGAACGGCGGGGTCGATGGCGCCATTCGAGGCCACGACGATCTTTGCCGCCTTCGGCAGATGTTCGAGAACATGCGCCCTGGCCTTGTCCAGACCGGCATCGTCAAGAAGATCGGCCTTGGTCAGCACGATAAGATCGGCGCAAGCGACCTGATCCTCGAAAACCTCTTCGACCGGGTCATCGTGATCGAGTGCCTCGTCATTGGCCCGCTGGGCGACGAGTGCTTCCACGTCATGCGCCACTTGACCTTCGGCAAGGGCGGCGCCGTCCACCACCGCCACGACGGCATCCACCGTCACGCGGCTCTTGATCGCCGGCCACTGGAAGGCCTGCACCAGCGGCTTCGGCAGGGCAAGGCCCGAGGTTTCGATGAGAATATGCTCCACCTTGGGCTGGCGGCTTAGAATCTGTTCGATGGCGGGCTGGAAATCATCCGCCACCGTGCAGCAGATGCAGCCATTGGCCAGTTCGACGATGTTTTCTTCCGGGCAGCTCTCAATACCGCAGCCTTTGAGAATTTCGCCATCGATGCCGATATCGCCGAATTCATTGACGATGATCGCCAGCCGCTTGCCATCCAGCTTTTCTAGAAGACCGCGCAGCAGCGTGGTTTTTCCCGCCCCCAGAAAGCCGGTAACAATCGTGCAGGGAACGCGGTCCAGAAGGGTGCTCATGATTTCTCCTCGGTAAAATCGAATGGGGGAATGCGCGCCACCATGCCGCGCTTTAAGGGTTCGGGGCGGCCGCGCCAAGGCATCAGGCCATCGGGGGCAACGGCCAGCAGCCGCGCGCCGGTCAGCAAATCTTCCGCATCACCGGGGGTCAGCCCGCCGAAAACATAGGACCAGCCGTTGGCACTGCGCAGTACGGCACTAAGCCCGCGCTTGCAATTGGCAAGGCAGTTGACGGAACGGACGGTGATACCCGTTTCCTCCGCCTTTGCGATGACGGCATTGACAAGATGCGAGCCGGGGCGCGGTTCGGCATTGGGATCGGCTTCATCGCGACAGCTTCTGCAAACGAAGACGGTCACGCCGGGCGCCGTTTCGTCCGGCGTGTTTCCGCCTGCAGATGAAGATGTCGCTGAAATATCCAAACCGTATCGTTTCCCGCGCCTTGCAAAAAATATCTCGGGGTGCGGATATCGAAAACGGCAGGCGGACAGGCGCAAACCGGATGTTCGATCTAACCGACTGACCGGAGCACCCCGCCCGACAGACGTTTTTCCTGAAACGGCAGGTCTCCTGGCTCGCGGCTTTACACCCTGACACCGCCTTCCCGAACCATCTTAGAGGTCCAGTGGCTTTACGGTGCGGGCTTACCGCTTACAGTTGCGGGGGCAGCCACGGAATGACCCGGTAATCGGGTTGGAACCGTGTTCCCTCTTAGCTTTTCCCGTTGCCGCGAAAAGACCGTCAGTTCGCTACCATTAGGCTGAACGGGCGTAAGGGTCAATGCCGCGGCCCCGTGGCCGGCGCATTGCCGGGTGCGGCAAATTGGGTATAGTCGCCGCTCCGAACGGCGGGTGGCAGCGGATCCCGCGCCACTGGATGAAAAGGAAAATGCAATGACACGCGACATCAGCGACAGCGAAGCCGAACGCCACCGGCAGAAAATGGTCAACCGCAAGACGGTGCAGGATGCCGAAGTTGCGGCAAAGACCATCGAAAAAGGCCTGCTGATGATCAATACCGGTCCCGGCAAGGGCAAGTCCACGGCCGCTTTCGGCCTTGCCCTGCGCATGCTCGGCACCGGACGGCGGGTCGGCGTCGTGCAATTCATCAAGGGCGCATGGTCGACGGGCGAACAGCAGGCGCTGACTTTGTTCGGCGACAAGGTTGTCTGGCGCACCATGGGCGAGGGTTTCACCTGGGACACGCAGGATCTGAAGCGCGATGTTGCGGCGGCCACAAAGGCCTGGGAAGAAGCCAAGCTCCTGATGGCCGACGAGACTATCGGTCTCCTGATCCTCGACGAGCTGAACATCGCGCTGCGTTACGACTACCTGCCGCTGGAGGAGGTGGTGGAAACGCTTTCTGCCCGCAGGCCCGATCTGCATGTGATCGTCACCGGCCGCAATGCTAAGCAGCCGCTGATCGACGCCGCCGACATGGTGACGGAAATGACCCTCGTGAAGCATCACTTCAAGGCGGGCGTAAAAGCGCAGGCGGGGATAGAATTCTGACATGGCGGCACGGGTGCTGATGTTTCAGGGAACCGGCTCGGATGTCGGCAAGTCGCTGATGGTGGCGGGGCTTGCCCGCGCCTTCGTCAGGCGCGGCCTCTCCGTCATGCCGTTCAAACCGCAGAACATGTCGAATAATGCGGCCGTCACCGCCGATGGCGGGGAGATCGGCCGCGCACAGGCGCTGCAGGCGCGGGCGGCGGGCGTGCCGCTCTCCGTTCACATGAATCCGGTACTGCTGAAGCCGCAAAGCGAGACCGGCGCGCAGGTGGTGGTGCAGGGCAAGATCGCCGGCAATGCCAGGGCAGCCGATTATCAGCACATGAAGGCCGGGCTGATGCCGCGCGTGCTGGAAAGCTTCGACCGCCTGAAACAACAGGTCGATCTGGTTCTGGTGGAAGGGGCGGGCAGCGCATCCGAAATCAACCTGCGTGCCAATGACATTGCCAATATGGGTTTTGCCAGAGCTGCGGACGCGCCCGTCATCCTGATCGGCGATATCGACCGGGGCGGTGTCATCGCCAGCCTCGTCGGCACGAAAGCAGTGCTCGAAAACGATGACGCGGCGATGATCGAAGGTTTCATCGTCAACCGCTTTCGCGGTGATCCGACCCTGTTTTCGGACGGCATGCGGATAATTGCCGAAAAGACCGGCTGGACCTCGATCGGGCTTCTGCCGCATTTTGCCGACGCCGCAAAATTGCCGGCGGAAGACGCTCTCGGGCTTTCCGGCCCGGCTGAGCGAAAACCGGGCGCGAAGATCCGCATCGCCGTGCCGATCCTTCCGCATATTTCCAACTTCGATGATCTCGATCCGCTGGATATGGAACCGGATGTCGAACTGATCCGCGTGCGGCCGGGCGAAACCGTTCCCGCCGATTGCCGGCTGGTCCTGCTTTGCGGTTCGAAATCCACCATCGCCGATCTTGCCGTGCTGAAAAACGCTGGCCTCGACATCGATATCAAGGCGCATGTGAGACGCGGCGGCTATGTCCTGGGCCTCTGCGGCGGATACCAGATGCTTGGAAGAACCATTGCCGATCCTGACGGTATCGAAGGTCCGCCAGCGACGGTCGACGGGCTCGGCCTGCTGGATGTCGACACTATTCTGACGGGTGACAAGAGACTGGTTTCCGTTACAGGGAAAAGTTTCGACGGAATTGATTTATCCGGCTATGAAATGCATGTCGGTGAAACCAATGCCGGACCCGACAACCTGCCTTTTTCGAAAATTGACGGGCATGAGGACGGCGCCATATCACCTGATGGCCGCATCTTCGGCACCTATATCCATGGCCTTTTTTCAGATGACCACCAACGCGGCGCGTGGCTTGAGCGGCTTGGCGGACAGGGCACGGCACTGAACTACGATGCGCAGGTGAACACCGTTCTTGATCGCCTTGCGGCGCATATGGAACAACACCTCGATCTCGACAGGCTGCTTGCTATAGCGCGATAAGGATTGCCGGCAATCCGAACAGGCCGATCAACAGCAGGTCGGCAACCCGCGCCAGCCTCAGCGCCGTGCGAATATCCCCCGCAACCAGCGCCGCCCTTCCGCCTTCGCCCATGAAACGCGCCTCGATCATCTGCCCGCCATAGGAGCGAGGCCCGGCAAGCGCAAAGCCAAGCGCGCCGGCCAGTGCCGCCTCCGGCCAGCCGGCATTGGGGGAACGGTGATGACGGGCATCGCGACGTATCGCGGCAACCGCCCCACTGGGCGACGCGCCCTTGACGAAAAATGCGGCGACCACGAAAAGACCGCCGCTGAGCCTCGAGGCTGGCAGATTGACCAGATCGTCCAGCCGGGCAGAGGCCCATCCGAAGGCCTCATGACGCGGCGAGCGATGGCCGATCATGCTGTCGGCCGTATTGATCGCCTTGTAGGCCGCGCCGCCCGGCAAGCCCATGAGTGCAAGCCAGAGGGCGGGGGCGACGATGCCATCGGAAAAATTCTCGGCCAGACTTTCGATCGCCGCCCGGCAGATCGCCGCCTCATCCAGCTTTTGCGGATCGCGGCCGACGATCATCGATACCGCCTTTCGGCCACCTTCCACCCCTTCGCGCTCCAAAGCGGTGGCGACAGCCTCGACATGCTGCTCAAGACTTTTCTGGGCCGGAAGCGAAGCGCCCAGCACGGCAACCAGCAAAAGACCGAAGGGGAAGAGAAGCAGAGCGGATTGCGCAAACCACGCAACAAGCAGCGTCAGCCCGACAAAAACGGCCAGAGCGGCCACACCTGCCGTCTTGCGCTGTGAAAATGACGCGCTCTCCCGGTTCCATTTTTTATCCAGCAGCGCGATAAGCGAACCGATCCAGGTGACGGGATGGCCGATGCGTTTGAACAGCCAGTCCGGATAGCCGGTCAGGCGTTCGATCACGAGCGACAGGAAAGCGAGAGCAAAGAACATGGGCGAGACA
This sequence comes from Agrobacterium sp. NPDC090283, assembly GCF_044769685.1. Lineage (NCBI taxonomy): Bacteria > Pseudomonadati > Pseudomonadota > Alphaproteobacteria > Hyphomicrobiales > Rhizobiaceae > Agrobacterium > Agrobacterium sp. NPDC090283. Next base: position 84,995 of record NZ_JBIVYG010000012.1, on the reverse strand, counting down.
GTATCAGAAAAGGCGAAGGCTGCGATCCGTCACGGCGGCAATCTCGGCGGGGCGCGGCTGATGTTTCCGGAAGCGCCTGAACCGTGGATCGACCTTTCGACCGGGATCAATCCGCACTCCTACCCGCATTCGCCCATTCCCGCCAGCGCATTCGCCCGCCTGCCGGAACCGGATGCCGCCGAAGAATTGAAACATCTGGCGGCAACCCATTTCGGTGCACCCTCCGCCCGGCATTTGGCTCTTTCCCCCGGCACCCAGATGCTGATGCCATTGCTGGCTCAGATCGCTCTCGGCCGCGGGGCAAAAAGCAGTGCCGTGCTTTCGCCCGCCTATGCGGAACATGCCCGCACGGCGCGCATGGCCGGACTGGCTGTGACCGAAGTAGAAAACATCAATGAACTGTCGGCCCATGACTATGCTGTGGTCGTCAATCCCAATAATCCCGACGGCCGCATCGCCGATCATGCCGCATTGTTGTCGCTGGCCGAAGCCATGCACCGGAAGGGCGGGCTGCTCGTCGTGGACGAAGCCTTCATCGAGACGGGACTTGCCGAAAGCCTCGCAAATGCCGCCGGTCAGGACGCGCTGGTGGTCCTGCGCTCCTTCGGCAAATTTTATGGCATGGCGGGGGTTCGGTTGGGTTTTGCTATTACGGAGCCCGATATCGCGGCCGAACTGGAGGCAAGGCTCGGCCCCTGGGCAGTTTCCGGCCCGGCGCTTTTTATCGCGACGCAGGCTCTAGCGGACGGGGAATGGCAATCGTCCATGCGTCTGCGTCTTGCCGAGGAGGCCCGGCGCGTGAATGACATGCTGCAAAAGGCAGGGCTGGCGATTGCCGGCGGCACGTCGCTATTTACTCTGGTGCGGGATCCCCGCGCCGCAGACCTCTTCAGCCATCTTGGCCGACGCGGCATTCTGGTGCGCATTTTTGATGAAAGGCCGAACGACATGCGTTTCGGCCTTCCCGGGAGCGAAACGGAGTGGCTGCGCCTCGAAGAGGCGCTGTCATCCTTCGATTATTCCTCGAACGTATAAGTCTCGATCGACTCCGGCTTCATTTCGATGGAAAAGCCCGGCAGTTTCGGCGGCATGTAAGCGGCATTTCTGATATCGCAGGGCTCGATAAAGTGCTCATGCAGGTGGTCGACATATTCGATGACGCGACCTTCCTTGGTACCGGAAACCACCAGATAGTCGATCATCGACAAATGCTGCACATATTCACAAAGCCCGACGCCGCCGGCATGCGGCCAGACCGGCAGATTGTATTTGGCGGCGATCAGCAGCACCGCCAGCACCTCGTTCAGACCGCCCATGCGGCAGCTGTCGATCTGCACCACGTCGATGGCGCCTTCGGCGATGAACTGCTTGAACATGATACGGTTCTGGCACATTTCACCGGTCGCCACCTTCACCGGGCCGATGGCGGCGCGGATCTTGCGATGGCCGGCGACATCGTCCGGGCTCGTCGGCTCCTCGATGAAGAAGGGCTTGGCGAAGGCGAGCTTCTTGACCCAGTCAATTGCCTGATCCACTTCCCATACCTGATTGGCGTCGATCATCAGATAGCGGTCGGGACCGATCACCTCACGGACAATGGTGAGACGGCGGATGTCGTCTTCCAGATCGCGGCCGACCTTCATCTTAACATGGTTGAAACCGGCATCGATGGCTTCCTGGCAAAGACGGCGCAGCTTGGCGTCGTCATAACCGAGCCACCCGGCCGACGTCGTATAGCAGGCGTAGCCTTCGTTCTTCAGCGTCTCGATCCGCTCCTTCTTACCGCTTTCGGCTTTCTTTAGGATCGCAAGCGCCTCGTCACGGGTCAGCACATCGGTCAGATAACGATAGTCGACGATATCGGCGATTTCTTCCGGGCTCATATCGGCAACAAGCTGCCAAACAGGCTTGCCCGCCTTCTTGGCCAGCAGATCCCAAACCGCATTGACGACCGCGCCGGTGGCGAGATGCATCGCGCCCTTGTCCGGCCCGATCCAGCGCAGCTGGCTGTCGCTGGTCAGATGCCGCCAATATTTGCCGGGGTTCTCAGTGACGGTGGCAAGATCGGTGCCCACCACCAGATGGCGCATCGCCTCGATGGCCATGCAGCAGATGTCGTTGCCGCGCCCGATGGTGAAGGTCAAACCATGGCCCTTCAGGCCCGGCTCGTCGGTGTCGAGAATAACGTAAGCCGCCGAATAATCCGGGTCGGGGTTCATCGCATCCGAACCGTCGAGGCTCTGGGATGTGGGAAAACGCAGGTCGAAAACACGCAGATCTGTAATTTTGGTCATGGCCGGTCACTCACGGTCAGTGTCAAAGGAAATCATTCAATCGTGGTGGAAGGTTTCTTCCATCATCGCCCACCACTCGCCTTCCTTTCGGCTTTCGAGCGGTTGCTGGCAGGGAATGGTGAAAGACCACCATTCCTGATTCTTGGGGCTCGCGGCCATCTTCGCCATATCGGCGCCGAAATCGCTGCCGTGATATTCCCAATAGCCGAAGAGCAGATTTTCCGGCTCGCGCAGGAATATCGTGTAATTGCGGATATTGCAGTCGCTGATGAGCGCCAGAACTTCCGGCCAGACGGCGGCGTGCAACCTTTTATATTCTGCGATCATGTCAGGCTTGACGCCAATGACCATGCCCATGCGCTGCATGACGAACTCCATTATTGCTTGATGGTGGCAAGCGCCGCACGCAGCCGGCGCTGTGGCAGGTTCAATCCCAGCCGTTCCGCAGCAGCGATGATCGGGATGAATCGGCGACGCTTCTTTTCATCGTGATTGCCGGCGATATCGGCCAGCCGATGCGCGAGAAAGGGATTGCGCAAACGTTCGCGCAACACTCCGATATAGGCCTCAGCCTCATCTCCCATACCTTCAGCCGCAAAGACCGGCAGAACCTCATCCCGCCAGAGCGTTTCCAGATCCGCAACCAGCGCATCATCGGCCATTGCCTGACGCACCGTCTCATCCTTCGCACGCGCATCCTGCGACCAGCGTTCCGCCAGATAGGAATGGCCAAGATTGAGCAGGAAAAGCTTCAGCTTTTCATAGTGATCGAGATCGTCCGTCAGCACCACGGCAGGGTGCGTGCAGGGAAGGACAAGCGCGTCCTGCTTTTCGATCGCCCATAGCGCATAGGGCTCCGCCACCGCGCCCACCGGGTCGATAGGCTCGGAAACGATGCGATCCACCAGACTGTTGGCGAAACGGCACTTCTCATTCAGATAAAAGGCAAAGCCCGCCGGCAATTGCCATTCATCGGCAAGCTGGCGAATGATCTGTTTCAACTTTTCGCCGTTGCGCGGCACGAGCTCACAGGGGAAGATCGACACAGGCGCTTCCGGATTGGACGTGAAGCGCTCGAGCAGCAACATGCACAGCTTGGCCGGAAAGCTTTTCGGTAAGATCGTGAAATCGCCAGCAAGCCCGGCATTATCAGTCGAATCCAGCTCATAACCGCTATCGCCCGTATTGGATAGAATGACCTCGGCCTCGCAGGCAAGGCGGCGCACCTCGACCCAGTCGGTCGCAGCCGTCAATGCCCGCGCGACGGCCTTGCCTTGAATTTCCTCGTCCACCTCCTGCCCATCGCTGATACCGCGAATACGCACGGGGTAGGGTGCACCGCTGTTCAACGCCGCAACGCGCTTCAGGCTCTCCGCATTGCCCGTGGTCTGGACAATTGCAATGCGCCCGAGAGCCTCGCCTTTATCCAGCGCCTGCGAAACGAACAAGTCCGCATGTGCCAGAAGAAAGCGGCTGGTTCCGAATTGCAGAATAGGCGTATCGGGCGTCATGCGACCTCCACCATGCCCTTGATGACGCCGGCTTTCGGATCCGTCAGTCCGGCGAATTTGGAAGGCACATCGGCAAGTGTCATGCGGTGGGTAATCAGCGCTTCCGGTACCTTGCCTTCCCGCAGCGCCTGCAACACCCGTTCGAAATCCTCCGGCGTGGCATTGCGGCTGCCGAGCAGCGTCGTCTCACGCTTGTGGAACTCCGGATCGTTGAAGCTGATATCGCTGGCGACGATGGAGACCAGCACGTAGGAACCACCATGGCCGACGAAGGAGAAGCCGCGCTCCATGGCTTTCGGGTTACCGGTCGCATCGAAGACTGCATCGAAGAAATCGCCGTCGGTGATGTCGGAAAGACGGTCCCTGTCACCTTCGCCAAGTGCGACCGTATACGCGACGCCAAGATGTTTCCTGCAGAAATCCAGCCGGTCGGTGCGCCCGTCGATCATGGTCACTTCGCCGCCATCGAGAACCGCGAAAACGGCAACCGCCATGCCAATCGGGCCGGCGCCGACGATCAGAACCTTCTGCCCCTTCTCGACTGCGCCACGGCGCACCGCATGCGCACCGATAGCCAGAAATTCGGTCATGGCTGCCTGATCGAGGCTCAACCCCTCCGCCTTCAGCACGAATTGTTGTGGCACGCTCAGATATTCGACCATACCGCCATCGCGGTGAACGCCGAGAACGCCGATATTGCGGCAGCAATTGCTCTTGCCCTTCAGGCAGGCGCTGCATTTGCCGCAGGAGATATAGGGAATGACGGTGACCACGTCGCCGATGGAAAGATGGCTGCCTTCCGGCGCGTCTTCCACCGTGCCGGAAAGTTCGTGACCCATGATGCGCGGATAGGAAAGATAGGGCTGGTTGCCGGTAAAGATGTGCAGATCCGTGCCGCAGACGCCGATGCGGCGAATGCGCACCAGCACTTCACCTTCACCGCACACAGGCTTGGGCAGGTCCTTGGCGGTGAGTTGACCGGGAGTGTCGCAGAAAATCGCCAGCATGCATCACCTGTCGGAAAGGGAATAAAAACGGATGGCGTTGCCGCCGAAAACGGCCTCATGGTCCTCTGCCGGCACGACATCGCGGCAAAAATCCAGCCATGCCTGATAATCGCCCGCCAGCCGCAACACCGGCCAGTCGCTGCCGAAAATCACGCGGTTTGCGCCGAACAGTTCCAGAATGGTTTCGGCATAGGGCCGCACCGCTTCCGGCCGTTGATCGCCGCGTTCGGTCAGAAGACCGGAGAGCTTGCAATGGACATTGGAAAGAGCCGCCAAAGCGGCCATATCCCTGCGCCAGTCGCTGTAGTGACCGGTAGCAATCAGCGGCTTCGCACCATGATCGATGACAACGGGCAATTGCGGATGGCGGCGGGCGAAGGTGAGGAGATGCGGCAGATTGGGCGGCAAGACCAGCGCATCGAACGCCAAGCCTTGGTTCACCAGCGCCGCCACGGCGGGATCGAGTGCCGGATCATCGATCCAGGCGACATCCTCCTTACCCTGCAACATCGGACGCACGGCTTTGAACGCCTGATGTTTCGCCCGGCGGGCGATTTCACTCGCTGCATCGGCGGATTTCATATCCACCCAACCGACAACACCCTTGATGAAATCGGTCTTTTCCGCCAGCTCCAGCATGAAATCCGTGTCGGCCGCGGTCTCCATCGTCTGCACCAGCACCGTGCCGGAAACCCCGACGGCGGCCAGCAACGGCGACAGATCGGCCGGAAGAAAGTCCCGATAGATCGCGGCAAGCAATGGCGGCGGCCATTGCCCGGCGCGATCCTTCATCAGCCAGAAATGCTGGTGGGCGTCGATAATCATCGCCTCAGGCCTTTCCGCCGGGCACAGGCGCGCCTTCGGCGATCAGGCCGCGCTTGTGCAGCTCGGACCAGAATTCACCCGGGATCGACTGCTCGAACCATTCGATATTGGCGGCAAGCTGCTGCGCATTGCGCGCGCCTGATACGACCGTGACCGAAGCCGGATGGGCAAGCGGAAACTGCAGCGCGGCCGCCTGCAGCGAGACGCCCAGCTCCTCGCACACGCCCTGCAGCGCATCGACGCGGGTGAGGATATCGGCAGGCGCATCGGCATAGTTGAACTTGCGGTTGCCGGCCAGAATGCCCGAATTGAACGCGCCGGCCACAACGATGCCGACGCCGCTTTCAGCGCAGCGGTTCATGAAGGCGAGGCTCTGCTGTTCGAGAAGCGTATAACGACCGGCAAGCATGGCGACATCGATATCGAAGACATCCATGGCGTCGCTGACGATTTCCCACTCATTGACGCCGAGGCCGACGGCGCCCGTCGATCCTTCCTCACGCAGCTTGCCAAGCGCCCGGAAACCGCCGCCGGTGGTCAGCTGCTCCCAATAATGCCGGTGCTTTTCGCCATGGGTATAGGAGCCGATATCATGCACATAAAGAATATCCGGCTTCAGAACGCCAAGCCGCTGCTGGCTGGCCTCGAAGGAGCGCAAAATACCGTCATAGGAATAATCATAGACCGGGCGGAAGGGCAGCGGTGCAATATAGGCGTCTTCCTCCGGGCCGACGGTTTCATCGGGAACCATCACACGGCCGACCTTGGTGCTGAGTGTGTAGTCGCCCCGCTCATGCTCCGTCACCATGGTACCGAGACGACGTTCCGACCGCGTATAGCCGTAAAAGGGCGCGGTATCGAAATAACGCATGCCGCTTTCCCATGCCTTGTCGAACGCGCCTTTGGATTCCTCATAGGGCGTGACCCGGTAGAGATTGCCCATCTGGGCGCAGCCGAGGCCCATGACCGTGACATCAACGGCGCGGCGCGGCAATTTACGTGTATCGGAGACTTTCATCGCAGGGACTTTCCAGCTGGCCTTTGGAAGGACGCGCCGCCGCATAGCGGCGCGTCATCACGCAATCAGTAAAGCACGTTCTTGGCTTCCGGCTTCTCGATATTGTCCTTGGTGACAACAACGACGCCGGTATCAACGAACTTCTCGACCTTTTCCTTGTTGATGAGCTTGGAAATGGTCTCTACGCCCTTTTCACCCATCTGGTAGGAGCCCTGAACCACGATGCCAGCAAGCGTGCCGTCCTTGACGAAGCCCTGAAGGTCCTGATTGCCATCGAAACCGATGGCGACGACCTTGCCGGCCTTGCCGCTCTGGGCAAGCGCACGTCCGACACCGATGGCCGTCGGCTCATTGGCGCCGAAAATGCCCTTGAGGTCGGAATTGGCGGCCAGAACGTCGGTGGTCTGGTTCAGCGCGGTCGCCATCTGCGACTGCGAATAGAACGGGCCGACGATCTTCAGGTTAGAGTTCATCTGGATGTAATCGGTGAAACCGCCAACGCGGCCGATTTCCGAACCGGCACCGGCGACATAGGACATGACGGCGATCTTGCCTTCCTTGCCCACCTTGTCGATCAGCGCCTGTGCGGCCAGTTCGCCGGCTTTCTTGTTATCGGTCGCGAGGAACGACTGGTAATATTGCTCCGAGCCGCTCGCCAGCTGCGAGTCGATCAGCACCACGGGAATACGGGCCTCCCAGGCCTTCTTGACGGCAGGCACCAGCGCGTCCGGATCGGAAGGCGCAAGCACGATGCCTGCGACCTTACGGTTGATGGCGTTTTCAACCATGTTGACCTGGTCGGCAATGGCGGATTCGGCTGCCGGACCCTGGAAGGTCATGGTGTTGCCGGAAGAGGTCTTCATCGCCGCATCGGCGCCCTTCTGGACGTTCTGCCAGAAGGTGGAATTGACGGTCTTGACGATGACGGCGATTTCGCCGGCCTGCACGGTGGAAACGCTCCACAGCGCGATTGCGGATGTCAGAAGGGCAGTCGCAATTTTCTTCATTTCTTCCTCCGTGATGTCGGCATATCGGGCCTCCCCTTGCCGATCTTTTTGCGGAAAGGGTCCGCAGGCCCTTGATCAGCGGCGGTTGCGCAACTGGTCGATCCAGACGGTGACCAGAATGACGAGGCCGATGATGATCTGTTGCGTGAAGGCGGACACGCCGTTCATGTTGAGACCGTTGCGCAGGATGCCGATGACGAAGGCGCCGATGGCCGTGCCGGAAATCGTGCCCACGCCGCCGATCAGCGATGTACCGCCGATAACCGCGCTGGCAATCGCATCCAGCTCATACATCACACCCTCATTCGGCTGGGCGGTGACGAGGCGCGACATCAGCACGCAGCCCGTCAGGCCGGCGAGCGTGCCGGACAGGATGTAGGTGAAATTGGTGACGCGGGCGACATTGACACCGGACAGGCGCGCAGCATCCGCATTGGAGCCGACGGCATAGATGTGACGGCCGAGGATCGAGCGGTTGAGCATGAAGGAGACCGCAAGCGCAATCACCACCATCAGGATAACGGGGTAGGGGATGCCGGGAAACACCACATTCGGAAAGCCGTCGTCACCGATATTGACGATGCGGAAAAGGGCGCCATTGCCGAGTTCGCCGAAGGATTCGCCAAGACCGGAGACGGCGCGCGCACCGGTGATCTGCAGCGCCACGCCACGGGCGATCAGCATCATGCCGAGGGTGGCGATAAAGGGTGGCAGCTTGAAACGGGTGACCAGAAGGCCGTTGATGAGGCCGCAGAGCGACCCCGTCAGAATGCCGAGCAACATGCCGACCGGCACGGGCATACCGAGTTCCTTCACGGCAAGCGCGGCAACGACGCCGGCAAGCGCCAGCACCGAGCCGACGGAAAGATCAATGCCACCGGTGATGATGACACAGGTTGCGCCAATACCGAGAAGCGCGATGGATGTCACCTGCAGCGCGATCGTCATGCCATTATTGACGGTGAAGAAAGCGCTGCTAGTTGCGGAGAAGACCGCGACAAGGGCAAAGAGGCTACCGAGCGCCGCAAACTTCTGGATAATATCCTTCTGCCGGTCACTGACAGCAAAGCTCTTCTTGGGTTCTGCAATATTGGCCATGTCGTTCCTCACTGCGCGGCCCGGCCGTAACCGGACGCATACCGCATGATTTCTTCCTGATTGGTCTTGGCGGTTTCGAGCACGCCCGTGATACGGCCCTGATGGAAAACGGCGATACGGTCAGTCAGCCCCAGAATTTCCGGCAGTTCCGAACTGATGAGAATGACACCGATGCCCTGCGCGGCCAGTTCGTCCATGATCTTGTAGATCGCGAATTTCGCGCCAACATCGATGCCGCGTGTCGGCTCATCGAAGAACAGCACGCGCGACTGCCGGAACAGCCATTTGCCGATGATGATTTTCTGCTGGTTGCCGCCCGAAAGCAGCCGCACCGTCTGTTCGATCGAGGGGGTGCGGATATTCAGGAGATCGACGTAACGCTTCGCCACATCGTCATGTTTCTTGAAGTCGATCAGGCCGAAACGGTTGGAAACCTCGCCGAGATTGGCAAGGGTCGTATTGGCTGCGACCGACATCTTGATGGCAAGACCATCGCTTTTGCGATCTTCCGAGAGATAGGCAATACCTTCCCGGATGGCGTCCTGCGGCGAACTGATCGAAAGTTCGCGCCCGTTGAAAACGATCTTGCCCGCGTCGAGCGGATCGGCCCCGAAGATAGCCCGGGCGACTTCGGTGCGCCCCGCACCCATCAGCCCGGCAAAACCGAGGATTTCACCACGCCGCAGCGAAAAACCGACGTCATGGAACAGGCCACTGCGCGTCAAGCCTTCAACGGAGAAGATAATGTCGTCCGTCGGACGGGACGTGCGTTCGGGGAACTTGTCTTCCAGCGAACGCCCGACCATTCGTGTGACGATGTCATCGACGGTGATCGATGCGAAATCGTCGGTCGAAATATAACGCCCATCGCGCAAAACCGTCACCCGGTCGACGATTTCAGCCATTTCATCGAGACGATGGGAAATATAAACGATCCCGACACCGGATGCCTTGAGATCGCGGATGACCTTGAACAGGAGCCGTGTTTCCTGCTCGGTCAGCGAGGAGGTCGGCTCGTCCATGATGAGCACTTCGGCGTCAAGAGAGAGCGCTTTGGCGATTTCCACCATCTGACATTGCGCGACCGAAAGGCCACGCACGATCTGGTCGGGATCGATATCGACGCCCAGCCGGTCGAGACAGCGCTTGGCGTCAAGCCGCAGCTTTTTGCGGTCAACGAGGAAACCGCGGCGCGGCTCGCGTGCAAGATAGATGTTTTCGGCGACGGTAAGATGCGGAACGAGGTTGAGTTCTTGGTGAATGATGGCAATGCCGGCGGCTTCGGATTCCAGCGGCGATGCATATTGCACCTTCACGCCCTTGTGCAGGATGGTGCCGTCGCTCGGCTGATAAACGCCGCTGATGATTTTCATCAGCGTCGATTTTCCCGCGCCATTCTCGCCGCAGACGGCATGCACTTCGCCGCTCAGCAGATCGAAATGCACATTCGACAGCGCCTTGACGCCCGGAAATTCCTTGCTGATGTTTTCGAGACGCAAAAGCACCAAACGCTCCGCGTGCGCCATCTCCCCAGGCGAAAATTCGCCCCGAATTGTCGATGCGCCCTGCGACATCAAAAAAACCTCCACCCGCACTCCCCGCTCCACCGGGGGTCATGAACAGGCCAAATGGTTAGGCCGGTTTTGGAGGATGGTCAAGCCAATTAGCTCAAAAAGTGAAGAAGCACATTCAAGAGGAAGGATGACTGTCAAAGAAATATTTAAAATAATTACGTATTTTCAGTTATTTGAGTAAGTTCTTGCGTATTGCTGCACTTGGCGTTACGGTAAGGCCAAATACCAGCATCACAAAGGCGTCAGCAAAAAACACATGAGTGGTCAGGCCAAAATAGCGGAACCGCGCCGGCTTTATCAGCAGATTGCGGACCAGATACGCGAACTCATCGATCTCGGTGAATTCCTGCCCGGCACACGGCTCCCCGCCGAGCGGGAACTGGCCCAGAAGCTGGGTGTATCGAGACCCTCGCTGCGCGAGGCGCTGATTGCGCTTGAAATCGATAATACCGTCGAAATTCGCATGGGTTCTGGCGTCTATGTATCGGCCGAAGCGCTTCAGACGACCCATCACACCAAGTCGATGGGCGACAGCCCCTCCGAGCTGATGCAGGCGCGGGCTGCGCTGGAGGGTGCTACCATCGTTCTGGCGGCAAGCCGGATGACCGATGAAACGATCGCGACCCTCCGTCAGATACTTAATACCATGCAGAGGGAAATCGAGGCCGGTCGTAAACCTCTCGATCAGGATCGCCTGTTTCACGTCACCATAGCCGAACAGTCCGGCAACAGCGTCCTGGCGCGATTGGTGGCAAACCTGTTCGATGAGCGCCACAGCCCCATTTCGGCGCAGCTTCGCGTGAAATTCGAAGACCGCGACACCTGGACCTATGCGCTTCAGGAACACGAAGCGATTCTGGCAGCGCTGGAACTCAAGGACCCGCTGCTGGCGCAGGCGGCCATGCATACCCATCTCGAAGGCTCGAAGAGACGCTGGGTGGAAAGCTGATTTCAAAACATAGCAGGCGATATATATATCGGGAGGAGGAAAACCCGTGAGTGAGAATTCCGAGGCAACCATTTTGCTGAACGCCAACGACAATGTCGCGGTGGCGCGCCGGTCTATTCCGGCCGGCGGCGCGACGGGCAGGGGCAATCTGGCGGCGCTGGAGCTGATCGGGCGTGGTCACAAGGTAGCCCTGAAGTTCATCAAATCCGGAGACGAGGTGCTGAAATACGGGCAGGTGATCGGCATTGCGACTCAGGACATCGAGCCTGGCCGGCATGTGCACCTGCACAATCTCGCCATGGTGCCCTCCGAACACGCGCATCAGTTCAGCGTGGACATCGAGGAAAAGGGCATGGTGCCGGAAGCCGCACGCCGTACTTTCATGGGTTATGACCGTGGTCTCGGCGGCGTTGGCACACGCAACTATATCGGCGTCATCGCCTCGGTAAACTGTTCCGCCACCGTCTCGCGCTACATCGCCGATTATTTCAACAGGCAGGGCGGCCTTGACGGCTTCGACAATGTCGATGGCGTCGTGGCGCTGACCCATGGCGGCGGCTGTGCGCTGAATACCAAGTCGGAAGGTTACCGCCTGCTGATCCGCACCATTCAGGGCTACGCCCGCCATCCGAATTTCGGCGGCATTCTGTTGATCGGCCTCGGCTGCGAAACCAACCAGATCGCGCCCATTCTCGAACATTACAAGATGGAAGAGGGTGAACGGCTGCGCACCATGACGATCCAGCAGCACGGCGGCACCCGCAAGACGATCGATGCGGCGATTGCCGAGATCAAGGCCATGCTGCCGATGGTCAATGCCGCCCGCCGCACGGAGCAGCCGCTCTCCAAGCTGAAGGTGGCCCTGGAATGCGGCGGTTCGGATGGTTATTCCGGCATTTCCGCCAATCCGGCTCTGGGTTATGCGTCCGATCTCATCGTCCGCAATGGCGGCACCACCGTCCTCTCGGAAACGCCGGAAATCTACGGTGCCGAGCATCTGTTGACGAAGCGTGCCGTCACCCCCGCCGTCGCCGAGAAGCTCTTGCAGCGCATCGACTGGTGGCGGGATTACACCGCCCGAAATGGAGATGAACTCAACAACAATCCCTCCCACGGCAACAAGCTCGGCGGCCTGACCACCATTCTGGAGAAATCGCTTGGCGCAGTCGCCAAGGGCGGCTCCATGCCGCTGAAGGCGGTTTATGAATTCGCAGAGACCGTGACGGAACAGGGTTTCGTTTTCATGGATACGCCCGGCTATGACCCGGTTGCCGTCACCGGCCAGGTCGCCGGCGGCTGCAACGTCATCTGTTTCACCACCGGGCGCGGCTCGGTTTCGGGCTTCAAACCGGCGCCCTGCATCAAGATCGCCACCAATTCCGAAATGTATGAACACATGAAGGAAGACATGGATATCAATTGCGGCGAGATCGTCACCGGTGCCGAAACCATCGAAGAATCCGGCAAACGAATTTTCGAGCATATTCTGGCCGTGGCTTCCGGCGACAAGACCGTCAGCGAGATCTACGACTACGGCGACAATGAATTCGTGCCTTGGCAGGTTGGGGCAGTGACCTGAACCTGCAGCCGCACCAAGATTGTCCCACGTGAAACAAAAGGCCCGGAAATCGCTTTCCGGGCCTTTGTTATTCCTGACTATTTCCGCGCTTAGTGGCGGAAGTGGCGCATGCCGGTAAAGACCATTGCCACATTATGCTCGTTTGCAGCATCGATCACTTCCTGATCGCGCATCGAGCCACCGGGCTGGATAACAGCGGTGGCACCCGCGGCAATCGCAGCGAGCAAGCCGTCGGCAAAGGGATAGAAGGCCTCTGAAGCGACGGCGGAGCCGCGTGTCAGCGGTTCGGCAAGGCCAAGAGCCTTGGCAGCATCTTCCGCCTTCTGGGCTGCGATACGGGCCGAATCCACGCGGCTCATCTGGCCGGCGCCAATGCCTGCGGTCTGACCATCCTTGGCATAAATGACGGCATTGGATTTCACATGCTTGGCGATCTTGAAGGCGAACTTCATGTCCTCAAGCTCCTGCGCCGTCGGTGCACGCTTCGTGACGACCTTGAGATCGAGATCCTCGACCATGCCATTGTCACGGCTTTGCACAAGCAGGCCGCCAGAAACGGTCTTCGCCGTAATCCCGGCCGCGCGCGGGTCGGGCAGGCCGCCAGCGGTCAAAAGGCGCAGGTTCGGCTTGCGAGCGATGATGGACTTGGCTTCTTCGGTCACATCAGGCGCGATGATGACTTCGGTAAAGAGCTTGACGATCTCTTCCGCCGTTTCCGCATCAAGCGTGCGGTTCAAGGCGATGACACCCCCGAAAGCGGAAACGGAATCACATGCCAGCGCCCGCCGATAGGCTTCGGCAAGTGTCGGGCCAGTCGCAACGCCACAGGGATTTGCGTGTTTGATGATGGCGACGGCCGGCGCATTTTCCGGCAGGAACTCCGCCACCAGCTCATAAGCCGCATCCGTATCATTGATGTTGTTATAGGAAAGCTGCTTGCCCTGAAGAAGCGTCGCCGTTGCGACGCCGGGGCGCCTTTCGCCGGTCAGATAGAAACCGGCGCTCTGATGGGGGTTTTCGCCATAACGCATCTTTTCCTTCAGCGCGCCGCCGATGGCGCGATAATCAGGCGTCTCGATCGCCAGCGCTTCGGCAAACCAGTTGGAAATGACAGCGTCATAAGCGGCGGTGCGGGCATAGGCCTTGGCAGCGAAACGCTGGCGCAGCGCATAGGATGTCTGGCCGTCATCAGCCTGCAGCGCTTCAACCAGGTCAGGGTAGTCGGAAGGATCGGTAACGACAGTGACATAGGCATGGTTCTTGGCAGAAGCGCGGATCATCGCCGGGCCGCCAATATCGATATTCTCGACCGTCGTCGGATAATCGCCGCCCTTGGCGCGGACTTCCTCGAAGGGATAAAGATTGATGACCGAGAGATCGATCGCCTCGATGCCGTGCACCTTCATCGCCTCGACATGCTCCGCATCGTCCCGGATCGCCAGAAGCCCGCCATGTACATTGGGATGCAGGGTCTTGACGCGGCCATCCATGATCTCGGGAAAATTGGTCACGTCGGAAACATCCGTCACCGGCAGGCCAGCCTCGGCAATGGCTTTCGCTGTTCCGCCGGTTGACAGGAGCTTGACGCCAAGCTTCGACAGAACCGTCGCCAGCTCGATAATGTCGGTCTTGTCGGACACGGAAAGAAGCGCCGTACGGATTTTGACCTTATCGGGGGCGGGAATTTTTTTGGACACAACAGCCATCAGGCATACTCCGTTTAACGGGGAGGACAGGCTGGAATGGGATTGATCCAGCAATTGCCGCCGCGTTAACACAGCTTACCGGATTAATAAACAGCGGGGACGCCGAACGGTTAAAACTATGGTGGTTTTTGCCCTGCGCCGCCGGAATTTGTCTAAGCCTGGCGTTCGATCAGCCAGCGGATTTCCCGCGTATTCGCAAGATTGAAGGGGAGCTCGATCTGCTGCGACGGGCGCATACCGGATGCATCGGCCATGAACACATCCTCGGTGACGAAAAGCTCCAATCCCGGCGCAGAAAACAGCCAGACGGTTCCGTCCGCTGCTTCCAGATAGACCGACTCCTCATCCCGCTGGTGCAGCTGAATGTGGGGATGAATGTGGAAACGCGAAACCGCCGTGACCGACTGCAATTGCGTTTTTACCACAGTCGCATCAGCCCGAAGCAGATCCCGGCCCTTTATCTTGGTACCGGCCGCATTCAGTTCTATTTCCCGTTCGTGATAGCAGCCGAAATTCTGCAAATAACCATCATGGGACGCCCATAGAACGTCGTTGCCATTTGCGTCCATTCCACGTCGGCTATCGACATGACTGACGCCCGATACCATGATCGGGCCAAGCAGCCTTGAGCGCGACAATCTGCAGGATGATGTGTCGGCAAGTGTGACGGTGGAATGCGCCGCCGTGGAACGGCTGGCCCGCTGATATTCCGGCGCCGCGTTTCGCGGAAAACCGGAATTGACGATGAAGCGGTTCTTGCCGCACGACATTTCGAAAGACAGGCAACCGGAATGGGCATTGCGTGAAAGCTCCGCCGACCCGGGATACCCCGTATCAACGATGATGACCGTGTCGTCCGTCGCAAGCCGGTGGTAATTCACATCCGGCAGGACTTTGGAAGGCCGGCCGGCCGTTTCGTCATAGCGAAGCACGGAAACAAGTTCGTTAGCGAGCGTGGCTGTCGCACCGTTGAACAGCGCGAGATCGCCACCCTGATGCCGGAAAAACCGGATCGCCGGAAACATGCGGTCTATCGCCGGCACCAGGCCGGAGGGCAGATCATGGCCGAGATTGATATAACTTTGCCGAAGAGGCAGAAGATCGAGCAGCAGGTCCAGCATGACCCGTGGATTGCGGGAAATATGCCCGCCATCGGGAAGAATCTGGCGTTCCATTTCCTGCGCCAGCTTCATTCCGTTGCGGCTAATCCGCGACAAACGCGCAGGCATGGCGATGGAAGCCATGGCAAGTGCGATCCTGATCCTCAGTCGCGCTTCACCATCCGGCGCGTGTTTGACGATCCGCTCGAGATAACGCACATGAAAGGCGAGGCTTTTCAGGAAGCGGCGATAAAAACCGGCGTCGGCCTCGTATAAAACCACCGGGGAGTGCGAGAGCCAGGCAATCAGCCTCTGCGCCGCGATTTCCGGCGACCAGGCGGTGCCCGTAACGCGCTTGCCATGCAACACCATCCATTCGGCGACGATGCGACGCGCGCGTTTGCAGGCCTCGCTCGATTTATCGGAGCGAATATGCCGCAGCCAATTGAATGCGTGCAACCGTTCTTCAAAAACCGCTGAGGGATAATCCACCTGGAACGGCGAAGCACCGCCGGTTTCAACGACCTTTCCAGCCAGCGCGATGCGACCGCGCAGCAATTCCTCGGCAAAATAGGGATCGATCGCCCTCAGATCGGTCGGCGCCGCCACCAGACCGTCGGGCACGCGGTTGGCAAATCGCGATACATGCAGGCGCAAAGGCGTGAGGCCGACACACAGATGACGATACGCCATCCGCGAAAGAAGACCGGCGGCATTCATGCTGCCTGCAAAGGACCCTAACAAGCTGTGTTTCCCGTTTCACATGTTTTGTTTTTATCAGTGAACCGCGACGACCGGAACGTTTTCGATAAATATCTAATGATTCGCGAGAGCTTGGCTTTTTTCTACTTCTTACGCAAGACACTGCTAAAAAACCCATCGACGCCACCGAACATGTCCGGCGTCGTGCGAAGATCGCCATCAGCGCTGATAGCCGCTTCCATTCCTGGCCAATCCTCGCGGCGCACGGCAACACGCTCCACATCTGGGTTTTCCGCCAGAACCGCGGCAATCATCGCTTCGCCTTCGGAAGGATCGAGCGAGCAATTGGAGAAGACCACGAGGCCACCGGGGCCAATAAGGGTCAGCGCGTGCCGCAGCATCTGGCCCTGAAGAGCCGCCAGTTTGGCAATATCGGTCTCATCCTTGGTCCAGCAGACATCGGGATGTTTGCGAAGTGTCCCGGTGGAAGAACAGGGCGCATCGAGGAGAACCGCGTCAAAAAGCTGCTCCGGCTGGTACTTCAGCATATTCGCCTCCACCGTTTCGGCACGCAGGCCAAGCCGGTCGAGATTTTCCCGGAGACGACGCAGACGGTTGCCAGACTGATCCAGCGCCGTCACCCTGGCGCCCGCCAGCGCCAGCTGGGCAGTCTTGCCGCCCGGAGCCGCACAGAGATCGGCAACGCGCTTGCCGGCGATGTCACCCATAAGCCTGACGGGCATGCTGGCCGCGAGATCCTGCACCCACCAGGCACCTTCAGCAAAGCCTTCGAGCGATGGGATCTGCCCCTCGAATTCACCCAGACGCACGCTGCCATTCGGCATGAGCGTGCCACCCAGTTTTTCCGCCCAAAGAGCGGGATCAGCCTTGATTGTCAGATCAATGGAGGACGGCGTCAGCTGCGCCTGCGAAATCCTTTGAGCAACCTCGTCCCCGTAAGCTGAAACAAGCCGGGCGTAGAACCAGTCCGGCAGCACGGGGACCTCGGCGACAGCCTTTTCGATCTCCGTTTTTTCACGGCCAAGCCTTCTGAGAACGGCATTCACCAGTTTGACGAAACGCCGGTTACGCGGATCGCGATGAGCCTGTTCCACGGCGATATCGACAGCGGAATGATCCGGCACATCGAGATAAAGCATCTGCGCTACACCGACGACAAGAACGTGATGCAGCGATCGCGCGCCTTGCGGCAACGGCCCGTCAAGCAGCATTGACAGTGCCGTTTCAATCCGGGGGAGGTGGCGAAGCGCGCTGTTGACGATGGCTCTCACCAGCGCCCGGTCGGCAAGCGATAAAGCCCGATAGACAGGATTGCCGTTTTCACTATCGAGCATCCCATCCAGCGAGGTTTTCTTCTCCAGAACGGCCGCCAGAATGCGGGTCGCGGCAATGCGGGCGGCAAGGCCCGGCTTATCCTGGAAAGACGAAGGGCCGTCTTCACGGCCCCTCCCATTTGCCGGCTTCGGTTTTTTGGACCGCGCCGGCTTATTCTGAATATCGGATGTCAAGACCACGGCCCCTTGCGCTCGTTTTCATTGCCTCGTCCCCAGCCTGTTTTGGGAACCGAGCCTGATTTGCGCAGAGGTCTATCACCCGATGGCTGCGGCGTCGATCCTCGCGGGGAAAACTCCTGCGCCATGGCGTGCAGCGCCGCCACACGGTTTTCCGTGTTCGGATGGGTGGAGAAGAGATTGTCCATACGCTCGCCGGAAAGCGGATTGATGATGAACATATGCGCCGTCGCCGGGTTACGCTCGGCATCGTCATTGTGAATGCGTTGCGCCATGCCCGAAATCTTCTGCAGGGCGGAGGCGAGCCAGAGCGGGTTGCCGCAGATTTCCGCACCGCGCCGGTCGGCGGAATATTCCCGCGTACGGCTGATTGCCATCTGCACCAGCATCGCTGCCAGCGGCGCTACAATCATCGCAACCAGTACACCGATAAAGCCCAGCGGGTTATTGTTGTTCTCCCGGTTGCCGCCGAAGAAAAAGGCAAAATTACCGAGCATGGAGATGGCACCCGCCAGCGTGGCGGTGATTGTCATCGTTAGCGTATCCCGGTTCTGCACGTGCGCGAGTTCATGCGCCATGACACCCGCCACTTCTTCCGGTGTCAGCCGCTCCAGCAGTCCAGTCGAAGCGGCAACAGCTGCGTTCTGTGGGTTTCGACCTGTCGCGAAGGCATTCGGCTGCGGGCTGTCGTAAATATAGACCTTCGGCATTGGCAGGCCGGCATTCTGCGACAGATCGCGGATCATGTGAAAAAACTCAGGCGCATTCGCCTCATCGATCTCCCGCGCATGATAGGCGGAGAGGACCATCTTGTCAGAATTCCAGTAGGAGAAAAGATTCATGCCGGCCGCAATGAGCAGGGCAATCATCATGCCGCCCTTGCCGCCGATCAGAAAACCGACACCCATGAACAATGCGGTCATGAAGGCCAGAAGCATTGCCGTGCGCATCATGTTCATCCGTTAAATTCTCCTTGTAACTCACCGGGAATATTCCGGGTTTATAAAGCCTGTCAGATTATATAATCTGGTAAGCGGCAAACGTATTTCAATATCCCGTCATAGGGAGGATTTCATGCAGAATGCAGATAATGACAACGCGACAGACGGAACGGAAAGCGTGAAGCGACTTTCGCCAGCGGCGGAACGAGCGTTGAAGGAAGCAGAAGAACGGCGCAGGCAACAGGCCGATCTTCAGTTGCCGCCGGAAACCGGCGGTCGCGGCGGTGCGGAACCCGTGCGTTTCGGTGATTACGAAATAAAAGGTCGGGCCATCGACTTTTGAGCGCCGCAAATAAAAATACCCGCTTTCGGCGGGTATTTTTATTATAAAACAAATAGTTACTTATTTCTGCTCGAGAAGACGGCATACCGCTTCGAGCTGTTCCAGCGTCCGATAACCGATACGGATTTGCCCCGATCCACCCCTATGGTTGATTTTTACATCCAGTCCGAGAGCATCGGACAGGCTGCGCTCAAGCGCGATCGTATCGGAATCCTTCTCCGCAGCGGGTCGCTTCTCCGCGACATCCCCTTGCGATTTGATGTCGTTCTGCGCCAGACGCTCGGCATCGCGCACCGAAAGCCCCTTGGAGACGATTGTTTTCGCAAGCGTGGCCGGATCGGATGTGGAAACAAGTGCCCGCGCGTGACCTGCCGAAAGCGAACCATCCGCCAGCATATCACGCACCGGATCGGGAAGCTTCAGAAGCCGAAGACTGTTGGCAACGTGGCTTCGGCTCTTGCCGATGATTTCGCCGAGATCGTTCTGGGTATAACCGTGTTCGGCGATCAACTGTTCATATCCCATCGCTTCTTCAAGCGGATTGAGATCGGAGCGCTGCACGTTCTCGACAATGGCCAGTTCCAGTGCCGTGCGGTCATCGACATCGCGAACAATGACAGGGACATCGGTAAAGCCCGCAAGTTGCGCAGCACGCCAGCGCCTCTCACCCGCAATAATCTCGTAGTGGTTGACTCCAACCGTTCGCACGACCACAGGCTGAACTATTCCATGCTGACGAATGGAGGCCGCAAGATCCTGAAGCTCATTTTCATCGAAATGGCGCCGCGGGTTTCTTTGGCTGCGAGCGATGAATTCGATCGGAATGGTGCGATCGGCGTTAACAGCGCGCTGAGGCTCACCCACCGGCACCGGTTGATCCATTTCGCCAATCAATGCGGCAAGACCGCGCCCCAGCCGACGCTTGGAAAGATCATCACTCATAAGATATTACTCCATACATTCCGGCAAACGTCAGGCGGCTTTACGCAGACGCTCTCTCTGGATCACTTCCGACGCCAGCTGCAAATAGGCCTGACTGCCAGCGCATTTCAGATCGTAAAGAATTGCCGGTTTACCATAAGAAGGCGCTTCGGAAACACGCACGTTGCGCGGAATGAGCGTATGGTAAACCTTTTCTCCGAGATGCGTGCGCACATCCGTAACCACCTGTTGCGCAAGATTGTTTCGCGCATCGAACATGGTGAGAACAATGCCCTGTATATCCAGCTGCGGATTGACCGAACCACGGATCTGACTGACCGTATCCAACAGCTGGCTAAGACCCTCCAGCGCAAAGAACTCGCATTGCAGCGGAACCAGAACAGAATGTGCCGCCGTCATGGCATTCATGGTCAAAAGATTAAAAGAAGGAGGGCAATCGACGAGAATATAGGAATAACCTCTAGCCTCCTGGGTTTCCATTGCCGCGCGCAACAGGAAAACGCGGTTTGAAACATTCGCGACCTGCATCTCGAAACCGAGCAGATCCATCGTGGAAGGCACGATGTCGAGGTTAGGAACCGCCGTGGGAACAGCGACTTCCGCGATTCCATGATCTCCCACCAGAAGATCATAGGACGAAAGCTTGCGTTCCTTGCGGTCAATTCCAAGTCCGGTACTGGCATTACCCTGCGGATCCAGATCCACAATCAGCACGCGCTCACCAATAGCCGCCAGCGCGGTCGCCAGATTGATGGCGGTTGTTGTTTTGCCAACGCCGCCCTTCTGGTTTGCAACTGCGATAATCCGGTTTTTTTCAAAAGTCATGCCGCACCTGGCCAGCTTGTCAGCGCCTCAGAGCGAGGTTACTGATTTCAAGAACAACAGAATCTGCCTCAATGGCACTCTGATGTTTTACCAGATCAAACTCCCAGCGACCATGTGCTTTCTGCACTTCGGAATCATAATCCCGGCCTTTATTAAAATAGGCCTTGAGATTTGGATTATTTTGCGCCCATGGGTGAATATAATCAAAAAGCAGATCGAGCTCGGCAAGCGCACGGGCTGAAACAGCGTCGCAATTTTTGACAATTTCCGGCGCCGTCTCGATTCTGACGGGGTGGACCGTGCCTCTAGCACCGGTTTCCTTGAGAGCAATTCGTAAGAATGCCGCCTTTTTATTGTTACTTTCGATCAGATCGACCCAGCCGTCGCCGAGCTCCGCGAGAAAGATCGCGGTGACAACGCCGGGGAATCCACCGCCGCTTCCAAGATCGATCCATTTTCTTGGCTGAGGAGAGAGTTGGAATATTTGCGCGCTGTCGGCCACATGCCGATTCCAAAGCTCGGCCAGAGTGGAAGGCGCTACCAGATTTGTGGTTCTATTCCACTTCTTGAAAAGCTCGACAAAATGTTCGAGCCTTTCCTGTGTTTCACGTGAAACACTCTGGCCGTTTATCTTCATAATCCGACTCGCTATTGGTGCATGCGTAATTTTTCACTTCGCGTTGCGGAATCCTTCCGCAGAAGTGCGAGTAGCAGCGATATCGCAGCCGGTGTCATGCCGTCAACACGAGCGGCTTGAGCAATATTCTCAGGACGAGCTTTTTCCAACTTTTGTTTAAGTTCATTGGAGAGACCGGACAGACTTTTAAAATCAAAGTCGTCAGGGATTTTCCTGTCTTCGTCCCGTTTGATATCGACGATATCAGCGCTCTGCCTCTGCATATAGACCGCATAACTTGCCTCGATCTGCAAGACTTCGGCAACTTTCCCGCCAAGAGTACGCAATTCGGGCCAATGTTCAGTAAGGACTTCGAGAGTCATGTCCGGATAGGCCAGCAATTCATAGACAGACCGGCGTTGACCGTCCTGATTGAGTTTCAACCCCTGCTTGGCCGCCTGGGATGGGCTGATGGAAATCGCCTTCATCAACTCTCGACCGCGATCCAGATCGGACAAGAAATTTGCGAAACGCTCTTGCCGCTCACGACCGATAATACCAGCCATCTGGCCGAGCGGCGTAAGTCGCAGATCCGCATTGTCCACGCGCAGCGAAAGGCGATACTCCGCCCTCGACGTAAACATGCGGTAGGGCTCGCTGACACCCTTCGATGTCAGGTCATCAATCATGACGCCGATATAGGACTCGGTTCGGCTGAAATAGACCGGATCGGCATCGCCCGCATAAAGCGAAGCGTTCAACCCGGCAACGAGCCCCTGGGCGCCCGCTTCTTCATATCCCGTCGTGCCATTAATCTGCCCGGCTAGAAACAATCCCGGAATCTTGCGGCATTCCAGCGACGGCTTTAGCTCACGCGGATCGACATAGTCATATTCGATGGCGTAACCCGGCTGCAGGATCGCAACCTGTTCAAGGCCGGGTATCGTTCGAATAAATTGCTCCTGAACAGAGGCGGGAAGGGACGTCGATATGCCATTTGGGTAGATAGTGTGATCGTCGAGACCTTCCGGCTCGAGGAATATCTGATGACCGTCCCGTTCACCGAAACGGGTGATCTTATCCTCTATGGACGGGCAATAACGCGGACCGACTCCTTCGATCTGGCCGGAATACATCGCCGACAGATGAATATTGTCCTGAATGATCTTATGGCCGGCTGGAGTGGTGCGCGTTACGCCACATTCGATTTGTGGATTTAGAATATAGTCCGTCATGAAGGAAAAGGGGACAGGATCTTCATCAGCTGCCTGCCGATCCACGGCATTCCAGTCAATCGTGCGTCCATCGAGCCGGGCGGGGGTGCCGGTCTTCAGGCGCCCCATAACCAGACCAAGCCGCGAAAGTGTTTCCGAGAGACCGAGAGAGGGCATTTCTCCCACGCGACCGGCCGGAATCTTTTCGGAGCCGATATGAATGAGGCCACGCAGGAAGGTACCACTTGTCAGCACGGCGGCGCCACAGGGAATCCGGCTACCATTATTTAAGATAACGGCGGCAACCCGATCATTGGCCATTTCAATATCGAAAGCATCGCCCTCGATAATGGTGAGATTTTCAATGGCAGCGATTTCGTGCTGCATGGCTTCACGATAAAGCCGCCGGTCGGCCTGCGTGCGCGGCCCGCGGACAGCCGGCCCCTTTTTGCGATTGAGCATACGGAATTGAATACCTGCCGCATCGGCAACCCGGCCCATCAAGCCATCCAGCGCATCGATCTCACGAACCAGATGTCCCTTGCCGAGACCGCCAATGGCGGGATTGCAGGACATGACGCCAATCGTCTCGCGTTTATGCGTCACAAGAGCGGTTTTTGCACCGTGCCTTGCTGCAGCAGCCGCAGCTTCGCTGCCGGCATGACCACCGCCAATAACAATGACATCATATGACTGGTGCATATCCTTGCGCCCTTTGCTGTCCGCGTCCACATCGCCGCCATCGACCGCCGATGTTTCACGTGAATCATTTTCCTATGCAGAATTCCGAGAAAATCACGCCAAGCAAATCTTCCACATCAACACGGCCGGTGATCCGTCCAAGCGATGTCGCGGCGAGCCTTAAATATTCCGACCTTATAGCAAGGTCCAGGGCCCCGGAATCGAGCGCATCACTAACATAGTTCAGCGTCTCTTCAAGTCGTTTTTTATGACGGGCACGGGCAGGAACCAAAGTCTGGCCGGCACCGACCCGTTTTTCTATCTCCCGCTTCAGCACCGAACGCAATTGGTTCAAGCCTATCCCTTCCTTGGCTGAGATAGACAGATCAAATCCATCCTCCGAAGCGAGAGAATGAAGTGCTGTTTTTGTCCTGACCCGCAAATGGCGCTGGTTTTCGAATGATCCGAGAGATTGTTTCGGAAACGAATCCTTATCTTGCAATAGCAGGATAAGATCCGCCGTCTCTGCCGTGAGAACCGCGCGCCGTACGCCTTCCAGTTCCACGACATCCTGTGTTTCCCGAATTCCCGCCGTATCAAATATTCGGACCAGATATCCGTCCAAATTGATATCGACGCTCAAAACATCTCTCGTCGTGCCGGCTATATCGGTAACGATCGCCACGTCGCGACCACTTAGGGCATTCAGAAGAGTGGATTTGCCGGCGTTCGGTTCACCGACAAGCGCAACCTTGAACCCATCACGAATGATCTCACCACTGCTGCCCTGCAGATGAGCGCGGATTTCATCCCTCAATTGCGTCATTGCATCCCAAACCTGGGCCGCTACGGAATCGGGGACATCTTCCTCGTCGGCAAAGTCCAGTTCGGCTTCGATGAGAGCGCGAGCCCGTGTCAGGCGACTGGCCCAGCCATCATAGAGTGCCGACAATTTGCCCGTGCTTTGTTCCACCGCCAGCCGCCGCTGCATTTCCGTTTCGGCCTGCAACAGATCGGCGAGACCCTCGACCTCCAGCAGGTCCATCTTGCCATTTTCGAAGGCCCTACGGGAAAATTCGCCAGCGTCAGCGGGCCTCACTCCTTCGAGATTTTCAAGTTCGATAAAAATCGAAGCCACGACCGCGCGACTGCCATGGCTATGAATTTCAACGCAATGCTCGCCGGTGAAGGAATTCGGAGCTGGAAAGACCATCACCAGCGCTTGGTCGATAATCTCATCATTTCGATTCCGAATCGAGCAGAGCGTGGCCTTTCGTGGTGACGGAAGCTCCCGGCCCGTCAGCATCTGCAGGGCATCAAAAGCTTTGGGGCCACTGATCCTGAGAACAGCCACCCCCGCCGGCAAGGCACCGCTGGAAAGCGCATAGATCGTATCGGCGGAAGCTCGCATCACTACCTCGGTCTAAAACAGTCAAGCCGCATCCGAATAAACGGATACGGCTTTAAAGCTCTCAAGATGAATCCGGCTAAAGTTCGGATCAGGTATTCATCGATTCGAAGAAATCTGAATTGTTCTTGGTCTGCTTCAGCTTGTCGATCAGGAACTCGATGGCATCCATCGTCCCCATCGGTGCCAGAATACGGCGAAGAACGAAAATCTTCTGCAGATCCTGACGCGGCACCAGCAGATCTTCCTTACGCGTACCGGATTTAAGAATATCCAGCGCCGGGAAGATGCGCTTGTCGGCCACCTTGCGGTCGAGCACGATTTCCGAGTTACCTGTACCCTTGAACTCTTCAAAGATGACTTCATCCATGCGGCTGCCGGTATCGATAAGCGCCGTGGCGATGATCGTCAGCGAACCGCCTTCTTCGATATTACGCGCCGCGCCGAAGAAACGCTTCGGGCGTTGCAGGGCGTTGGCATCCACACCACCGGTCAGAACCTTGCCGGAGGAGGGAACGACCGTGTTATAGGCGCGGCCAAGGCGCGTGATGGAATCGAGCAGAATGACAACGTCGCGGCCATGTTCAACCAGGCGCTTCGCCTTTTCGATGACCATTTCAGCGACCTGCACGTGACGAACGGCCGGTTCGTCGAAGGTGGAGGATACGACCTCACCCTTCACGGAACGCTGCATGTCGGTCACTTCTTCCGGACGCTCGTCGATCAGAAGAACGATCAGGTAACATTCCGGATGGTTTGCCGTGATGGAATGGGCGATGTTCTGCAGCAGAACCGTCTTACCGGTGCGCGGCGGCGCCACGATCAGTCCGCGCTGGCCTTTGCCGAGCGGCGCGACGAGATCGATGACGCGCGACGACAGATCCTTGGACGTCGGAACATCCAGTTCCATCTTGAAGCGCTCATTCGGGTAAAGCGGCGTCAGATTGTCGAAGTGAACCTTGTGACGGATCTTTTCCGGATCGTCGAAATTGATCGTATTGACCTTGAGAAGCGCGAAGTAACGTTCGCCTTCCTTGGGGCCGCGGATCGGGCCTTCAACGGTATCGCCGGTCTTCAACGAGAAGCGGCGGATCTGCGAGGGCGAGATATAAATATCGTCCGGACCGGGCAGATAGTTTGCATTTGCGGATCGCAGGAACCCGAAACCGTCCTGCAGGACTTCAACGACGCCTTCGCCGATGATTTCAATGTCCTGGCTCGCGAGAACCTTGAGGATTGCGAACATGAGCTCCTGCTTGCGCATTGTGCTCGCATTTTCAACTTCCAGGGATTCGGCAAAAGTCAGCAAGTCGGTAGGCGATTTGCTCTTAAGTTCCTGAAGCTTCATTTCAGCCATGAAGAGAAGACCGTTTGATAATGTAATGTCGGGGGAGGGCGTGTTCGCGAATCAGATGCTGTGGGAGATACCGCAGATGACTGAATAATTCACATGCCACGAAGATGAGTGGTCCGAAAATAGCGATTGAACACGGCCGCTGCAAGAGGAAAGCACGAATTCCGCGAAATTTATCGTCGCACCGTCTTAACCGAAGGGTTTCACAACCACAAGTATGACGATGAGGATCATCAACAGCGTCGGAACCTCGTTCATCAACCGCCAGTGACGGGCTGGCCGCGTATTTTCATCCCGCGCGAACCGTTTTGCACTGCGCGTGAAATAAACATGGGTCGCGGTCAGAAGCACCACCAGCGCGATCTTGGCGTGCAGCCAGCCACCGGAAAAACCATAGACCGACCAGGCGAGATAAAGTCCCAATATCCAGGATATCATCATCGCCGGGTTCATGATCACCTTGATCAGCCGCTGCTCCATCACCTTAAAAGTTTCGGATTGCTGCGAACCGGCGGGTGCATCGGTGTGATAGATGAAGAGCCTCGGCAGGTAAAAAATCGCTGCCATCCAGGAAATGACGGCGATGATATGCAGCGCCTTGATCCAGAGATAGAGATCGGCCGGATCGGCATAAAATAACAGGGCGACGAAAGCAGCAAAAACACCGAGTGCGATGCCGGCGCGCAAAGCGGCCCGGTTTCCGGAACGGGCGGAGGTCTGTTTTTCGTCGCTCATGCTCCCGCTCCGCCGGCACGCACCCGCTCCACAAGCCGGGTGACGTTTTCCGGGTCGGCCTGCGGGGTGATGCCATGGCCAAGATTGAAGATCAGGGGACCCTCTCCCAGAGCCTGCAGCACGGCATCTATACCATCCTGCAGCGCCTTGCCGCCGGCCACCATCAGCATGGGGTCGAGATTGCCCTGCACGGGTCCTTCTTTCTGCAAGTCCCTGGCAAAGCTCAGGGGCACCGACCAGTCGAGCCCGATGGCGTCTGCGCCCGTCTTGCGGCGATAATCCTTGAGAAGATAACCGGCCCCCTTGGCGAAGGCGATGATCTTTGCCGAAGGCCGGCGGGCGCGCACCGATGCGATAATGCGGGCAACGGGTTTTATCGCATAATTCTCAAATTCCTTCTCACCGAGCACGCCGGCCCAGGAATCGAAGATTTGAACCGCGTCGGCTCCGGCGTCGATCTGCGCCACCAGATAATCGGCGGAAACATCCGCCAGAAAAGCGAGCAGCTTTTCCATGGCGGCCGGCTCCTGATAACCGAACAGCCGCGCCGGGGCCTGATCCGGCGTTCCGTGTCCCGCAATCATATAGGTCGCAACCGTCCAGGGCGCGCCGCAAAAACCGAGAAGCGTCGTTTCATCGGGCAAAGAGGTGCGCAGACGGGAAACGGTTTCAAAAACGGGAGAAAGATGCGCCATGACATTTGCGGCATCCAGCGTCTCGATACCGCTGACATCGATCGGGTCCATGGCCGGACCCTTTCCTTCGCTGAAAGACACGTTGCGGTGAAGCGCGTCGGGTATCACCAGAATATCGGAAAAGAGAATGGCGGCATCGAGCCCGAACCGACGAATGGGTTGGAGAGTGACTTCCGTCGCCAGTTCGGGATTATAACAGAGATCGAGGAAACTACCGGCGCTCTTGCGCGTTTCCCTGTACTCGGGAAGGTAACGACCGGCCTGCCGCATCAGCCATATGGGCGGCGGTGTGACCGTCCGCCCGTTCAACACCGTCATAACCTTGCGTTCGCTCATGGCACCCAGCTTCTAAAAAATAAAATCAAAGAGATTTAAAAGATTTTCTATTTCTTAGAGTCTGTGGGTAGCAAGGATTAAAATCATTCCAGTCGAAATGCCGCAGCCACAAAGTTTGGAACTCGCCTGCGGATATCATTGGCGGACTTGTTCCGGAATAATCTGGAAAACCAAAATTTTATCAATGATTTCATTTATTTATGTAATAACCGGAAAACGGTATACCTGTGGATAGTCCGGGGAAAATTTTGGACGGTTTTCCATTCTTCCAACAATTCACAGTCGCGCCAGGGACGATTGAAGCCACTTGCGGATTGTGGAAAAACACCACCTTATTCACGTCGCGGTTTGGCCCGCAGGACAATTCGGGAATTTGTCCCGGTTTATCAACAGCGGGAGAAAAACAGCGTGGAGAACAAAAAAAGCTTCTTCCATCTGCACCTGATTTCGGACTCAACGGGAGAGACTCTGATGTCAGCCGGCCGCGCGGTCTCGGCCCAGTTTCACGCTTCCATGCCGGTGGAACATGTCTATCCGATGATCCGCAACCAGAAGCAGCTCGCGCAGGTCGTTGATCTCATCGACAAGGAACCGGGCATCGTTCTCTATACAATCGTCGATCAGCAGCTCGCGGAGTTTCTGGACCTGCGGTGCCATGCGATTGGCGTACCCTGCGTCAATGTCCTGGAACCGATCATCGGCATCTTCCAGACCTATCTCGGAGCGCCTTCCAGACGGCGGGTAGGTGCGCAGCATGCGCTGAATGCGGATTATTTTGCCCGGATCGAGGCGCTCAATTTCGCCATGGATCATGATGACGGGCAAATGCCGGAAACCTATGACGAGGCGGATATCGTCATCATCGGTATCAGCCGCACCTCAAAAACGCCCACCAGCATCTATCTCGCCAATAGGGGAATAAAGACGGCCAATATACCGGTCGTTCCCAATGTGCCTCTGCCCGACAGCCTCTATGCCGCCACCCGGCCGCTGATCGTCGGTCTCGTCGCAACATCGGATCGCATATCCCAGGTGCGCGAAAACCGGGAACTGGGCGCAACGGGCGGATTTGACAGTGGCCGCTACACGGATCGCGCCACCATCATGGAAGAGCTGAAATATGCACGTGCGCTCTGCGCCCGTAATAATTGGCCGCTGATCGATGTCACGCGCCGCTCCATCGAGGAAACGGCTGCAGCCATCCTTGCCCTCCGCCCAAGGACACGATAATCCGAATCGCATCATTCGGAGCAGACAGTCGATGAAACAGGAACTGATCCTCGCCTCGTCCAGCGCATCCCGCCAGATGTTGATGCGCAATGCGGGGCTGACATTTTCGGCCATCCCGGCGGATATTGACGAGCGCGCGCTCGACGAGAAGCTGGAGAAAGACGGAGCCAGCCCGGAAGAGGTGGCACTGGAACTCGCCAAGGCCAAGGCTCTCGCCGTCGGCGCGCTTTACCCGGATGCGCTGGTTCTCGGCTGCGACCAGACCATGGCGCTTGGCGCCCGCGTCTATCACAAGCCGAAAACCATGGCGGAGGCGCAAGAGCATTTGCTGTCCTTGTCCGGCGAGATCCATCGCCTGAACAGCGCTGCCGTTCTCGTCCGACATGGCGAGGTGGTGTGGCAGATCGTTTCCAGCGCCGAGCTAAGCGTTCGGGCCTTGAGTGCCGAATTTGTCTCCCGTCACCTGCAACGGGTGGGAGAAAAGGCCTTGAGCAGTGTCGGTGCGTACCAGCTCGAAGGGGAAGGAATCCAGCTATTCACCTCGATCGAGGGCGATTATTTCACGATTCTCGGCCTACCGCTTCTACCGCTTTTATCGAAACTGCGCGACATGGATGTCATCGATGGCTGATTCACGTGAAACATTAACCATAAATGCCTTCGTTGTCGGCTACCCGATCAAGCATTCGCGATCGCCTATTATCCATTCCTACTGGTTGAAGAAATTCGGCATTGCCGGTTCCTACAAGGCCGTGGAAGTTGCCCCGGATGATTTTGCGAATTTCATCGCAACGCTGAAGCAGGGCAAACCGGGCACGGCCATCGGCGGCAATGTCACCATTCCCCATAAGGAAGCGGCTTATCGGCTGGCAGACAGGCCCGATGCCCTGGCGGAAGAACTCGGTGCCGCCAACACTGTGTGGATGGAGGAGGGCGAACTCCACGCCACCAATACGGATGGTTATGGTTTCGTCTCCAATCTCGATGAGCGGCATCCGGGCTGGGACAGGACCGACAGGGCAGTGGTTCTGGGCGCCGGCGGTGCAAGCCGGGCGATCATTCAGTCGCTGCGTGATCGCGGTATTGCCGAAATCCATGTCCTCAATCGTACGGTTGAACGGGCGCGCGAACTGGCCGACCGTTTTGGACCGCGGGTCTTTTCCCATCCCCAGGCAGCGCTTCATGAGGTCATGCAGGGTGCCGGGCTTTTCGTGAATACGACATCGCTCGGCATGGATGGAACGGAAGCGCCGCATCTTGATTTTTCGCCGTTGGCCGCTCAGGCCGTCGTGACGGATATCGTTTATGTGCCGTTGAAAACCCCGATCCTGAAAATGGCGGAAGAGCAGGGCGTCGCAACCGTCGACGGGCTCGGCATGCTGCTTCATCAGGCAAAACCCGGTTTCAAGCGATGGTTCGGCAAAACGCCTGATGTCGATGAGGCCCTGCGTTCTCTCATCATCGAGGATATGGAGAAACATTGATGATCGTCATCGGTCTCACCGGCTCGATTGGAATGGGAAAAACGACGACGGCGAAGTTGTTCGCGGGAGAAGGGGTTCCGGTTCTCGATTCGGACGAGGTCGTGCACGGGCTTTACCGGGCGGAAGCCGTTCCGCTGGTCGAAGCAGCCTTTCCGGGTACGACCGTTTCCGGGGCAGTGGACAGGCAGAAACTCGGTGAGGTCTTGCGGGAGAATCCGGCTAATTTCAGCAGACTGGAGGAGATCGTGCATCCGCTGGTGCGTGGAAGGCAGGAGGCTTTTCTGGCGCAGGCGAGGAAGGACGGTCTGCAATTCGCCCTCCTCGATATTCCGCTGCTGTTCGAAACCGGGGCGGAAAGCCGCGTCGATAAAGTCGTGGTGGTCAGTTGTGCACCGGAGATTCAGCGAGAGCGGGTTCTCTCCCGTCCCGGCATGACGGAAGAGAAATTCGAAATGATCCTGGCCCGGCAGATGCCCGATGCAGAAAAGCGCCGGCGTGCGGATTTTATCGTCGATTCCGGAAATGGTGTCGAAGCGGCACGGGATCAGGTAAGAGAGATTTTGCAGAAACTGGCCGCTGAGTCGCGCCGCGGAGAGATGAATGCGTGAGATCATTTTCGATACGGAAACCACGGGCCTGGAATCGAAGCTGGACCGCGTGATTGAAATTGGTGGTATCGAACTGATCAACCACTTTCCTACCGGTCGCACGCTGCATCTCTACATCAGCCCGGAAGACCGCAAGGTTCATCCTGATGCGCTTGCCGTTCACGGCATTACCGACGAGTTTCTGAAAGACAAACCCAAATTCGCCGAGGTCGTCGACCAGATTCGTGACTTCTTCGATGGCGCGCGCTGGGTGGCGCATAATGCCACATTCGACATGGGCTTCATCAACGCGGAATTCGCCCGTCTCGGTATTGAGCCCGTTGCCGCCGATCTTGTGACGGATACGCTTTCGCTCGCTCGCCGCAAGCACCCCATGGGACCGAACTCGCTGGACGCGCTCTGCCGACGTTACGGCATTGACAATTCCCACCGTACCAAGCACGGCGCGCTTCTCGACTCCGAGCTGCTTGCCGAGGTTTATATTGAAATGATCGGCGGGCGCCAGACGGCGCTCGGTTTCGGTTCGGCGGCCAAGCAGGAAACCATCATCGTCGAGGAAGACGTGCCGCTTGAGCCGCTGCAAAGGCCGCGGGCTTTGCCCTCGAGGCTGGATGCGGAAACGGTCGCGGCCCATGGCAAACTCGTTCTCGGCATGGGCGACAAGGCGATCTGGAACCGTTACCAGAATTGATGCCGGTCCAGGCACCTGAAATGATAAGCGCTGTCAAAGAAAAACCCGGGCATGAACCCGGGTTTTGTTTTGTCTGAATTCTGCAGCGTAGAGCCGCGTCATTTAGTTCGGTACGGCCTGAACCTTGGCCTTGGCCTGTTCCTCGGCAACGCGCTGGGCGAACATCTGCGCGAAATCGATCGGATCGATCATCAGCGGCGGGAAGCCGCCATTGCGGGTAACGTCCGCAATGATCTGGCGCGCGAAGGGGAACAGCAGGCGCGGGCATTCGATGAACAGCACCGGCAGCATATGCTCCTGCGGGAAGCCGGCAATGCGGAACACGCCGCCATAAACCAGCTCGGCCGCGAACAGCACCTTGTCGCCATCCTTGGCTTCCGCGTTCAGCGTCAGGACAACATCGAAATCCGAACCGGAGATCGGGTTTGCGTTGACGTTGACATTGATGTTGATCGAAGGCGCATTGTCACGGGCCTGAAGCGAGCGAGGAGCACCCGGATTTTCGAAGGAAAGATCCTTGATGTACTGGGCAAGAATATTGAGGGAAGGACTTACTGCGCCCTGTGCACCATTTTCAGCGGTCATTACGTTTCCTCACGGCGTGAATTCGTGGAAGGCGGTCTATCATTTCGACCGGGGCCTTACAACCCTTCGTGATCGGCTCATCGTCACCCATTCCGCCCGGGGTCAGGGTTTGGGCAGGTCGCGATCGTCAGGTTTATGCGACCATGGGGAGCCCTTCGGCTCCTCGCGGTGAAACTCCTCTTCGTCCAAGTCTACCACCTTCGAATTGCCCGCTTGTCCCGGGCCGTTGCGAAAGCCGGAAAAGTCACCGGGCTTAGGACCGGATTGCTGGTTGGATTGCCGAAACGAACCCGCCACGACGACACGCGGTCCGAAGGCTTTCCAGATAAACCGCCGCACGGCCGGCGACAGAAGCAGAAGGCCGAGAATGTCGGTAATGAAGCCCGGGATGAAAAGCAGGATTCCGGCAACGACACGCATGGCGCCATTCACCAGCTCATCCGCCGGCTGCGCACCGCTGCGGCCCGCATCCTGAAGGTTTCTTACCATGCCGATGCCGCCCAGCCGCAGGATGAGCAACCCCAGAAACGAGGTGAACAGGACAAGCGCCAATGTCAGCCACAAGCCGATCGCCTTGCCGACGATGATGAAACCGGCAATTTCGAGGATGGGCATCATCAGGATGACGATGGGGAGAAAGGAAAAACGCATCTTCTAGCCTTGCGTGTGCATCTCTGGCAGATTGCCGGTTCCCGGGACACCGATGATTGAATCTGCACATTTGAATGATGATAAGATGCAGACTATATGAGGGTGTGGTTTTCGAATTTAAATGGCGGTTTTGGTAAAAGATGGGCTTCAGCGACTTTATCACATTGTTTTTTCTCGTTGCAGCGGTGCTGATCTTCTTTCAGCTGCGCAGTGTCCTCGGCCGTCGCACAGGCAATGAAAAGCCGCCATTCGACCCCTATAGCCCGCGCGACGTGGCAAAAGGCCCCGTCACGGAGGATAACAAGGTCGTGACCCTGCCGCGGCGCAATGAGGCCGACGACGAAAATCGTTTCGCCGAGGCGGATGCGCTTGCGCCCGTCGATACGCCGCTCAACGCTTCGCTGCGTGAGGTGATGACCAGGGATCCGTCCTTCGGGCCGAAGGAATTCCTGAACGGTGCGCGTATGGCCTATGAAATGATCGTCATGGGTTTTGCCGATGGCGACCGCAAGACGCTCAAGAACCTTCTGTCGAAGGAGGTCTTCGATGGTTTCGAAGCGGCGATTTCCGAGCGGGAAGGTCGCGGCGAGGTGGTGAAGTCCACCTTTGTGGGCATCGAGAAGGCAGATATTACCCAGGCCGGTGTGCGCGATTCCGAAGTGCAGATCACGCTGAGGATCGTCAGCCAGCTGATTTCGGCCACCTATGACAAGGATGGCAAGCTGGTGGATGGCGATCCGGATGCGGTTGCGGAGGTGGACGACATCTGGACCTTCTCGCGCGATATTCGCTCGCGCGATCCGAACTGGAAGCTGATCGCTACCGAATCCGAGCAATGACCGCGCCCTTTTCGATCGAAGAAGTTTCTTTCAGCGACCTGCCCGGATGGCGGCAAGACGATCCGGGCAAGCTTTTTCCGGCGATGGCGACGATCCTGTCGCATCTTCGGAGCGCAAAACCTTACAGGACCGGCGCGCTCGGGGTCACGGCGGCGGAACTGGTCTCGCTTCTGGAAGTCGCTGAGAAGAGCGATGCAAACAGTCCTGAAATGGCGCGCCGGTTTTTTGAAACCAATTGCGTGCCTTTCAGGATTTCTCCATCTGAGGGAAAAAGCGGTTTCGTGACCGCCTTTTACGAACCCGAACTGGAAGTATCGTCTAAGCCCGACGACACCTGGCGTTATCCTATTTACCGCCGGCCGCCGGAACTGGTCGATGTCGACGATGCCAATCGGCCCGCCGGCTTCGATACGTCCTATGCTTTCGGCAGGGCGGATGAAAACGGTATTTCCTATTTTCCCGACCGCCGGGAGATCGATGAAGGGTTTCTGGAGGGCAGGGGCCTTGAGATTGCCTGGGCAAGATCGAAGGTCGACCTGTTTTTCGTTCATGTCCAGGGTGCGGCGCGCCTGGTGTTTCCAGACGGTGCGGTAAAGCGCATCACCTATGCGGCCAAGGCCGGACATGCTTTTTCGCCGATTGGCCGTCTGCTGCTCGATCGTGGCGAACTCGATCCGAAAACCGTGTCGATGCAGACGATCCGCAAATGGCTTGCCGAACACCCGGACGAGGTGGATGGGGTGCTATGGCATAACCGCTCCTACATTTTTTTCCGGGAGGCGGATGTCGCCGATCAGGATATGGGACCGATTGCCGCCGCCAAGGTGCCGCTTGTCGCCGGGCGAGCGCTTGCCGTGGACCGGCTCATTCATACGTTCGGGCTTCCCTTCTTCATCCATTCACCGTCGCTCACCCATCTGGACGACGGAAAACCTTTTGCCCGGCTGATGTTGGCGCTCGATACGGGGTCGGCGATCGTCGGCCCGGCGCGTGGTGATATTTTCACCGGCTCGGGTTTCGAAGCGGGAGAGCTTGCCGGTACGGTGCGCAATGAGGCCGAGTTTTATATATTGATACCGCGGGTTGCTGCGCAGAGGTATCGGTGATGAAGGGCAGTCGCAAGCTCGGTAAGGAAGAACGCATTCTGTGGGGAAAGGTCGCAAAAACCACGCGTCCGATCTCCGGCAGGCTGGAAGACTTGCTGGCTTTCGATGGCATGGAGGAACCTCTGGCGGAATCCAAGGTTCTGCAGGAAGGCAAAAGCACATTTCCGCGCATGCTTGTGGAGCCGGCCGAACCAACGCCGCCAGCGCCGGACAAAAAGCCGAAAATTCATCAGCCGATGGAAAAACCGGTCAAGCGCAAGCTCACCCGTGGCCGGCTGCCGCTGGAAGGGCGGATCGATCTGCACGGCATGTTCCAGAGCGAAGCCCATGCGGTGCTGCTTGATTTTCTGTTGCGTGCGCATGAACGCGGTTTGCGGCATGTACTCGTCATAACGGGCAAGGGGCGTTCCATCGGCAGCGACGGCGCCTTGAAAAGGGCGGTGCCCATGTGGTTCTCCAAACCGGAATATCGTCACCTGATCTCGTCCTATGAGGATGCCTCGGCCAATCACGGCGGCGACGGCGCGCTTTATGTGCGGCTTTCGCGGCGGCGGAGTGAAAAATCATGACGCCCTTTGCGGAGGCCGTGCGGCAACTGCGGGAACGCAAGGGCGTGACGCAGAGGGAAATGGCCGCCGCCATCGGCGTTTCGCCCGCCTATCTCTCGGCGCTGGAACATGGCAAGCGCGGCAAGCCGAGCTTCGATCTGCTTCAGCGCATCGCCGGATATTTCAACATCATCTGGGACGAGGCGGAGGAATTGTTCTTTCTGGCCGGCTCATCGGACCCGAAAGTGGTGATCGACACCATCGGCCTGCCGCCGCAATATACCGCTTTCGCCAACCGGCTGGCACGGGATATTCGCAAGCTGCCGCCGAGTGTGGTAGAGGAACTGTCAGCCGTGCTGCAAAAAAGCCGTTCTTGCGATTGAAACCCCTCTATCCCCTGCTTTATGCAGCATCCTGAAGCATGCGGCCTTTGGGATTGGGTGTAGAATTTCTATAGTCGCATGTCGGATTTGAGTGATTCGCTGGCTTCAGGCCCTCTCACTGGAAACCTGGCCCGAGAAAACTTTGGAAAGAATATTTATGACCGAAACATCGTCAAGCGAAGTCGGCGCGAACGCGGAATATGGAGCCGATTCGATCAAGGTCCTCAAGGGCCTTGATGCCGTGCGCAAACGGCCCGGCATGTATATCGGCGATACCGATGACGGTTCCGGCCTGCACCACATGGTCTATGAGGTCGTCGACAACGCCATCGACGAGGCGCTTGCCGGTCATGCCGATCTGGTGACGGTGACGCTGAACGCCGACGGATCGGTGACGGTGACGGATAACGGGCGCGGCATTCCGACCGACATCCATTCTTCCGAAGGCGTTTCCGCCGCCGAAGTCATCATGACCCAGTTGCATGCGGGCGGCAAATTCGACCAGAACTCCTATAAGGTGTCGGGCGGCCTGCATGGCGTGGGTGTCTCGGTGGTTAATGCGCTTTCCGTCTGGCTGAAGCTCAGGATCCGCCGTAACGGCAAGCTGCACGAAATCGGCTTCACCCATGGTGTCGCCGATGCGCCGCTTTCCGTCATTGGCGAATATGAAGGCCGCTCGGGAACGGAAGTGACCTTCCTGGCGAGCCCGCAGACCTTCACCATGACGGACTATGATTATGGAACGCTGGAGCATCGCCTGCGCGAACTCGCATTCCTGAATTCCGGCGTTCGCATCCTGCTCACCGACAAGCGCCATTCTGATATCAAGCAGGAAGAGCTGCTGTATGATGGCGGCCTCGAAGCTTTCGTCCGTTATCTCGACCGCGCCAAGAAGCCGCTGGTCGACAAGCCTGTCGCCATCAAGGGTGAAAAGGATGGCATTACGGTTGAGGTCGCGCTCTGGTGGAACGACAGCTACCACGAGAACGTGCTTTGTTTTACCAACAACATTCCACAGCGCGATGGCGGCACCCATATGGCCGGTTTCCGCGCGGCGCTGACCCGTCAGGTAACTTCCTATGCCGAAACCTCGGGCATCCTGAAAAAGGAAAAGGTGAGCCTGCAGGGTGAGGACTGCCGTGAAGGTTTGACGGCCATTCTTTCCGTCAAGGTTCCCGACCCCAAGTTTTCCTCGCAGACGAAAGACAAGCTCGTTTCGTCCGAAGTGCGTCCCGTCGTGGAAAGCCTTGTCAACGAAGCGCTTTCCACCTGGCTGGAAGAACATCCTTCCGACGCAAGAATCCTCGTCGGCAAGGTGGTCGAAGCGGCAGTGGCCCGCGAAGCTGCCCGCAAGGCACGCGAGTTGACGCGCCGCAAGGGCGCTCTCGATATCGCCTCTCTGCCCGGCAAGCTTGCCGATTGCTCAGAGCGCGATCCGGCGAAATCCGAACTCTTCCTCGTCGAGGGTGACTCCGCCGGTGGTTCGGCCAAGCAGGGCCGCTCGCGCGAAACTCAGGCCATCCTGCCGCTGCGCGGCAAGATCCTCAATGTCGAACGCGCCCGCTTCGACAAGATGTTGTCCAGCCAGGAAATCGGCACGCTGATCACGGCGCTCGGCACCTCCATCGGCAAGGACGAGTTCAACGCCGACAAGCTGCGTTACCACAAGATCATCATCATGACGGATGCTGACGTCGACGGCGCCCACATCCGTACCCTGCTCCTGACCTTCTTCTTCCGCCAGATGCCGGAGCTGATCGAGCGCGGCCATCTCTATATCGCCCAGCCGCCGCTTTATAAGGTCACGCGTGGCAAATCCGTGCAGTACCTCAAGGATGAAAAGGCGCTGGAAGAGTACCTGATTTCCATGGGTATCGAGGAAGCGTCGCTGACGCTCGGTTCCGGAGAAGTGCGCATCGGCGCCGATCTTCGCGAAGTCATTCTCGATGCGGTGCGCATGCGCTCGCTGATCGATGGGCTGCATTCGCGTTACAGCCGCTCTATCGTGGAACAGGCCGCCATTGCCGGTGCGCTGAACCCCGAGCTTTCGGCCGACGCCGCCCGCGCCGAGGAAACCGTTGCCGAAGTGGCGCGGCGTCTTGATATGATCGCGGAAGAAACCGAGCGCGGCTGGTCCGGCACGGTGCTGCAGGATGGCGGCTTGCGCTTCGAGCGCATGGTGCGGGGCGTCAAGGAAGTCTCGACGCTGGATATGGGCCTGCTCGGTTCGGCTGACGCCCGCCATATCGATCAGCTCGCAGCCCGCACGCGCGATATCTATGCCACTTCGCCGGTCCTGCAACGTAAGGATGGCACCATGGAGCTTGCCGGTCCGCGCGCGCTTCTGGATGCGATTTTCGCCGCGGGCCGCAAGGGTCTTTCCATGCAGCGCTATAAGGGCCTCGGCGAAATGAATGCGGAGCAGCTTTGGGAAACCACGCTCGACGCCAACGTTCGCTCCCTGCTTCAGGTGAGAGTGAGCGACGCGACGGATGCCGACGGCCTGTTCGCCCGCCTGATGGGCGATGAAGTGGAGCCGCGCCGCGACTTCATCCAGGAAAATGCGCTGAGCGTTGCCAACCTCGATATTTAATCTCGTGGAGCGTTTCGCGAAACGATTCACGTGAAACGAAAATTTAACAAAAGGCCCGGCGGTTCATTTCCGCCGGGCCTTTTGTCATTCGGAGAATATCAATCAACCTTGCCGGTGAAGCGTCCTTCGAAGGCCACATCCGCCAGGGGCAGTCGTTTACTCGGCACTTCCCGCTCCGCCAGATCATCAGGGAGAACGGATTTGTCGGTCAGTGTGCCGATGGCAACCCCGGCCTCCACCTTGTAACCTTCCGGCACGTTCAGTTTCTCAACAATCTTGTCCTTCAATATACCGGCCATGCCGTGGGCGTGGTAACCAAGCAGGTGGGCCTGCATGGCAAGCGAAAACCAGGCAGCACCTGCATCGAAGGAATGGGTCGCCGAAGGTTTTTTCTCGCCTTCGCGCGAGATGTTGTAGTCGCGGGAAATGACGAAGAGCAGCACGGAGGCGTTTTTTGCCCAGCGCTGGTTTCCTTCCATCAGCAGTTCCACGAAGAGCGGCCAGTCTTCGCTTTCCTTATGCGCATAGACAAACCGCCATGGCTGATAGTTGGAGGCGGAGGGCGCCCAGTGCGCCGCATCCAGAATGGTCATCAGATGCTCTGCCGGCATGGGGCTGCCATCAAAGGCACGCGGAGACCAGCGGTTGAGGAAAAGGGGATCGACGGGATATTCGGATTGCCTGTTATTGCTGTTCGTCACGGGCCGTGTCCTTTTGATTGCCGGGAAGGAAAAGGTATTTTTCGAAACTTGGCGCAGTCAAGGGGTGACAAGTATGAATGCATCGTTCATATATGCATCACCTTGTCTGACAACCGGGAGAGAGTTCCATGAAATTGATGCGTGTTGGCCAGCCCGGCCAGGAAAAACCAGCAATCCTCGACGCGGAAGGAAAAGTCCGCGATCTGTCCGCCCACGTGAAAGATATCGGCGGCGACGCGATTTCTCCGGAGGGTCTCAAGAAGATCGCCGCAATCGACCTCGCCACCCTGCCGGTCCTGAGCGATGAGCGCATCGGCGCCTGCGTTGCGGGTACCGGAAAATTCATCTGCATCGGCCTCAACTTCTCCGACCATGCCGCCGAAACGGGTGCCACCGTACCGCCGGAACCGGTCATTTTCATGAAGGCGACCTCGGCCATCGTCGGTCCGAACGATAACGTCACCATTCCGCGCGGCTCTGAGAAGACCGACTGGGAAGTCGAGCTCGGCGTCGTCATCGGCAAGACTGCCAAATACGTCTCTGAAGCAGATGCTCTCGACTACGTCGCCGGTTATTGCGTTTCGCATGATGTGTCCGAGCGCGCCTTCCAGACGGAGCGTGCCGGCCAGTGGACCAAGGGCAAGTCCTGCGACACCTTCGGCCCCATCGGCCCCTGGCTGGTGACGAAGGAAGAAATCGCCGATCCGCAGAACCTCGGCATGTGGCTGAAGGTCAATGGCCAGACCATGCAGGACGGTTCCAGCAAGACCATGGTGTACGGCGTCGCCCATGTGGTTTCCTATCTCAGCCAGTTCATGTCGCTGCACCCCGGCGATGTCATTTCCACCGGCACACCTCCGGGCGTCGGCATGGGTTTGAAGCCGCCGCGTTACCTGAAGGCTGGCGATGTGGTGGAACTCGGCATCGAGGGTCTCGGTTCCCAGAAGCAGACTTTTGTCGCCGACATCTGATCGCCACGGCGTTCAACGGAAAGTGAGGCGCTGGCGGGAAACCGCTGGCGCCTTCGATTTTGTGCACCTGCGAAAAGCTGCTATGGTCAAAAAAAGAGCGTGATCGCGAGGGAGGCGTCATCAGTGTTCTACCACCTCTATGAAATGAACCACGCGGCCATGGCGCCGCTGCGCGCCGGTGCCGACATGATGCGCCAGGCCTGCAATAATCCGCTCAACCCGCTTTCCAGCACGGCGTTCGGGAGAAGCCTCGATGCCGGCTTCGAGGTTTTCGAGCGTCTGACGCGCCGTTATGTCAAACCGGAATTCGGCCTTGGCACGACGATTGTCGATGGCCAGACCGTCGCCGTTGCCGAAGAGATCGTCTGGTCGCGCCCGTTCTGCAATCTCGTTCATTTCCAAAAACAGCTTGATCCTGCCCGCCAACCAGATCCGAAAGTGCTGCTCGTGGCGCCGATGTCCGGCCACTATGCCACCTTGCTGCGCGGCACCGTGGAGGCGTTGCTGCCTTCGGCGGATATTTACATCACCGATTGGGCCGATGCCCGCATGGTGCCGGTGAGCGAGGGCACTTTCGATCTCGATGATTATATCAGCTATGTCATCGAGATGCTGCGCGCGATCGGGCCGCGGACGCATGTGGTCGCCGTCTGTCAACCATCGGTGCCGGTATTGGCCGCCGTCTCGCTGATGGAGGCGGATGGCGACACGTTTGCGCCGGCATCCATGACGCTGATGGGCGGACCGATCGATACGCGCATCAACCCCACCGCCGTCAACGGTCTTGCCAAGGCGAAACCCATTGAATGGTTCCGCGACAATGTCGTCATGCAGGTTCCATGGCCGCAGCCTGCGTTTGGCCGCAATGTCTATCCCGGCTTCCTGCAGCTGTCCGGTTTCATGTCCATGAACCTCGACAAGCACATGACGGCGCACAAGGATTTTTATCTGAACCTTGTCAAGAATGACGGCGACTCCGCTGAAAAACACCGCGAATTTTACGATGAATATCTGGCTGTGATGGACCTGACGGCGGAATTCTATCTGCAGACGGTAGAAACCGTGTTCATCGACCATGCGCTTCCGAAGGGGAAGATGCTGCATAGGGGCAGGGCGGTTGATCCCGCCGCCATCCGCAATGTCGCATTGTTCACCGTCGAAGGGGAGAATGATGATATTTCCGGCGTCGGCCAGACAAAGGCGGCCCATGATCTCTGCCGGAACATCCCTGAAGACAAGCGCGCTCACTATATGCAACCGGATGTGGGGCACTATGGCGTCTTCAATGGTTCGCGCTTCCGCAGGGAAATCGTGCCGCGCATGCTGGACTTCATCCGCAAGCATCAGGCTGCTTAGGGTTAGGCGGCGGGCGAGGTCATGCATTTGCGTGGCCAAGCAACCGACGAATCGGCTATGAAGGGCTCATGTTTTCGCTCCTGAGAAAATCCCTGAAGTCGCCGGCGCCCAAGAAGGCCGCGCCGAGCCAGCGCACCGTTGCGGTGGCGGGCCGGCAGATACCGATCAGCGTGAGGGAAAACCCGCGGGCCACGCGCATCACCTTGCGCATT
This sequence comes from Agrobacterium sp. NPDC090283, assembly GCF_044769685.1. Lineage (NCBI taxonomy): Bacteria > Pseudomonadati > Pseudomonadota > Alphaproteobacteria > Hyphomicrobiales > Rhizobiaceae > Agrobacterium > Agrobacterium sp. NPDC090283. The sequence continues at coordinate 43,045 of NZ_JBIVYG010000012.1, read as the reverse complement.
GAGCCGGGCGGACGGGCGCTGAAGCTGACGATCCCGCTGGGACTGCATCACCGTCAGGTGGATGATTTTCTCGAAAGGCATCAGGGCTGGCTGGAAGGCAAGCTTCTGAAGTTCAGCCCTGATGACGGTCTGCGTCCCGGTGCGACCATCGATATTAGAGGCATCTCCCATCGCATCGAACATACGGGCAGCCTGCGGGGCCTGACCCACATCGCGAAAGATGCTGATGGAGGGGTCGTCCTGAAAGTCAGCGGCGCGCCCGAGCATTTGAGACGACGGATCGCGACCTTCCTGAAAAAGGAAGCAAAGGCCGATCTGGAACGGCTGGTTGTCATTCACGCCCGCGCTGCCGGCCGGCCGGTGCGGTCCATCAGCATGAAGGATACACGCAGCCGGTGGGGTTCCTGTTCCCACGATGGAAATTTGAGTTTTTCCTGGCGTATCGTCATGGCCCCGGAAAGGGTCATCGACTATCTCGCCGCCCATGAGGTCGCGCATCTGAGCGAAATGAACCACGGCCCGAAATTCTGGGCGCTGTGCGAAAAGCTCTGCCCGCACACAAATGAAGCCAAGGACTGGCTGAAACGTCACGGCTCCAAACTTCACGCCATCGATTTCGATTGAAACAGGCGGCGTGCATCGCCATCTGGATTCACGTGAAACATTCCATCAATAAGGGATGCGATTTGGCTCGACTCTTGTCGCATTTCATGTCAGGTCGCGGGTATGAAACCGGATATCAAGATTTGCGGATTGAAGACACCGGAAGCGCTGGAGCGCGCCGTCCGGCGTGGCGCGTCCCATGTCGGTTTTATCTTCTTTGAGAAAAGCCCGCGCAACATCGAGCCCGATATTGCCGGCAGGCTGGCGGAAGCCGCCCGCGGTGCTGCCAAGGTAGTCGCCGTCACCGTCGATGCCGATAATGATTATCTCGATGAAATTGTCGATCTCGTAAAGCCGGATATCCTGCAACTGCATGGCAGCGAAAGCCCGGAGCGGCTGCTGAACATCAAGGCGCTTTACGGCCTGCCTGTGATGAAGGCGATTTCCATCCGCGATGCCGCTGATCTTGCCAAAATCGAGCCTTATATCGGCATAGCCGACCGTTTCCTGCTCGATGCCAAGGCGCCTGCCGGTTCGGACCTGCCGGGCGGCAACGGCGTCTCGTTCGACTGGACGATCCTGCGCTCACTTGACGAAAGTGTGGATTACATGCTTTCCGGAGGGCTGAACAAGGATAATGTCGCCGAGGCCTTGGCGGAAACCAGAGCAAGCGGGCTGGATTTGTCGTCCGGTGTGGAAAGCGCGCCGGGCGTCAAGGATTTGTCCAAGATCGATGCTTTTTTCGATGTGGTGAATGATTGGTCGAAAGGCCCAAAGGGAGCTTGAAGTGAACGACGCGCCAACACCCAATTCTTTTCGTGCTGGTCCCGATGAGGACGGCCGTTTCGGCATTTACGGAGGCCGCTTCGTTGCCGAAACGCTGATGCCGCTTATCCTGGATTTGCAGGCGGAATGGGACAAGGCCAAGAGCGATCCCGAGTTTCAGGCCGAACTGAAATATCTCGGCGCGCACTACACCGGCCGCCCGAGCCCGCTTTATTTCGCGGAGCGTCTCACGGCGGAACTCGGCGGCGCGAAGATTTATTTCAAGCGCGAAGAGTTGAACCATACCGGCTCGCACAAGATCAACAATTGTCTCGGCCAGATCCTGCTTGCCAAGCGCATGGGCAAGACCCGCATCATTGCCGAAACCGGTGCCGGCCAGCATGGCGTCGCCTCGGCAACGGTTGCTGCACGCTTCGGCCTGCCTTGTGTCGTTTACATGGGCGCCACTGACGTCGCCCGTCAGGCCCCGAACGTATTCCGCATGAAGCTTCTGGGCGCCGAGGTAAAGCCGGTCACGGCCGGCCATGGCACGCTCAAGGACGCGATGAACGAGGCGCTGCGCGACTGGGTCACCAATGTCGAGGATACCTATTACCTGATCGGTACCGCAGCCGGCCCGCATCCCTATCCGGAAATGGTCCGCGATTTCCAGGCGGTCATCGGCGAGGAAGCCAAGGCGCAGATGCTGGAGGCGGAAGGTCGCCTGCCGGATCTGGTCGTTGCCGCTGTTGGCGGTGGCTCCAACGCCATCGGCATCTTCCATCCTTTCCTCGACGACAAGAATGTCCGCATCGTTGGCGTCGAAGCCGGCGGCAAGGGTCTTTCGGGAGACGAGCATTGCGCCTCGATCACCGCCGGTTCGCCGGGCGTGCTGCATGGCAACCGCACCTATCTGCTGCAGGATGAGGACGGCCAGATCAAGGAAGGCCATTCGATCTCCGCAGGCCTCGATTATCCCGGCATCGGGCCTGAACATTCCTGGCTGAACGATATCGGCCGCGTGGAATATGTGCCGATCATGGACCATGAGGCGCTGGACGCCTTCCAGATGCTGACCCGCCTCGAAGGCATCATTCCGGCGCTGGAACCGAGCCACGCCTTGGCCGAGGTCATCAAGCGTGCACCGAAGATGGGCAAGGATGAAATCATCCTGATGAACCTTTCCGGTCGCGGCGACAAGGATGTCCACACCGTCAGCAAGTTCCTTGGAATGGATGTATAAGATCATGACTGCACGTATGGACAAGCGCTTTGCCGATCTGCGCGCTGAAAATCGCCCGGCCCTGATCACCTATTTCATGGGCGGTGACCCGGATTTCGAAACCTCGCTTGGCATCATGAAGGCACTGCCGGAAGCAGGCGCCGACGTTATCGAACTCGGCATGCCGTTTTCCGACCCCATGGCGGATGGCCCGGCCATTCAGCTGGCCGGCCAGCGCGCGCTGAAGGGCGGACAGACGCTGAAGACCACGCTCGATCTCGCCCGCGAGTTCCGCAAGCAAGATAATGCAACGCCGATCGTGATGATGGGCTATTACAATCCGATCTATATCTATGGCGTCGAAAAGTTCCTGGACGACGCGCTTGCCTGTGGCATCGATGGCCTGATCGTGGTCGACCTGCCACCGGAAATGGACGATGAACTCTGCATTCCGGCGCTCGCGCGCGGCATCAACTTCATCCGCCTTGCCACACCGACGACGGATGGCAAGCGTCTGCCTGCCGTCCTTAAAAATACCTCAGGTTTCGTGTATTACGTCTCGATGAACGGTATCACCGGTTCAGCACTTCCCGATCCCTCGTTGATCTCGGGCGCTGTCGGTCGTATCAAGGCGCATACGGAACTGCCGGTCTGTGTCGGTTTCGGCGTCAAGACGGCCGATCATGCCAAGGCGATCGGCGCCGTGGCGGATGGCGTGGTGGTGGGTTCCGCCATCGTCAACCAGATTGCGGGCAGCCTGACCAAGGACGGGCAGGCGACCGCCGATACTGTGCCGGCTGTTACGACGCTGGTAAAAGGACTTTCAACGGGCGTGCGTGCATCGCGCCTCGCCGCTGCGGAATAAGCGCGCGGCCCAGTCAGGAGTAGACAGTTGAACTGGATCACCAATTACGTTCGGCCGCGGATCAATTCCATGCTCGGCCGCCGCCCGGAGGTTCCGGAGAACCTGTGGATCAAGTGCCCGGAAACGGGCGAGATGGTCTTCCACAAGGATCTGGAAGACAACAAGTGGGTCATCCCGGCTTCCGGTTACCACATGAAGATGCCGGCCAAGGCACGCCTTGCCGATCTTTTTGATGGTGGTATTTATGAGGCCTTGGCCCAGCCGAAAGTGGCGCAGGACCCGCTGAAATTCCGCGATTCCAAGAAATATACCGATCGCCTGCGCGACAGCCGCGCAAAGACCGAGCAGGAAGATACGATCCTTGCCGGCGTTGGTCTTCTGAAAGGCCTGAAGATCGTTGCCGTTGTGCATGAATTCCAGTTCATGGGCGGCTCGCTCGGCATTGCCGCCGGCGAGGCTATCGTCAAGGCTTTTGAGCGCGCCATCTCCGAGCGTTGCCCGCTCGTCATGTTCCCGGCATCCGGCGGTGCCCGCATGCAGGAAGGCATTCTTTCGCTGATGCAGCTGCCGCGCACGACGGTTGCAGTAAACATGCTGAAAGAAGCCGGCATGCCCTATATCGTGGTTCTGACCAACCCGACCACGGGCGGCGTCACGGCCTCCTACGCCATGCTGGGCGATGTGCATATTGCCGAACCCGGCGCGGAAATCTGCTTTGCCGGCAAGCGCGTTATCGAGCAGACCATTCGCGAAAAGCTGCCGGAAGGCTTCCAGACCTCGGAATATCTGCTGGAACACGGCATGGTGGATATGGTCATCGATCGTCGCGAAATCCCGGACACGCTGGCCAATCTGCTCAAGATCATGACCAAAGCGCCTGCTGACAATGCAAACGCCGTCATTCCGCTGGCCGCTTCGGCCTGAGGAAAAAAATATGTCGCCCGGAGGCATAAACTGCCTTCGGGATGATGCTATAACGTTGCCTGATTTCATTTTTGGGGCGGCGGACAAATGGCAGGCAAAACGCCTGAAAGGCGAACGGAAGACATGACGAAGCCCGCGATCGGTGAGGCCGAAAAGATCATTGAAGAGCTGATGCAGCTCCACCCCAAGGGGTTTGATCTTTCACTCGACAGAATTTCCCGTCTTCTCGAAAAACTCGGCAATCCACAAAACAGAATGCCGCCGGTGATCCATGTGGCGGGCACCAATGGCAAGGGCTCGGTCACTGCATTCTGCCGTGCGCTGCTGGAAGCCGCAGGACTTTCCGTCCACGTTCATACATCGCCGCACCTTGTGAACTGGCACGAACGATATCGTATCGGCGTGGCGGGCGATAAAGGCCGTTATGTCGAAGACGAGATATTTGCGGATGCGCTGCGCCGCATTGAAGCTGCCAATGCTGGCCAGACGATCACTGTTTTCGAAATTCTGACTGCGGCGATGTTCGTGCTTTTCGCGGAACAGCCCGCCGATGCCGCCGTGGTGGAGGTTGGCCTGGGCGGCCGTTTTGATGCAACCAATGTCATCAATAACCCCGCGGTTTCCGTCATCATGCCGATCTCACTTGATCATCAGGCCTATCTCGGTGACCGCGTGGAGCTGATCGCCGCCGAAAAGGCCGGCATCATGAAAAAGGGCTCGCCCGTCGTCATCGGCCACCAGGAATATGATGCGGCGCTGGATACGCTTGTTGCCACGGCCGAACGTATCGGTTGCCCCGTTTCCGTCTATGGACAGGATTTTTCCGCCCACGAAGAATTCGGCCGCATGGTTTATCAGGACGAGTTCGGACTGACGGATGCGCCGTTGCCGCGTCTTCCCGGCCGCCACCAGCTCGCCAATGCCGCCGCTGCCATCCGCGCCGTGAAAGCAGCCGGTTTCGAGGTGACGGAACGGATGATCGAAAAGGCCATGACTTCAGTGGAATGGCCCGGCCGTCTTCAGCGCATCCTGACCGGCAAAATCGCTGAGATCGCCCCGAAGGGCGCCGAAATCTGGATCGATGGCGGTCACAACCCCGGCGCGGGTGAGGTGATTGCCGAGGCTATGGCAGGTTTTGAGGAAAAGACGCCGCGCCCGCTCTTCATCATCGCGGGCATGATCAATACCAAGGATCCGGTGGGTTATTTCAAGGCTTTCGCCGATATCGCCGAATATGTCTTCACTGTACCGATCGGCGGCACGGATGCGGCGATCGACCCCGTCGTGCTTGCCCATGCCGCCTTTGACGCCGGTCTGGTGGCAGCGCCCACATCGTCGCTCACCCATGCTCTGGAGGAGCTGTCGCGCCGTGTGGATCCCGAAGGACCACCGCCGCGCATCCTGATCGGCGGATCGCTTTATCTTGCCGGAAACGCCCTTGCCTTCAACGGCACAGTTCCCCAATAAAAAAACCCGGCGATGATGCCGGGTTTTTCATTCCATCATATGATCTTTAGGCGGCGCTGGAAATCCAGGCGGAAAGCGCTGTCTTGGGAGCAGCGCCAACCTTGATATCAGCCACTTCGCCGCCCTTGAACATGGCGAGCGTCGGGATCGAGCGAACGCCGAACTGGGCGGCCAGTTCCGGGTTTTCGTCGATGTTGAGCTTCGCGACCTTGACCTTGCCGGCGAGCTCGGAGGAAATTTCCTCAAGGCTCGGCGCGATCATCTTGCACGGACCACACCATTCGGCCCAGAAATCCACCACGACGGGTTCGGCGGATTCGAGGACTTCGGACTGGAAGTTGGCGGCATCGACTTTTACGGTAGCCATATCTGGCTCTCCTTTCAGCTAATCTTTTCCGCTATCGATGTGATGCGGGCGCGTCGAAATTTCAATGCCCCGGTATCTCACTTTGTCTTTATTGCGGCAAGGGCCTCTGCCATGGCATCGTCGCCAACCCGCACAAAAGCGGCATTTTCCGTATAGATCAGCGCACAGACAAATTCCTTGCCGGGATAAAGCGGCGCCAGAATTTCGCGATAAATGGCAAGCTGCGCGACGTGCGAGAAGGGGATCTCGCGCGCTTCGCGCGGCGGCACGCGGTTCGTTTTGTAGTCGACCAGGATGACCCGATCACCCTCCACCGCCAGCCGGTCGACGCGGCCGGAGACGGCATAGTGCTGCCGGCCGAGGGTCATCGTGCCCATGATCGATACTTCCGCACGGCTGTTGGCGGAAAAGGCGGGTTGCACTGCCGGTTCGGACAGAACTCGTAAAACCGCCTGGATCAAATGTTCGCGCTCAGCTGCGGGCCAGAAACGCGCTGCGCGCTCGGCATAACGTCGAGCCGCCTCTTCGCGCTCGCTTTCCGCAAAATCCGGCAGGGCCTGCAACATGCGATGCACCAGCCTGCCCCTTTGCAGGGCAAGGCTGGAAGCGTCGGTCTTTTCCCCGAACAGCGGTGAACGCACGGCCAGATCGTCCGCACCGTCATCAATGATCGTCCCAGCACCGGAAGGGCTGAGTGGCCTCGGCAGGGAGGGTAGGGCAGGCAACGGTGTGAGGAGGCCGGCGGGAAGCGCGTGGTCTACTTCCTGCTGGGGTTCCGCCGGCTTTTGCGGGGCGGGCGCCGCGCGTGCTTCGGACTTGCGCCAGACAAGCCCTTGCCATTCCTCGCCATCGGCACTGAACAGCTGCGGCTGGCAGTGATCCTGATTATCAGCCAGCGCGGCCTTGACGATAGCATGCCAGCATTCGGGGTTTTCTTTCTGGCCACGATAACCGCAAACGACCAGATGATCGGCGGCACGCGTCATCGCCACATAAAGCAGCCGGCGATATTCATCTTCCGCCGCCGTCTTCAGGCGTTCCTCATCCGAGCGAATGAGATGATTGGAAAAACCGCTGCCGGGCAGCCAGACCGGAAAGGCATCGCCGTCCGCTTCCACGAAGCGCAGTTTCGGCACATGGCTGTGGTTAAAGGCTTTCGAGCCGCCATCGACGACAAAAACCACCGGCGCTTCCAGCCCCTTGGAGGCGTGCACGGTCATGATGCGCACTTCGCCGCGATCCTTGTCCTGCTCGCGCTTCACTTCCGGTGAATCGGTCTCCAGAACGGAAAGAAAGGCCTGAAGGCCGGGCAGGCCGGTTCTTTCGTGATCCAGCGCAAAGGACAGGAACTCGTCGAGAACGTCGCTCGCCTCGTTGCCAAGCCGGCCGAGGAATTTTTTGCGTCCGTCGTGCAGGGTCAAAACCGCCGCGAAGAAATCATGTACCGTGGCCGTTTTCGAAAGTGATATGAAATGCCGAAGCTTGTCAGTGACGATGGATAGACGGCTGGTCTCTTCCTGCGAAAGGACTTGCAGCCTTTGCCACACACTATCCGTCTCGGCTCGCGTCGCGGCTATCTCGAAGACATCGTCTTCCGTCAGGTTGAAAAGCGGGCTCTTTAGCAGCGCCGCCAGCGAAAGATCGTCCTCCGGCAGCACCACGAACCGGCCGAGCGCCAGAAGGTCCTGTACGGCGATGTGATCGGTCAGGCGGAGGCGGTCGGCACCGGCGACGGGAATGTTCTTGCGCCGCTTCAACTCGCGGGTCAGCGCGTTGACGAAGGCAGCACGTTTTCTGACAAGCACGAGAATATCGCCGGGTTCGACGGCGCGCTCCACGCCCTTTTCAATGATGGTTTCATTGCCGATCATATCGGCAATGCGAGCGGCGATGCGGCGGGCGACGATGGTAGCCGGCGCGCTTTCCCGCAGCGCATCGAAGGGGGCCGTCCAGTCCTCTTCATCTTCGGTGGTTTCCGGTGCCACCATATCCCACACTTCCACGGTACCGGGATGACCGGCGCGGTTGGAGCGGTGCTCGACAGGCTCATTGTCGGCGCTGAGGCCGCTCGCATTTTTCGGGTCCGAAAAGACTTGGTCGACGGCGGCCAGCACATCTTCGGTGGAGCGGAAGGAGAGCGGCAGGCGGATGCGGTGGAAGGCCTGCTCCACCTGATCGACACGCCTTTTGGTCTCGTCACGTTCCTGCGAGAACCGTTCCGGCCGCGCGCCCTGAAAGGAATAGATCGACTGTTTTTCATCACCCACGGCAAACAGGGTGCGCCGCCCCATACGGGCGCTTTCACCGTTGAAGAAATCCGCCGCCAGCGACTGGATGATCGACCATTGCACCGGGCTGGTATCCTGCGCCTCGTCGACCAGAATATGGTCGATGCCCTGATCCAGCTTGTAATGCACCCACGCACCTGCCGTATCGCGATTGAGCAGATTGGCGGCGCGCTCGATCAGGTCCTCGAAATCGAGCTGGCTACGTTGCTTTTTCAGGTCTTCGAAATCGCCGATCAACCGCTCGGCCAGCACAAGGGCACTTTTTGTTGCCGCCAGCATGCGCACCAGACGATAGCGATTGCGGCAGGCCACGACATGGTCCCGCGCCAGCGTCAGCGCGTCAACGAGATCGGGCGCGGATTTCTGCATGCCCTTGTTGATGACATAGGCATCCGATTTCTTCTCACCCTTGGCCGTCAGCAGCGCGGCTTCGATGAATTCCATCCGCCGCACCGGGTCCACCTGCCGCTTTGCTTCCCTGAGCGCATAAGCGACCTCGATGACACGCGATCCGCCCACCTCATCGGCAAGCGTGAGATAGGTGTCGAGCGCCAGCCCGGAAAGGCCGGGCAGGGGCCAGAAGGCCGCCGCTGCGGTCTCCTCGGTCTCCCCGGCAGCAATCTGCATATCCTGCCGCAAACGGGCATCGAGGCCGCCCGACTGTTTTGCCTCGTGCAAAAAGGTGCGAAGCGCGCTGCGATTGGCGATGATGGCGGAAAGCAGTGCTTCCAGCCCGCTTTCGTCGGCGATATCGAGCACATAGGCGAGCGCCTGCGCCAATTCCCCGTCGCCCTCGGCGGAAACCGCCGTCAGAAGCGAACGGCGCGCCTCGGCCAGAAGCGTGGTGGCGGCGCGGTCGTCGAGAACCGAGAAATGGCCGGCGACATTGGCCTCTAACGGGAATTGGTGCAGCAGGGCTTCGCAGAAAGCGTGAATGGTCTGGATTTTCAACCCGCCCGGCGTCTCCAGCGCCTTGGCGAACAGCCGCCGCGCTTCAGCTAGCTTGATACGATCGGGCACCTTGCCTTCGATGGCGGTGATGCGATCCTTGAGATCGGAATCCGGCAAAGTTGCCCATTCCGCCAGCCGGTCGAACACGCGGCTCGACATTTCCGATGCTGCGGCCTTGGTATAGGTAAGGCAGAGGATAGCCGAGGGGCGGCATCCGGCCAGAAGCAGGCGAATGACGCGCTGGGTCAGCACATGGGTCTTGCCGGAGCCGGCATTGGCCGACACCCAGGCGGAACTTGCGGGATCGGAGGCGAGCCGCTGCCGGGCGCTGGTCCAGTCGATCCAGCTTTCGGGCGTATCGGCAGCGGGTCCGGCGTCGAAGGGATCAATCGTCATCGCCGTCTCCCGGTTCTGCGGTCGACCATTCTGAAACGCGGGCGAGATGATCATATTCCCCGCCATAGGATTGCTGCTCTTCCGGCACCAGCCGTGAAGCGAAGCCGTTTTCACCGTCGCGCAGCGAGCGCACGAATTTGGCGAGCTGGTCGATCGATTCCGTCGCCAGTTCGATAGCGGATTTCGACGGTCTTTTGCCGCTTCGACTGGAATGTTCGTTATTCACCTGATCGGCAAAAAAACGCTCGCCGGGCCGCAGGCGCACATAGATGAGATTGTCAGGCGTGGGTGAACCCGTTTCGCGGAAGGCGCCGCGCATCAGTGCCGCTGCTTCCAGCGCCAGCTGCGGGTCGAGTAGCGCCCGCGCCTGATTGACGGAAGGCGCAAGACCGGTCTTGTAGTCGATAATATCCGCCTGGCCGCCGGTCTTGATGTCGATGCGATCAGCGACGCCGGTCAGCCGGATGCCCGCCTCGGCGATTTCCTGCCCAGCCCGCGCTTCGAAAAAACTGTGGCGGATGGAGGGGTGCCGTTCTTTCTCCCAATCGATGAAGGCGCGGGCCACCGCCGCAAAACGCGGACGCCAGATGACATCCACATGCACAGGCAGGTTTTCTGCGTCGAAACAGTCGTCGAGAATGCGTTGCATCGCCTCAAGCGAGGCCGGTGTGCCGGGAATATGCGCCTCACGGGAATAGCGCTCGATAATCCTGTGATAAAGCGTACCGCGATCGGCAGCGTTCGGGTCGCGATTGAACGGGTCGAGCGGATCGAGCTTCAGGATACGTCGGGCATAGATCGCATAGGGATCGCGCCGCAGCCGCCCCACTTCGCTGAAGGAGTAGCTCTTCGGCTGCAGATCGGCCGGCGGTTTCGGGGCAGGGCGCTTTGCAGTCTCCTGATCGATGCTTTCATCCATCAGACCTGCCCAATGGCGATAGGTCTCGCCGCGTTTCCTCAGTTGTTCGGCGAAATTCTCGCCCCCCAGAGCCAAGAGCCTTTGCAGCCAGCGGGAGGCGACGGCGGGAGTGGAGCCCTGCCTCAGCGCCCGGGCGTAAAAGATTTGCCTTGTACCGTTCGCCATCTCGAAATCATGCGCGAGCTGGCCGATGCGCCGTTCCGGCGGCTCCAGCCCGATGGCGGTCTTCATGCTGCGGGACAGAAACGGATTATTCGCCGTCTGGCCCGGCCAGAGCCCTTCATTGAGGCCGCCAATGACGACGGTGTCGACGCTTTGCAGCCGTGCCTCCAGCGCGCCGAAGATGAAAATGCGCGGATGGCGCATGGATCGCGGCTTGATCGATTCGCCCGCCACCAGCGCTGCAAAAATATCGATCCATTGCGGCCCGTCCGCGTCGAGGATGTCGCCGCTCTCCATGAGTTCTGCAAACAGGCTAGAGAGTTTGTCTCCCGCCTCGCCGGACCACAATGCGGCCAGATCATTACTGTCGTCGGCGCAGATGGCTTCGATCACCCGGCCTGTCCGCTCCGCCCAATCGGAAAGCGGCAATTTATCGGTGAAGGCGCGGCCGGAACGGTCACGACGGATGAAGGCGGAGCCGAGCGGCTCCGTTGCAGTCGCGATCCGCCGCGCGATATCGCGGGCCGCATCAACGCTCCCCTCTGGCAGCGCCACCCGCCAGGCGGGCGGGTGCCGATCATCGCGCTGGGCCACAAGCTGCGCGTCCAGAACTGCTTCAAGATTGCTTATTTCGGTTTCGACACGGCCGCCGCGCAGGGCAATCAGCTCCAGCGCTTTCGAGGCCTTGGTAAAAGCGTCACCGGAAAGCCCGAAGCGGGCGAGGGGATGCTTCAGAAGCGAAATGATCGGCACCGGGTCTCCGGGCCTCAGGATGGCTTCCAGCGCCAGTTGTGTCAGCCCTGCCTGCGGCGTGGCGGAAAGCGGCGTACCGGCCGAATCGTCTGCTTCGATGCCAAAACGTTGCAACTCTGTCGCGACCCGCCGCGCAAGTCCGCGGTCGGGCGTTATCAGCGCCGCCTGGGACGGCCGGCCAGGACCCGGAGCCTCCAGCGCCAGCCGGAGCGCCACCGCGATGGCGGTCGCCTCTTCACGCTCGTTCGCGGCCTCGATCAATGTGGCCGCCGAAAAGGCTTCGTCGAAAAAGCCGGGATCCCTGTCTTCGCGCCAGCGGTTCCAGTCGCTCGTGGACTTGGCGGGCGCGAGTGCGGCCGAAAATACGGCCGCCCGTTTTTCCAGATCACGATCGAGAGCGCCGATCTGAACCACCTCGTCCCGGAACATGCCGAGCTTCTGCAGCAGCATATAAAGCCCATATTGCGAGTGCGTGCGGCTGGAAGGATCGGTGGGGTCCTCGGCAACCGCCTGCCACTGTTCTTCCGGCATGGCAAGATCGAGCCCGGGAAGCACCACAGTACCTTGCGGCAGGGCGGCAACGGCGGCGATGAGATCGGCGGCGGCCGGAATGGAGCCGGTCGAACCCGCCACGATGATCGGCCCCGTATCCGGCAAATTGGCTAGCCGGTCCGCCTCCGCCCGCAGGATGGCGTTGCGATGCCGGCCCGCGGAGGAACGGTTGAGTTCGGCAAGCCGCGCCGGCCAGAAGACGCTGGCGATCTTCAGGAAATCCGCCGTCAGCTGCCACCATTGCGCATGTTCGCCGGTATCGAGATGCTGAAGCGCCTCCCAGTCCTTTTCTTCGGTATCCATCGCGTCGATCACCTCGCCGAGCGCACGCGCGAGCCAGATGGCGTCGGCGGGGCTGGCGGGGGCGACGAGCGGTGAATCCGAATGGATCGCCCGGATGGCGTCGGGCAGGCTGTTGCGCCAGGCGAGGATGAGGCGCGCCAGTTCGATCAGCCGGCCGGTGCCGGAAATCGGTGGCGCGAGATCCATGATCTCAGGATTTTCGATATCGAAGAAACCGCTATCGTCGTCCGTTTCACCAAGAGGCCGGATTAGCGGCAGAATGGCGGATCGACCGCCGAGAATATCGACGAATTCGGAGCGCAGCACGCGGGCAGAGCGCCGCGTCGGCACATAAATCGTCACGCTCGCAAGCGAAAGAGGATCGGCCGGATCATATCTATAGCCGGCTGTCAGCCGCCCGTCACACAGCGTTTCCGCGAGCGTCTTGAGGAACGGTGTTCCCGCAGCGATCGTCAGGACGCGCTTTGCGTGGTGGGTGAGCGTCATGCGAAACGTTTTTCCCCGAATTGCCGGATGATGCTTTCTGCGTCGTCAATCGCGTCAGGTGTTCCCACGGTGATCCAGTGGCCATCCAGCGACAGCCCGAAAAGCCGGTCTTTTTCAATGGCTCGGTCGAAATAGATATTGAGGTTGAAAGCATCCGCCGGCGCGTCGTCAAGCAGCCGCGAATCCATGGCGATGGCGCCAGCATAAACCACCGGGTTAGCGCCACCGTCGCGATACCGCGCCAACTTTCCGTCACCACCAAGGTTGAAATCCCTCTTGCCATTGTGGCCGGTGGTGCGATCCATGTCGACACAGAGCAGCGCCATATCCATGCCGGCCGGGTCGAAGAATTGTGCAAGCTTGCGCAGATTGCTGACGGCGTTCAATTGCTCGCCGATCCAGAAAAGATCGGCGTTCATGACGAAGACCGGGCCGGGCTCCAGAAGCTTCAGGCCCTTGGCGAGCCCGCCGCCGGAATTCATCAGTTGCGTACGTTCATCCGAGATCAGAATTTCCGCATCGGTGCGATGTCCAAGGTGGGCGATCATCTGTTCGGCATGGTGATGCACATTGACGACGATGGTCTCAGCCCCGGCTTCGACAAGGGCGTCGAGTGCGTAATCAATCATCGGCTTGCCGGCGATCTTGACGAGCGGCTTCGGGATCGTGTCGGTGATCGGGCGCATCCGCGTGCCAAGCCCGGCGGCCAGCACCATCGCGTTTTTGATCGTCATTATGGTCAACCGTGTTAGTCGTTAAAGTCCATGCCCATGCGGACACACCATTCTCGGAGTGGCGCGAGTTCGGGATGCGAAAGCGCGTCAGCGAGATAACGGAACGTCCTCGGCATATGTTTCATATAACCGGGTTTCTTGTCCCGTTCCAACAGCCTCACCCAGATGCCGGCAAGCTTGCAGTTGCGCTGCGCCGACATGATGGCGAAAGCCTTGAGGAATGAGGTCTCATCGAAAGAGGGCGTCGCATTTCTGCTGCCGAGATAGTGCGAAAGCAGGCGGGTTTGCAATTCGGGGGAGATGGTGACCCGCGCATCCTGCACGATGGAAGCGAGATCATAAGCGGTGGGGCCAATCATCGCATCCTGAAAATCGATCAGGCCGACCTGACGGATGCCGCTGTTCTCAGCCTGCCAGAGAATGTTCGGCGAATGAAAATCGCGCAGCAGAAGCCCCGTTTCGCAGCCGGCGAGGGCATCGATCAGGCCATCCCAGATGGCGTAATATTCCCGTTTCTCGCCATCGGTGAGCGCTCCGCCGCGCTTATGGGGCAGATACCACTCCACCAGTAGCGAGACCTCGGTCTTCATCGCCTGCCGGTCGAAGGGAGGAATGTCGTAGGTGCTGCCATCGCGCATCGGCAACGACGCCCGGAGTGGTGTCCGATGAAGGGCGGCGAGACAGGCGACGCTTTGAAGATAACGTTCTTCTATCGGTGTACCATCCGGCTGAAGCACACCCTCCCGCCCGAGATCCTCCAAAAGGAGAATGCCCTGATCGATATCAGCGGCCAAAATCTCCGGCGCGCAGAAACCGCTGTTTCGCAGATAGTCACCGATTGCCACGAAGGAACGAGCATCCTGGGCAAGATGGACGATTTCCGCGTAAGTCTTGCCATCCGCAACGATTGCTCCCCTCATGGGGCGCCGCCAGTCCATCAGGATAAGGTCGGGGCCATCGGTGGAAATCGTTTCATAGGCGCGTGTGGAGGCATCGCCGCTCAGGAAACGGCGGGTCGCATCGCCTCTGCCGTTTTTCGCCAGGAATTCACGAATGGCGAAAACACGGTCGAGCCGTGCTTTCTGTTGGGCGGGAGCCTCTATCACGGCCACGCGACCTTCACCCGAATGCGTCAACCGCAGGGTGATCGTCTGTTCCGGCGGCAGAACCTCGGCGGCGATATCAGGCCATTCGATCAGGCAGATGCCGTCCTCCAGCATCTCGTCGATGCCGAGTTCATCCAGCTCGGAAACATCCGAAAGCCGGTAGAGATCGAGATGGGCGACTGGAATGCGGGTGGCATAGGTCTGGATGATGGTGAAGGTGGGGCTTGGAACCTCAAGATCGGGTTCATACGCCATCGCCCGGATGAAGGCGCGGGCGAGCGTTGATTTGCCGGCGCCGAGATCGCCGATCAACGCCAGGCAATCGCCGGGTTTCAGGGCCAGGGCAAGGTCTTCACCGAGCCTTATGGTGTCCTTTTCTCCCGCCAGCGAAATGGTGATCGGCAAGATGTCTTCGCTCATTCTGCGGCGATGGAATGCGGCCGTGTGCCGGAGGGAATACGGCAGGTGACGATGGTGCCGTTGCCGGGCCGGCTGTCGATGCTGACGGTGCCGTGATGCAGGCTGACGAAGCTTTCGACAATGGAAAGGCCAAGCCCCGCACCGGTCCGCCGCCCCCCATTGCCACGCGTCGCAAAGCGGTCGAACACCGATTTCAGCATGTCTTCGGGAATGCCCGGTCCCTTGTCCGCAACGGAGAACACGAAGTCACCCTCGCTGCGCTGGCAGGAAAGCTGAACCGAGGAGCCCTCCGGCGCGAAGTTGATCGCATTGGTCAAGAGCTTGATGAGAATCTGCTTCAGCCGTTGATGGTCAGCCACCAGACTGCCGAGATGGGCAGGCGCGACGATCTCCAGCGAAATGCCGCTCTCCTGCAGCCGGTCGGCGATCTGCACCGAAACGTCGTCAAGCAGCTCGTTTAGATCATTATCCGAATAATTAAGCTGCATGATGCCGGCATCAACCGTCGCGAGATCGAGAATATCGTTGACGATGGTCAGGAGAACGGAGGACGAGGTGGAAATATGGTCGAGATATTCCGCCTGCCGTTCCGTCAATTGGCCGATGCCGGGCGTCTTCAGGAGATCGGTGAAGCCGATGATATTGGTCAGCGGCGAGCGCAGCTCGTAGGACACATGCTGCACGAAATCGTTCTTCAGCTCGTCCGCCTTCAGGAGCGCGTCGTTCTTTTCCTTGAGCGCCCGCTCGGCGCGCACGCTGTCCGTCATGTTGACGAAGGTCAGCATGGTCTGCGCATCCGGCAGCGGAATGATCGCATAATCGAGCACGAGGCCTGAAAGCAGTTCTAGCGTGCCCTGCCGCGACGGCCGTTCGTCATCGAAGCTGGTGATGAACTGGCTGAAGGCGCGCCAGCCGTCCGGCCCGTCATAGGATTGAGTGCAGGCGGTTTCGATGGCGCGGATATGTGTGCCCGTTTCCGCCTGTTCGGCGGTCACGCCCCAGAGCGCCCGGAATGCCGGGTTCGACAGGCGAATGCGCCCATCTGCGCCGAACACGGCGACACCTTCGGCCAGATGATCGATGGTTTCGCCCTGCACCTTGACCAAGGTGTTGTAGCGCATCTGCAGGTCGACCTGCTCGGTCAGGTTCTCGAAAACCCAGGTCGCGCCACCCTGCGGATGGGCCGTCGCGATGACCCGCAGTGTCTGGCCGTTGGGCAGGTGCCACAGATCGGTCTTGGTATCGAGCGAACGGTAGACGGAAAGCGCCGTCTCCTTCCAGTTCTTCCAGTTCAGCTGCTCGGGCAATTTGCCGGCGCTGCGCAGCCTGTCCAGAAGCTCGGAATTGTCAGGGCCCGATTCCAGAAAAACCAGATCGAAACCCCACAGGCTGGCAAAAGCCTGATTGTAGAATTGCAGCCGCTGCCGGCCATCGAAAATGGCAACGGGCGTTGCCAGATGATCGAGTGTTTCGGCGTGGCTTTTCAGAACCCGCTTGAGTTCCTCGCTGATCGTTTCAGCCTCGGTGGCATCGATGGCGATCCCGGCAGATCCGCCCGCCGTCTTGATATCGACGACGTCGAAGAAGCTGCGATTGCCGGAGACGACGGTCGAAATGCGATCGTGATAGGGTGATTCCGGCGTCGCGGCCGCGCGTATCTTCTGTCGCGTGACGGTGTTCAGAAGTTCGCGCTTCTCCTGAATGGCCTGCTCGGCATCGCGCGCATCCACCGCATGGGCATAAGCGTGGTTGACCCAGGTGAGTTCACCTTCGCCATTGCGACGCCAGACGGGCTGTTCGATGGAATCGAGAAGTTCCTGAAATGTCGATACGGAGGCAAGCAGACGCTCACGCTCCACCTGCAATTCGGCGAGTTCGGCGCGCAGATTGTTGAGCGCGATGAAGCGCGCAAAGGCATTGCCGCCGGAAACGCGTCCCTGAACTTCAATGACTTCACCGCGCTGCGTCTCGATGGTGAGATCAAAACTCTGGGCGTGGCTGCGCAGTTTTTCGATGGATTTTTCAAGCTGGCTTGCGGAAGCCGGTTTCAGCCAGCGGCCGAATGCCAGAAAATCCTGATCGGCCTGCGGCACGCCGGTCTCGGCCGGCAACTGTCCCAGAAATTCCGGCCGCTTGTCCGCGCCGTCCCAGATGACGATGCGGCGGCTCCTGTCGGAAATCAGCGCCTCGTATTTGGCGATCTTGTGGTGGGATTGCGCAAGCGCCTGTCGGTATTCACTGCTCTCCGCCTCGATATTGCCGCGCTGGCGCACCAGCCAGACGACGGAAAACAGCGTTGCCGACAGCATGCCGACGAAAAGCGAATAGGTGATGGTTTCTCCGGACGAGAACAGCCGCGCGCCGGTCTTTGCCACAAGGCCGTCCTGCGCCATCGCAACGGTCGTCGAGCCGGTGAGAACCGTGCCTGAAAGCAGGACATGCGCCCGCGAAAAGCCGGTCCGGATCGCACGGATTGCCAGCCGGCAACGTGCCAAAGCATTTCCAGAAAAAGTGGAGGCCGGTTTTCCATCCGGAAAGGCGCAGAAATGCTCCGACGCCTGCGCGCTCAATGCCACGCCCGCATGCGTGTTTTCAACGCGTTGAACTGTCTGCTCGCGCAGATCCGAATTGTGAACCGTCATCCCCGGTCTGTCTCCGTCCTATGTGCCGCATCTTCGACAAGACATCCCATTTCGTCCCCGCCGCCCTTTGGCGTGTCCGAATCAAGTCTGATGACAATACCGTCTTCATAAATCTGCGGAAAGGGAGCGCGCAAAAAAGATGCCGCGCGCTTTGTCAAGCGCACGGCATCTAGATATTGTGTAATTTCAGTGGATATTAACTATGATATTAATATCTGTAGTGTTCAGCCTTGAACGGACCTTCCTTGGAGATGCCGATATAATCTGCCTGCAGGTCGGAAAGTTCGGTTAGCCGCACACCGAGCTTCTCAAGGTGGAGGCGCGCGACCTTCTCGTCGAGGTGCTTCGGCAGCACGTAAACTTCGTTCTTGTATTCGCCCTGCTTGGTGAAGAGCTCGATCTGGCCAAGCACCTGGTTGGTGAAGGAGGCCGACATAACGAAGGACGGGTGACCAGTGGCGTTGCCGAGGTTCAGCAGGCGGCCTTCGGACAGGAGAATGATGCGGTTGCCCTTCGGGAACTCGATCATATCGACCTGCGGCTTGATATTCGTCCACTTGAGGTTACGCAGCGATGCGACCTGAATTTCGTTGTCGAAATGGCCGATATTGCCGACAATGGCCATGTCCTTCATCTCGCGCATATGCTCGATGCGGATCACGTCCTTGTTGCCGGTGGTGGTGATGAAGATATCGGCGGAGGAAACCACGTCCTCCAGGCGAACGACCTCGAAACCATCCATGGCGGCCTGAAGCGCGCAGATCGGATCGATCTCGGTAACCTTGACGCGGGCGCCGGCGCCCTGCAGCGAAGCGGCAGAACCCTTGCCCACATCACCGTAACCGCAGACGACGGCGACCTTGCCGGCCATCATCACGTCGGTTGCGCGGCGAATGCCGTCGACGAGCGATTCCTTGCAGCCGTATTTGTTGTCGAACTTCGACTTGGTGACGCTGTCATTGACGTTGATCGCCGGGAAGGGCAGCAGGCCCTTCTTGCTGAGATCGTAAAGACGGTGAACGCCTGTCGTCGTTTCTTCGGTCACACCCTTCAGTGCGTCGCGCTGCTTGGTGAACCAGCCCGGCGAAGCCTTGAGGCGCTTGTTGATCTGCGCGAAGAGGATTTCCTCTTCTTCCGAACCGGGGTTGGAAAGCACATCCTCACCGGCTTCAGCGCGTGCGCCGAGCAGGATATACATGGTGGCGTCGCCGCCATCGTCGAGGATCATGTTGGAGAGGCCGCCATCGGTCCACTGGAAGATCTTGTCGGTATATTCCCAATATTCCGTCAGGGTTTCACCCTTGACGGCGAAGACCGGAATGCCGGCTGCCGCAATGGCTGCTGCCGCATGGTCCTGGGTCGAAAAGATGTTGCAGGAGGCCCAGCGGATGTCCGCACCGAGTTCCCTCAGCGTTTCGATGAGAACGCCGGTCTGGATCGTCATGTGAAGCGAACCGGTGATGCGTGCGCCCTTCAGCGGCTTGCTTTCGCCGAATTCCTTGCGGCAGGACATCAGGCCCGGCATTTCGGTTTCGGCGATGTCCAGTTCCTTGCGGCCGAATGCGGCAAGGTTGATATCGGCGACGATGTAGTCCTTCTCAAGGCTCATGAGGTTCTCCAGATCAGAAACGCCACGCCTTGCGGCCCGGCTCTTAAACGTAGCAGCGGTTTAGCAGGCCACGAACGATCTGGCAATGATGATATAAAGAAGTCTTTATGTCTTTATATGGTTCTGGCTCAGGCTTCTTCGCCGAAGCGGTCGGCGACCAACGCCTCCAGTGCGGCCAGCGCCTCTTCCGCCTGGTTGCCGCTCGCCTCGACATAAACACTGCAGCCGGGGCTGGCCGCCAGCATCATCAGACCCATGATGGAGGTGCCGCCAACGGTCATGCCATCCTTGGAAACCGTGATCGTCGCGTCGAAGCCCTCGACCATCTGCACGAATTTCGCAGAAGCCCGGGCGTGAAGACCGCGTTTGTTGATGATCGGTAGTTCCCGGGAGAATGGCGACATGGGCTGACTTCTTATTTGCCGCTCAAAACGCGGCTGGCGACATTGATATATTTCCGGCCGGCATCGGATGCGTCCTGAAGGGCCTTGTCCATATTATCTTCGCTGCGAACGCCGGCAAGCTTGATCAGCATGGGAAGATTGACCCCGGCGATGACTTCGACATTGCCGTTATTCATGACGGAGATCGCGAGATTGGAGGGCGTACCGCCGAACATATCAGTCAGAATGATGACGCCATTGCCATCATTGGCGCGTGCGACCGCGTCGATAATGTCCTGCCTGCGCTGATCCATGTCGTCTTCGGGACCGATACAGACCGTCTCGATCAATTTCTGGGGACCGACGACATGCTCCAACGCATGGCGAAACTCCTCAGCCAGCTTGCCATGGGTGACAAGCACTAGTCCGATCATGAAATGCTCCCTTGCACACGCACTCTCATTGCCGACTATCGCAACGCGGCAATCCTGTCCATCGGTGGGATTTCATCTTGATGAGGAAAATGCGAATCGCAAGCCTAAAATCGCCCGAATCATCGTCACTTCACATTCGTTTTAAAAAGATTCTGAGCAAGTGCAGCAAATTTTCCATAGGGCGTAAGACTTGCAAGCGGAATGCGCAGAAGTGGAAGATGCCCACCGCAGGGCAGAAAAAACATTTCATCATCTTCGGGAAGTCTTGGATTTTCCGGTGAAAGAACTGTCGTGACGGCGAAATCTAGTGGCGCGCGCGCAATGCTTTTCACCGAAACAATGCCGCTGCCGCGCAGTTCCAGCAGGCCGGCGATCGTTTCCGGTCGCTCGGCGATGATCCTCTCATCCTCGCGATACACGAAAATCTGATCGTCCGCGATCAGTGCCGCCGGCAATCCGCACCGTTCAGCCTCCGTCAGAAAGCTGAAGGCAAGCTCGCTTTTGCCACTGCCGGAGGGGCCGGTGAAGAGGATGCCGGTATTTTGAACGACGATGGCCGTGGCGTGCAGGTTGAAGCGTTCAGCGTTCATGGGTTTCAGCCGCCGGCAGCGACAGGGTGAAGCGCGCGCCTGATATCACGCCATATTTGTCGACCACGTTTTCCGCCCGGAGGCTGCCGCCATGGGCTTCGGCGATCTGGCGGCTGATGGAAAGGCCAAGACCGGAATTCTGGCCGAACCCTTCGCTGGCCGGCCGGTCGGTATAAAAGCGCTCGAAGATACGGTCGATATCTTCGGCCTGAATGCCGGGACCATTGTCTTCCACCTGTACGAGGCAGCGATCCTTGTGGCGGGAAAGGCGCACCGTGATACGACCGCTTTCCTCGGCAACGAAAGAGCGGGCATTCTCGATGAGGTTCGTGACGATCTGGCCGATGCGTAGGTCGTGGCCATTCACCACGAAGGAGGTTTTGCCGCCCGCTTTCCGGTCGGCAACATAGTCGATCGTCACGCTTTTCTTTTTGGTGCTTATCTGGCGGGATATATCCACGAGACCCTTCATCAGCACATCGAGATCGAGCGGTGAAGCATCGGCGCGCGCCAGTTCCGCATCGAGCCGCGACGCATCCGAAATGTCGCTGATCAGGCGGTCGAGGCGGCGCACATCGTGGAAGATGATCTCGGTCAGGCGCTGTTTCGACTCTTCGGTCTTGGCGCGCGGCAGGGTTTCCACGGCGCTGCGCAGCGAGGTCAGCGGGTTCTTGAGTTCGTGGCTGACGTCTGCCGCGAAACTTTCGATGGCGTCGATACGGTCGTAGAGTGCCGTCGTCATTTCACGCAGCGCAATCGAGAGATTGCCGATTTCATCCTGGCGCGCCGAGAAATCCGGGATCTCCTCACGCGTTCTCGCTCCGCGGCGCACGCGGATCGCCGCCGCCGAAAGCCGCCGGAGCGGGGTGGCGATGGTGGAGGACAGAAGCAGCGACAGCACGATATTCACAAGCGTGGCGATGCCGAAGACGCGCATGATGGCCAAGCGCTCTGCATGCACGATCTTGTCGATATCGCCCGCCTGCGTGGAGAGCAGCAGAACGCCGAGCACGGCCCGGAAGCGCTGCACCGGCACGGCGACCGATACGATCAGTTCACCCTTTTCGGTGACGCGCACGACTGCACCGCGAACACCCGTCAGCGCATTCATCACTTCCGGATAGATCGATCCGTCACCGCCAGGCGCTTCCTTGTATTGCGGCAAACTGCTCGGCTGCAGCATGCGGTTGAACATGCTGGTGAACCAGTCGCCCCAGGTCTGTGTCTCCGGCGTTACCGGCGGCAGATCGAAGCGCAGAACCTGTCCGCGCGAATAAAGGTGGCGGGAATCAAGTAGTAGGTTGGCATCGGCATCGAACAGCCGTGCGCGGGTGCGTGTCGGTGAAATCAGCCGCCGCAGCACCGGCGCCACCCGCTCGGGATTGATCGGGAAACTCAAGTCCTCATCATTGGGGGCAGGGGTGATGCTCTGCCCCGCCTGCAATTCGAGCAGCTTTTCCGGATTGATGGTGATCGAATTGGTGTCAACCGATGCAGAAGCGGAGACCGCGCCGGCGATGATTTCACCCTGCGTCAACAGGCTTTCCACGCGCGCGTCGATCAGCCCTTCGCGGAACTGGTTGAGATAGAGAATGCCGCCGACCAGAACCACGGTTGCGGCGACATTGAAGAAGAGGATACGGCGCGTGAGGCTGGAAAATACCGCATTGCCGAAAATGCGCCGGATGATCGTCAGCGGATGGATACGATGGCGGCGTTCGCTGCCGCGTTCTTCGGCATCGTCGCTGTCCGAGACGGTTTCCGGCGTTTTCTTCAACACGTATTCAAGTCCTCACCACCCCGGTTCGGGCGGTCCCTTCTGCTCGATTCGGCTTGTTCAAGCCGCTTCGCGGAAGCGATATCCTACGCCATAAAGCGTTTCAATCATATCGAAGTCGCCATCGACGAGTTTGAACTTCTTGCGAAGACGCTTGATGTGACTGTCAATGGTGCGGTCATCCACATAGACCTGTTCGTCATAGGCGGCATCCATCAGCGCGTCGCGGCTTTTCACCACGCCCGGACGCTGTGCCAGCGAATGCAGGATGAGGAATTCCGTGACCGTCAGTGTCACCGGCTCACCCTTCCAGGTGCAGGTGTGGCGTTCCTGATCCATGGCGAGCTGCCCGCGTTCCAGCGTGCGCGCCTGCTGATCGGCGGTCGGCTTCAGCACGCTGCCGGTTGCGGCGGACGCCTCACGGCTGCTGGCGCGGCGCAGGATCGCCTTGACGCGTTCCACCAGAAGGCGCTGCGAGAACGGCTTGGTGATGAAGTCGTCGGCGCCCATCTTCAGGCCGAACAATTCGTCGATCTCCTCATCCTTGGAGGTGAGGAAGATCACCGGCAGGTCCGACTTCTGGCGAAGGCGCCGCAAAAGCTCCATGCCGTCCATGCGTGGCATCTTAATATCGAAAATGGCGAGCTGCGGCGGACGGGCGATCAGCCCGTCAAGCGCGGAGGCGCCGTCCGTATACGTTTCGACCCGGTAGCCTTCGGCTTCGAGCGCGATCGATACCGAAGTGAGAATATTCCGGTCATCGTCGACAAGCGCGATCGTCTGCATGTAGTTGGTCTCCATCGTCATTTTCTCGTAACTCCCGACATTCACCCAGCCAGGTTGTGCGCCGCGAGCCACTCTCTTGAGTATAAAGGTGGAACAAATTGTGGCAAAGGAAAACTCGCCCTGAAATCGCGGGGGCGAGGCGAGAGGATTTCGTAAAGAGGCTGCGGCTGGATTTTAATGCGCCTTCAACCGATTTAAAAAGAAATAAAATCTTTTAAATCGATTAATATATTGAAATCACTAAGTTTTTTAAAGTTCGGCTCTTGCGTTTCCAAAAGCTGCCACGTATTTTCCGTGAAAATTTCAACGGCCTTATCGTCATTAACAAGGAACGCGTCATGAACGAGCTTGGGGTTCATAATCCTGCCAATGGAGTTGCGGAACTCGGACTGGGCGAGGCCTCCCGCGTCTTTTATAACCTCAACGAGAGCGAATTATACGAACACGCGATCCGTAACGGCGAAGCCGAACTGACCATCGATGGCGCGCTGCGCGCCGTCACCGGCCAGCATACGGGCCGCTCGCCGAAGGATAAATTCGTCGTTCGTGATGCTTCCACCGAAAACACCATCTGGTGGGACAACAACAAGCCGCTGTCGCCGGAAAATTTCGAGCTGCTGCGTCAGGACATGCTGGCCCATGCCGCCGGCAAGACGCTTTACGTGCAGGACCTGATCGGCGGCGCCGATGAAGAAAATGCGCTGCCGACCCGCGTCGTCACCGAGCTTGCCTGGCATTCGCTGTTCATCCGCAATCTGCTGATCCGGCCGAAGCGGGAGACGCTGTCGGGCTTCAGCCAGAAGCTCACCATCATCAACCTGCCAAGCTTCAAGGCCGATCCGGCTCGCCACGGCGTACGGACGGAAACCGTCATCGCCTGCGATCTGACGAATGGCCTCGTGCTCATCGGTGGCACGTCCTATGCCGGCGAAAACAAGAAGTCGGTCTTCACGGTGCTGAACTACCTGCTGCCGGCCAAGGGCGTGATGCCGATGCATTGCTCGGCCAATGTCGGTCCCGAGGGTGATTCCGCCGTGTTCTTCGGTCTTTCCGGCACCGGCAAGACCACGCTCTCCGCCGACCCGGCACGCACGCTGATCGGCGATGACGAACATGGCTGGGGCGAACACGGCATCTTCAATTTCGAAGGCGGCTGCTATGCCAAGGCGATCAAGCTTTCGGCGGAAGCCGAGCCGGAAATCTACGCCGCGACCAATCGTTTCGGTACGGTTCTCGAAAATGTCGTGCTGGACGAAAAGCGGGTTCCTGATTTCAACGACAATTCGCTGACGGAAAACACCCGCAGCGCCTATCCGCTGCACTTCATTCCGAATGCATCGGAAACGGGCATTGCCGGCCATCCGAAGACGATCATCATGCTGACGGCCGATGCCTTCGGCGTGCTGCCGCCGATCGCACGGCTGACGCCGGAACAGGCCATGTACCACTTCCTCTCCGGCTACACCGCAAAGGTTGCCGGCACGGAAAAGGGCGTGACCGAGCCGGAAGCCACTTTCTCCACCTGCTTCGGCGCACCCTTCATGCCGCGCCATCCGGCGGAATACGGCAATCTGCTGCGTGAGCTGATTGGCAAGCACGGCGTTGATTGCTGGCTGGTCAATACCGGCTGGACCGGCGGTGCTTACGGCATCGGCAAGCGCATGCCCATCAAGGCGACGCGTGCGCTTCTGACCGCAGCCCTGACCGGCGACCTGAAGAATGCGGAATTCCGCACCGATGCGAATTTCGGTTTCGCCGTGCCGCTGTCGCTTGATGGTGTCGACAGCGCGATCCTCGATCCGCGTTCGACCTGGACCGATGGAGCAGCTTACGACGCGCAGGCGAAGAAGCTGGTGTCGATGTTCGTTACGAACTTCACCAAGTTCGAAGATCACGTCGACAGCAAGGTTCGCGATGCAGCCCCGGGCCTTCTGCTCGCGGCAGAATGAACAAAGCCTCATTCGTGAGGAGGAGGGGACCCGGCCTAGTGCCGGGTTTCTTTTTGTCGGGTTCTTTCATTTTGTCCGCTGTTTTCATTTTTCGCGTTCTGTGGCATCACCGGCGCGGAGAAACATCATGGCCAGCGACCCGCTTTATATCAGCAATCGTATCACCATCGCCGGCTGGGAGCTGACGGAGCAATTCGTGCTGGCCGGCGGACCGGGTGGCCAGAACGTCAACAAGGTCTCGACGGCGGTTCAGCTGTTTTTCGATATTGCCAATTCACCGTCTTTGACGGATCGGGTGAAAACCAATGCGATCCGCCTTGGTGGCAGGCGGGTTTCGAAAGACGGCGTGCTGATGATCGAGGCAAGCCGGTTTCGCAGCCAGGAGCGCAATCGTGAGGATGCACGCGAGCGGCTGAAGGGCCTGATCCTTGAAGCTGCCGCCCCGCCGCCACCTGTGCGCAAGGCCACCAAACCCACCAAGGGTTCAGTCGAACGCCGCCTCAAGGCAAAGTCCGGTCGCTCCGATATCAAGAAAATGCGTGGCAAGCCCTCGGGCGATTAGGCCTCGGCGAGGTGGCGAATCTTTCGCCCTTGTCATAGAGCTTCAAATATCGTCTGGTAATCCTCCCTACAACCAAGGAGGGTGCTATGGGTCTGTTCAATTTCATCAAGGAAGCGGGAAAGAAGCTTGGTATCGGCGGTGATGATGCCCCCGATGTCGAGGCGGTAAAGAAGGAACTCGCTTCCCACGATCTCGGCACGGACAAGGTTCAGGTCGAGGTGGTGGATGACAAGGTCGTTCTGAAGGGCGAAGTGGCCGATCAGTCGGTGTTCGAAAAAGCGGTCATCGCAGTCGGCAATACGCTCGGCATTTCCAAGGTCGAAGCCGGTGAGCTGAAAGTAGCCGAAGCGCCGGCGAAGGAACCGGTTTTCTATACGGTCAAAAAGGGCGACAATCTCTGGAAGATTGCGGAAGCCCAGTACGGCAAGGCCAATGGCGCGAAGAACAACATCATCTTCGAAGCCAACAAGCCGATGCTGACCCATCCCGACAAGATTTATCCCGGTCAGGTTCTGCGCATTCCTGAGCTTGCGTAAAACGGATTTTAACAACAGGAGATGCCGCCATGCGCGGCATCTTTACAACTTGCGAAGCGCCACCGTGTCGATCAGGTGGTTTTTGCCCTTGCGCAGGATAAGGTCGGCGCGCGGGCGCGTCGGCACGATGTTCTGGCGCAGGTTCTTCAGGTTGATGTTCTGCCAGAGGCCTTCGGCAATGCTGAGCGCCGCTTCTTCACTGATCGAGGCATAACGGTTGAAGAATGAGTTGGGATCGCGGAAGGCGGTTTTTCTCAGATTCATGAACCGGTTCACATACCAGTTGTGAATGAGGCCCTCGTCGGCGTCGATATAGATAGAGAAATCGAAGAAGTCGGAAACGATTGGAACGATCCGCCCGCCCGCCGGCAGATCGCGCGATTGCAGCACGTTGATGCCTTCGAAGATCAGAATATCCGGCTGGTCGATGACAGTGAACTCATTCGGCAGAACGTCATAGGTCAGGTGCGAATAACGCGGCGCTTTAACATTCGGTTGGCCCGCCTTGATAGCGGACAGGAAACGTAAGAGCGCACCGATATCGTAGCTTTCCGGAAAGCCCTTGCGCTCCATAAGGTTTTCACGCCTTAGAACCTCATTCGGGTAAAGAAAGCCGTCTGTCGTGATGAGATCGACCTTGGGGCTGGAGGGCCAGCGCGCCAGAAGCTCCTTCAGGATACGCGCCGTCGTCGATTTCCCAACCGCCACGGAGCCGGCAATGCCGATGACGAAGGGCGTCTTGTTGACATCCGCCATATTGAGGAAGCGGTTGCGCTGTTCGAACAGCAGCTGCGACGCCTCCACATGGGAAGACAGAAGGCGCGACAGCGACAGATAGATGCGCCGTACTTCGTCCAGATCGATCGGGTCGTCCAGCGAGCGCAGCCGTTTGACCTCGTCGGCGGAAAGCGTCAGCGGCGTATCGGCGCGAAACTTCGCCCATTCTTCCGAACTGAAGAAGTGGTAGGGCGAATATTCGTCCGGTCGGAAATGATCGAGTGTGCCTGGCATGCCTCTCTCCCCGCTGCCTGCCTCGACCTTCATGAGTTAGGCCTCGCTGCCTTTTCCGCAAGGCCGGTTTGCCCGGTCCGTCGCTCCAGCTCGGCAAAAACCTCGCTCAAGGGAATGTCGGCGATCTTCAGCACCACCAGCAGGTGGTAAAGCAGGTCGGCGGCCTCGTTCTTCAGTCCGTCGCGATCCTGCGCGATGGCAGCGATGACGGCTTCGACCGCCTCTTCGCCGAGCTTTTTCGCCGCGCGTTCCTGGCCGGCGGCGACGAGCTTGGCTGTCCAGGATTCGTCGGGAGAGGCAGCGGCACGGGTCGCGACGATGAGTTCCAGATCGGAAAGGGAAAATGCGCTCATGGGATGTTCCTGCAATCAGTCGAGACGCATGGCAATGCCATGTTCGGCCATGTAGCTCTTGGCTTCACCGATCGAATAGGTGCCGAAGTGGAAGATGGAGGCGGCAAGCACCGCAGTGGCATGGCCGTCACGAACACCCGCCACCAGATCGTCCAGCGTGCCGACGCCGCCAGACGCGATGACGGGTACGCGAACCTGATCGGCAATGCTGCGCGTCAGGCCGATATCGTAACCGCTCTTGGTGCCGTCGCGGTCCATTGAGGTGACGAGCAATTCGCCGGCGCCGCGTTCCACCATCTTGATGGCGAATTCCACAGCATCGATGCCCGTCGGCTGGCGTCCGCCATGGGTAAAGATTTCCCAGCGGCCCTCTTCCCCTTCCATCGACACCCGCTTGGCGTCGATGGAGACGACAATGCACTGGTTGCCGAACTTGTCGGCCGCCTGCGCCACGAAATCCGGATCTTTGACGGCTGCGGAATTGATCGAGACCTTGTCCGCGCCGCAGAGGAGCAGCTTGCGGATGTCCGCGACGCTGCGAACCCCGCCACCGACCGTCACCGGCATGAAGCAGTGGTCAGCGGTGCGCGAGACGACATCGAAGATCGTGTCGCGATTGTCCGAGGAGGCAGTGATGTCGAGGAAGCAGAGTTCATCCGCACCCGCCGCATCATAGGCTTTTGCAGCCTCGACGGGATCGCCGGCGTCGATCAGGTCGACAAAGTTCACGCCCTTGACGACACGGCCGTCTTTCACATCGAGGCAGGGAATAACGCGGGCTTTGAGGGTCATGCGTTTACCTCCTTTGCGGCCTTGATGAGGGAAAGCGCCTCGGCGGGGTCTATGCGGCCGTCATAAAGCGCCCGACCCGAAATCGCGCCTTCGAGCTTGGCAGCATCCGGCTGCAGCATGCGCTTGATGTCATCGATGGAGGCAAGGCCGCCTGAGGCGATGACCGGGATGGAGACGGCATCCGCCAGCTCCAGTGTCGAAGCCCAGTTGATGCCGGCCAGAATACCGTCACGATCGATGTCAGTATAGATGATGGCGGCGACGCCGGCACCTTCGAAACGCTTGGCAAGTTCGATGACGCCGAGTTCGGACGCTTCCGCCCAGCCTTCCACGGCAACCTTGCCGCCCTTGGCATCGATGCCGACGGCGACCTGGCCGGGAAAACGCTTGCAGGCTTCGATGACCAAAACCGGATCGCGCACTGCCACGGTGCCGAGAATGACACGGGCAAGCCCGCGGCTCAGCCAGGCCTCGATATGATCGAGCGTGCGAATGCCACCGCCCAGCTGCACCGGGTTTTTCGTGGCTTTGAGAATGGCATCGACCGCCGCGCCATTGACCGTTTCTCCGGCAAAGGCGCCGTTGAGATCAACCACATGCAGCCATTCAAACCCCTGGTCCTCGAAGGCCTTCGCCTGCGCGCCGGGGTCGGTGTTGTATACGGTGGCCTGGTCCATATCGCCGAGTTTCAGGCGAACGCACTCACCGTCCTTGAGATCGATTGCGGGAAAAAGAATCATGTCAGGGCTTCCAGCGCAGGAAATTGGAAATCAGGGCGAGGCCGAGCGTCTGGCTTTTTTCCGGATGGAACTGCGCGCCCGCCATATTGTCGCGGCCGACGAAAGCCGTCATCGCGCCACCATAATTCGTGGTGGCGATGACGTCCGTCGAGTGCTTGGCCGCCAGATGATAGGAATGCACGAAATAAGCATGCAGGCCATCCGCGCCGGTCTTGATGCCGTCGAACAGCGGGTGGGCGTGGCGAATTTCCAGCGTGTTCCAGCCGATCTGCGGGATCTTGAGGCTGGGATCGGATGGCGTCATTTCAACGACGTCACCTTCGATCCAGCCGAGCCCGGTACTGACGGTCTTTTCCAGCCCGCGCGAGGACATCAGCTGCATGCCGACGCAGATGCCGAGGAAGGGGTGGGCTTTTTTCTCCACGGCTTCGATGAGCGCCTCATGCATGCCGGGAACGGCATCGAGGCCCGCACGGCAATCCGCGTAGGCGCCAACGCCCGGCAGGACGATGCGGTCTGCCGAAGCGACGTGATCCGGCTTGTCGGTCAGGTCGATGGTTGCGTTGATGCCGGCCTCGCGGGCGGCACGCTCGAAAGCCTTGGTGGCCGAACGCAGATTGCCCGAACCGTAGTCGATAATCGCGACACGCATGTCAGCGCCTTCCATTCAAGTCGAAAAGAAACGATCCGGCGGGATCGTTGACGAAGTTTTTGCCGCCGCTCTTTTGCGGCGAAGTGGTCCAGACCGGCTGCGACAGCTGTTCCGCCGCTTCTGCGGTTTCGGAGAGGCTGGAGAAATATATGTCTTCCGCACTCGAAAGATCAGGGGCGGAAACGACTGACGTCAGCGTCCAGCCTTTGCGGATCAGGTGCCGGACGAGAAAATCGCGTCCCTCCAGCGCCGTGATAAGCCCGATGGCGAAACCGCAGAGAATGCCAACGGGCTCGAATCCGGCTAACATCGAGATTTGCCCGGCGAGAAGCGTGGCGATGACAACGAGAGCCGTCGCCAGCCACAGCCGGTTGACGGCGAGCCATAACCAGGGCGCAATCAGGGCCAGCCAGACGAAACGGTCTGCGATGAAGCGGGTCGTCTTGTGGTCCCTGTCCGGCCCGTTGGGGGCTTCCAGAACGAGATAGCTTGTCATGGGCTTCCTGACAGCTTTGGCGTCAGGCCAGCATGCCCTTCGTGGAGGGAACGCGGCCTGCCTGCCGGGGGTCGATCTCGGTTGCCGTGCGAAGAACGCGGGCAACGGCCTTGAAGCATGTTTCGGCGATATGATGGTTGTTGGCGCCGTAATGGTTCAGGATATGCAGCGTGATGCCGGCATTCTGGGCGAGCGCCTGGAAGAACTCACGCACCAGCTCGGTATCAAAGGTGCCGATCTTCGGCGCGGAAAAATTGACGTTCCAGACAAGGAAAGGCCGGCCGGAAATATCGACGGCAGCCTTGGTCATCGTCTCGTCCATGGCGAGATCAAGCGAAGCGTAACGGGTAATGCCACGCCGGTCGCCGAGCGCCTTGGCAATGGCCTGACCTATGGCGATGCCGGTATCTTCCACGGTGTGGTGGTCGTCGATATGCAGGTCGCCCTGAACCTCGATGTCCATGTCGATCAGCGAATGGCGGCTGAGCTGGTCCAGCATATGGTCGAAAAATCCCACGCCGGTGGAAATTTTCGATTTGCCGGTGCCGTCGATATCCACGCGCACCGAAACCGAGGTTTCGTTGGTCTTGCGGATAATCTCGCCTTTACGTTCTGCCATTTTGGCCGCTCCGTGAAAATGTTGCCGTTCCTTATCAGCACGGGACACAAATATCCAGTTGTTCCATCGTCTTGCATGACAAGTCGAAAACGGCCTGCCGCCCCGAAGATTGCAATCGTGAAAAGCAAACTTACATAGAACCGCAGAGGGCCGCATCCCGGCCCGTTAACCCCAGGCCCGTGAGGGCAGACAGGTGTTTGATGACAACAATTATTACAGTCAGGAAGGGCGGCAAGGTCGTCATGGCTGGCGACGGGCAGGTAAGCCTTGGCCAGACCGTGATGAAAGGCAATGCCCGCAAGGTTCGCCGCATCGGCAAGGGTGAGGTGATTGCCGGTTTTGCCGGTGCGACGGCGGATGCCTTCACGCTGCTCGACCGACTCGAAAAGAAGCTTGAGCAATATCCCGGCCAGCTCATGCGTGCCGCCGTGGAACTCGCCAAGGACTGGCGCACGGACAAATATCTGCGCAATCTCGAAGCCATGATGCTGGTGGCCGATAAATCCACCACGCTTGCCATTACCGGCAATGGTGATGTGCTGGAACCGGAACATGGCGCGATCGCCATCGGCTCCGGCGGCAATTATGCCTTTGCTGCCGCCCGCGCCATGATGGACACGGACAAGTCGGCCGAAGAGGTAGCGCGCCAGTCGCTCGATATTGCCGCCGATATCTGCGTTTATACCAACCACAATCTCGTCGTCGAAACGCTCGACGCCGAATAAGCATATTTCTCACCAATGGGTCCTGCGGGCCGGGCCGGTATGGCCGGCCGGAACAGGAAAGCCGAGAGGATAGAATGACCACTTTTTCTCCCCGGGAAATCGTCTCGGAACTCGACCGTTTCATCATCGGCCAGCATGAGGCCAAGCGTGCGGTCGCGATTGCGCTGCGTAACCGCTGGCGCCGCCAGCAGCTCGATGAGAGCCTGCGCGATGAAGTCATGCCCAAGAATATCCTGATGATCGGGCCGACCGGTGTCGGCAAGACGGAGATTTCCCGCCGCCTCGCCAAGCTGGCAGGCGCGCCCTTCATCAAGGTGGAAGCGACAAAATTCACCGAAGTCGGTTATGTCGGTCGCGATGTCGAGCAGATCATCCGCGATCTGGTCGAGATCGGCATCGGCCTCGTGCGTGAAAAGAAGCGTGCCGAAGTGCAGGCGAAGGCGCATCAGAGCGCAGAAGAGCGGGTACTCGATGCGCTGGTTGGCGCAACCGCATCGCCTGGCACGCGTGAAAGCTTCCGCAAGAAGCTGCGAGACGGTGAGCTCGACGACAAGGAAATCGATATCGAAGTGGCCGACAGCGGCTCGGGCATGCCCGGTTTTGAAATTCCCGGTATGCCGGGCGCCAATATCGGCGTGCTGAACCTGTCGGAAATGTTCGGCAAAGCCATGGGTGGACGCACCAAAAAGGTCCGGACCACGGTGTCGAAATCCTATGCCGATCTCATCCGCGACGAATCCGACAAGCTGCTCGACAACGAAATGATCCAGCGCGAGGCGGTGAAGTCGGTCGAAAATGACGGCATCGTCTTCCTCGATGAGATCGACAAGATCGCCGCCCGCGATGGTGGCATGGGCGCCGGCGTCTCGCGCGAAGGCGTGCAGCGCGATTTGCTGCCGCTGGTCGAAGGCACGACTGTTTCGACGAAATACGGACCGGTGAAGACGGACCATGTCCTCTTCATCGCATCGGGCGCCTTCCATGTGGCGAAGCCTTCGGATCTCCTGCCAGAGCTTCAGGGCCGTCTGCCGATCCGCGTCGAACTGAAGCCGCTGACCAAGGAGGATTTCCGCCGTATCCTGACGGAGACGGAAGCAAGCCTCATCCGCCAGTACAAGGCGCTGATGGCGACGGAAGAACTGGACCTCGATTTCACCGATGATGCAATCGATGCGCTGGCCGATGTGGCCGTTCATCTCAATTCGTCGGTCGAAAATATCGGTGCACGCCGCCTGCAGACCGTGATGGAGCGCGTTCTCGACGAAATCTCCTTCAACGCCCCGGATCGCGGCGGCTCGGCCGTCAAGATCGATCAGGAATATGTCCGCAAACATGTCGGCGATCTCGCCGCCGATACGGATCTGTCCCGCTATATTCTCTGAGAATTTCGGAGATCGACAAAAGAAGAGTGCGGCCATATTTGCCGCACTCTTTTATTTTATCTGCCTCATCTCGCATTCAGCCCGCATTTTGTTTATGGGAAGGGCTGCATTCCGGTTGGAACCGCTTTCGTGGAATGATCCGGTTTTCCGCTTGTCATGCCGGTAATGGCCGGCTCGAGAAAAGGCAGTCGCTCGTGCGCAAAACTCTTCTGGCATTTGCCGTGGCTCTGGCGGTTTCCGCCGTTTCGTCTTCTTATGTCGAGGCCGCGACGGTTGTTCCACCGGGCAATCGCAATGCCGAACAGCCGGGCGTTCCCGGCGCCTCCGCAAAAAGAACCAAGGCATCCAACACCTCCTTCGAGCGCAAATACCAGAAGGTCATCGACCTTTTGTCGTCCGACAAGGCACTGATCGCCAAAATCAAGTCGACGGCCGGGCGTTATGGTATCGATCCGATCCACATGATCGGCGCGATCGTCGGCGAGCACACCTATAATGTCGACGCCTATGACAGGCTGCAATCCTATTACGTCAAGGCGGCCTCCTATGCCGGCAACAGCTTCCGTTTCGGCTACAAGGACGAAACCATCGCGCAGTTTCTGACCCATTCGCAATTTGCCAAATGCCAGTCGAAGAAGGATTCCTACAGCCTGTGGAACTGCCGTGAAGACGTCTGGGAAGACAGTTTCCGCGGCAAGACCGTCGATGGTGTGGCCTATCCGAACAACCGCTTCAGCGCCGTCTTCTTCCAGCCCTTTTATGCCGGGCAGACCTTTGGTCTCGGTCAGATCAACCCGCTGACGGCGCTGATGTTGTCCGACATGGTGTCGAGAACCTCCGGCTATGAGAAGCTGGATGAGAACGATGCGGGTGCCGTTTATACCGCGATCATGGACCCGGATCGTTCGCTTGCCTTCATGGCGGCCTCGATCCGCAAGTCGATCGATGATTACCGGTCGATCGCCGACATGGATATTTCGAAAAATCCGGGCGTCACCTCCACACTCTATAATGTAGGCGGTTCGCAGCAGCGCGCGGCGGCCCTTGCCCAGAAGAACCGCCAGCGCGCCGCAGGCGATCAGCCCCTGTTGCCGGAAGAAAATTATTACGGCTGGCTGGTGAATGACCGCATCAGGGATCTGCAGGCGCTTTTGTAGAAAAAGACGACTATCGGCCGCATTATTTCCAAAACGGAAATAATATTTGGCTGCCTGTCGCAATTGACGAGCGACCGTATCAGCGTCCAATCTGTGCCTTCAGAATATAAGGAGGCGCATGTGAGCCGCACGGATAAATTCGGTCTTTCCATCGACGACAGGCTGTATGCCTTTTTGACGGACGAGGTGCTGCCGGGCACGGGTCTTGATAGTGAGACCTTCTTTGAGGGTTTCTCGGCCATCGTCCATGAGCTTTCCCCGAAGAACCGTGAGTTGCTTGCCAAGCGCGATGCGCTGCAGGAAAAAATCGATGGCTGGTACCAGCAGAACGGTGCGCCCTCGGATTTCGACGCCTATGAGGCCTTCCTGAAGGAGATCGGTTATCTGCTGCCGGAAGGTCCCGCCTTCAAGGTGGAAACCAGCAATGTCGACCCGGAAATTGCCGTCGTCGCCGGTCCGCAGCTCGTTGTTCCCGTCATGAACGCGCGTTATGCGCTGAATGCTGCCAACGCCCGCTGGGGTTCGCTTTATGACGCGCTTTACGGCACGGATGCCATTTCCGATGCTGATGGCGCGGAAAAGGGCAGGGGCTACAATCCGAAGCGCGGCGACAAGGTCATCGCCTGGGCGCGCAACTTCCTTGATCAATCCGCACCGCTCGAGACCGGAAGCTGGTCCGACGTGACAGGCTTCGAGATCGTTGACGGTCTGCTGCAGCTTGCCATCGGTGGTGCCACGACTGGCCTCAAAGATGCAGCCCAATTCAAGGGTTTCAGCGGTGAAGCGGCAAAGCCCGCCACGATCCTGCTCGGCAAAAATGGTCTGCACACCGAGATCGTCATCGATCCCTCGACCGAAATCGGCAAGGGTGACAAAGCGGGCATTTCCGACGTCATTCTCGAATCGGCACTGACGACCATCATGGATTGCGAGGATTCGGTCGCTGCCGTCGATGCCGAAGACAAGGTGCTGGTCTATGGCAACTGGCTTGGCCTGATGCGTGGTGATCTGACGGAAGCCGTCTCCAAGGGCGGGAAGACCTTTACCCGCCGCCTCAACCCGGATCGTTATTATACCGCTCCCAATGGTTCCGCGCTCACGCTGCCGGGCCGTTCCCTGATGCTGGTGCGCAATGTCGGTCATCTCATGACCAATCCGGCGATCCTCGACCGCGATGGCCGCGAGGTGCCGGAAGGCATCATGGATGCCGTGGTCACGGCATTGATCGCGCTCTACGATGTGGGCCCATCCGGGCGACACCAGAATTCCCGTGCCGGTTCGATGTATGTCGTCAAGCCGAAGATGCATGGGCCGGAAGAAGTCGCCTTCGCCAACGAAATCTTCAGCCGGGTAGAAAAGCTTGTCGGCATGGCGCCCAACACCATGAAAATGGGCATCATGGATGAGGAACGCCGCACCACGGTCAACCTCAAGGAAAGCATTCGCGCCGCGAAGGATCGCGTCGTCTTCATCAATACCGGCTTCCTCGATCGCACCGGCGACGAAATCCACACCTCGATGGAAGCGGGCCCGATGATCCGCAAGGGCGACATGAAGCAGGCCGCCTGGATCGCGGCTTATGAAAACTGGAACGTCGATATCGGCCTCGAATGCGGTCTTTCCGGCCATGCGCAGATCGGCAAGGGCATGTGGGCCATGCCGGATCTGATGGCGGCGATGCTGGAGCAGAAGATCGCCCATCCGAAGGCCGGCGCCAACACGGCCTGGGTGCCTTCGCCGACGGCGGCGACGCTGCACGCCACGCATTACCACAAGGTCGATGTTGCGGCCGTTCAGGAAGGGCTGAAAAGCCGCGGCCGTGCGAAGCTCTCCGATATCCTGTCGGTGCCGGTCGCGCCGCGCCCTAACTGGACGCCGGAGGAAATCCAGCGGGAGCTTGATAATAACGCCCAGGGCATTCTCGGTTATGTCGTGCGCTGGGTCGATCAGGGTGTCGGCTGCTCCAAGGTGCCGGATATAAACAATGTCGGCCTTATGGAGGATCGTGCCACGCTGCGCATTTCCGCGCAGCACATGGCAAACTGGCTGCGCCATGGCGTGGTGACAGAGGCTCAGATCATCGAGACCATGAAGCGTATGGCCGCCGTGGTGGACACGCAGAATGCCGGCGATCCGGCCTATCTGCCGATGGCCTCCAATTTCGACGGATCGGTGGCTTTCCAGGCCGCTGTCGAGCTGGTGCTGAAGGGGCGCGAACAGCCGAATGGCTACACAGAGCCGGTTCTGCACCGTCGTCGTCTGGAACTGAAAGCGAAACAGGCGGCGTGAGCCGCCGCCCAGTATTTCCATAAACAAAAAAGCCGCCGGGAAAATCCTCGGCGGCTTTTTCTTGATCTGGTGTAACCCTTACTGGATCACGACGACCTTGGTGCTGCGGCCGGGACGGACCCGGCTGTAGAGATCGATCACATCCTGGTTGATCATGCGGATGCAGCCGGAGGAGGCGGCGGTGCCGATCGAAGCCCATTCGGGTGAACCGTGGATGCGGAACAGCGTGTCCTGTCCCTTTTCGTTGAAGAGATACATGGCGCGTGCGCCGAGCGGGTTGCTGAGGCCCGGGCCCATGCCGGCCTCGACATATTTCGCAACTTCCGGCTTGCGGTCCGCCATTTCCTTCGGCGGATGCCACATCGGCCATTCCTGCTTCCAGGCCACATAGGCTTCACCGGCCCAGGCGAAACCAGCCTTGCCGACGCCGATGCCGTAACGCACAGCGCGGTTGCCGGAGAGAATATAATAAAGATAACGCTCGCGCGTATTGACGATGATGGTTCCGGCGCGTTCGGACGTCTGGAATTCGACGATCTGGCGGCGGTACTTCTCGTTGACGCGGTTGATCGGAATGGCCGGCAGCGCATAACCCGCATCGGTCACGGGACCGTAGACATCGTTGAAGATTTGGACCGTTTCGACCTTCGCCGGAACAGGGTCAGCAACCGGTACTGACGCTGCGATCTTGCCGGAGGTCGGAGCGGAGGATTGGGAGGTAGTTTCGGCGCAGCCGGCCAGAGCCAGTGCTGCCGTCAGACCGAGTGCGGTCAATGGGGTACGGATGCGCATGTCGTTCTCGCGGAAAATTCGCCAAATTGTGCGAAAGAGTAGGCTTAATTGGATAAATCGGTTATTTTCCATTCAGCCGCTCTTGGCAAGCCGTTGCGCCGCCGCGAAACGGTCGGGCATTTAAAATTGCCGGTTGATTGCCTTTTTGCAACAATAGGCCAAACGCTTCAGCAGCCTTTATCCATGACTATTCTTTCCGTTACCAACAATAATCCGTTAATAGATGGCCGCCAGTCGGACAAGGCGATGCTGGTGCGCCGCGGCGTGCAGGTGCTTCTGCACGAGATGCGCCATTCGGTGCTGCCCGAATTGCCGCTTGCAAGCGGGCGGCGGGCCGATCTCATCAGCCTTTCGGTCAAGGGTGAGATCTGGATCATCGAAATCAAATCTTCGATCGAGGATTTCCGCGTCGATCGCAAATGGCCGGAATACCGGCTGCATTGCGACCGGCTGTTCTTCGCAACCCATCCGGAGGTGCCGACCGACATATTTCCGGAGGAATGCGGGCTCATCCTGTCAGATGGTTACGGAGCCCACATGCTGCGCGATGCGCCGGAGCATAAATTGCCGCCGGCGACCCGCAAGTCGGTGATGCTGGATTTCTCGCGAACCGCCGCGACCCGGCTGATGCTGGCGGAATGGACGACCGGCCGCAGCTTCGGAGAATGATTTCCGTTATTTCGGGGCGCGTTTGGCGAGAATGCGCTGTAGCGTTCGCCGATGCATGTTGAGACGGCGTGCCGTTTCCGAAACATTGCGCTCGCACATTTCATAAACCCGCTGGATATGTTCCCACCGAACCCGGTCTGCCGACATCGGGTTTTCGGGTACTTCGGTCTTTTCGCCCTTGCGCTGCGTCAGTGCATTGAACACATCGTCCGCATCGGCGGGCTTGGCCAGATAGTCCAGTGCCCCAAGCTTCACGGCAGTAACGGCGGTGGCGATATTGCCATAACCGGTCAGAACGACGATCTGCGTATCGTCCCGGTTCTGCCTGATGGCCTCGATGACTTCCAGACCGTTGCCATCCGCAAGCCTCAGGTCGACAACCGCATATTTCGGCGGTGCAGCCCTGGACCGGGCAATGCCGTCGCTGACCGTCTCGGCGGTGTCGACGGCAAAGCCGCGCGTTTCCATCGCCCGGGCAAGCCGGCGC
The DNA here is from genome assembly GCF_044769685.1 of Agrobacterium sp. NPDC090283. NCBI lineage: Bacteria > Pseudomonadati > Pseudomonadota > Alphaproteobacteria > Hyphomicrobiales > Rhizobiaceae > Agrobacterium > Agrobacterium sp. NPDC090283. Next base: position 4,330 of record NZ_JBIVYG010000012.1, on the reverse strand, counting down.
AGAAACGGCCCGTCATCATCGACGATCAGCAGCGATCTGTCGGGCCCGATCGGGTCGACATCGTCCGTTGGTGTTGGTGCGCTGGTGGAGTTGTTCTGGTCTTCTGTCTTCATGTTTCCGGCCTTCCGGCAACTTCGTCGGCTTGGTTTTCTTCTTCTTATCGCCGCTTCAATGTGGATGGTAAAGTCAATGGCTTCTTTTATCGTCCATAAGCGCCCGAGGCCAGACGATTGTGACCCGTGCTCCGGTTCCGCTCGACCCTCGGTTCTGGAAGGTGACGGCTGCGCCGGATCGCTCCAGCAGGGTCTTTGCTATAAAAAGCCCGAGCCCGAGCCCACCGGCGCGCATATCGTTGTGACGTTCGGTCACATAGGGCTCGCCGATTCGGGCCAGCACGTCATGGGCATAACCCGGCCCGTCGTCCTCGATGAGGACGGTGACATTCTGCTGATCGTGACCGACAGTCACGGTCACCTTTTCCCGCGCATAGTCCACGGCATTTTCGATGAGATTGCCCAGCCCGTAGATAATGCCAGCATTGCGGATGCCGACCGGCTCCTCGGCGCGATCGTTCTTTTCGACGAGTTCCAGGCGAATGCCGAATTCCCGATGTGGCGCCATCACCTCCTCGATCAGCGAGGAAAGCGGCAGACGGCGCATATGCTCCTCATTGTCGGCGGAAAGCGAGGTGAGCCGGCGCAGAATATCGCGGCATCTTTCGCTCTGGCTGCGCAGTAGCGCTATGTCTTCTCCGTATTTCTCATCATGCCCGAGTTCCCTCTCCATTTCCTTGGCGACGACGCTGATGGTGGCGAGCGGCGTGCCCAGTTCATGCGCCGCGGCGGCCGCCAGCCCGTCCAGCTGCGAGAGATGTTTTTCCCGCTCCAGCACGAGTTCGGTTGCGGCCAGCGCATCGGCCAGCTGATTGGCCTCATGCGAAACGCGATAGGCATAAAAGGCCGCGAAAGAGGTCGTCGCGATGATTGCCACCCAGGTGCCGACATGCAGCAGGAGCTGGATCGGCAACGCTTCGCCGGGATACCAGGGAACCGGAAACGGCGAAAAGGCGATCGCCGTCGAGCATATGACGGCAAAGCCGAGCAGGATGAGCGAATGCCGAAGCGGCTGCGAGGCGAAGGCGATGATGACCTGCACGCAGATCAGCGGTGCGAAGGGATTGGAAAGACCGCCGGTAATATAGATCAGCGCTGTCAGTTGCAGCAGGTCGAAGGCCAGCAGCAATGTCGCTTCCCAGGGTTCCAGACGATAGGTAGAGGGAAAACGGGCGGTGAGGAACAGATTGGCAAGCGCCAGCGCTGCAATGAGAAGGCCGCAGGCGAGAAGCGGCAGGGGAAAATTCAACCCGAAAGCGACGAACAGGATCGTTGCCGTCTGTCCGGCAACCGCCAGCCAGCGTAGCCAGACAATGGTTTGTAACCTTATCCTGCGGCTGGCACGGCCAAGCCTCGTGGTTTCGATCGGATGGCCAGCCACCGTCTTCTCCTTTACCCTGTTCATCATCGTCATGTTCCGCGCGGTTTAGCGCGGCTGGTCGGCAGGGCCGATGCCGGGTCCTCCGGCCAGGGATGGCGCGGATAACGCCCGCGCATATCCGCCCGCACATCCTTCCAGGACCCCGCCCAGAAACCGGGAAGATCGCGTGTCGTCTGTATCGGCCTGTGTGCCGGCGAGGTCAATTCCAAGAGCAGCGGCAATCGCCCCTGCGCGATGGACGGGTGGGCTCTCAGCCCGAAAAGCTCCTGCACACGAATGGAAAGCGTCGGTTCGCTGGCGTCGTAGCGGATGGGATGCCGCTGGCCGGTCGGTGCTTCGAAATGCGTCGGCGCCAACCTGGCGAGATCGCGCGCCACCTCATGGGGCACCAGAGACAGGATCCCTTCGGAAAGGCTGCCGGGCCGGATATCCTGCAGGCTGCGCGCCCCGTGTTGGAACGGAACGAACCATTCGTCCAGCCGCGAAAGCAAAGCCTCATCGCTGACATCCGGCCAGGGCTCCCCGATACTGGCATTCAGAAAACCGATCCTGTCGCGCAACTGCAGCGTCTCTTTCGAAAAAGGAAGAATGCCGATGCCGAATTCCCGAACGCCATTGGCGAGCGCCTGTGCCGCCTGTTCACCCTCGGGTCTGGGCAGGGGCGTCTCATCGAGGATGATGGCGCCAAGGCGTGTCACCTTTCGCGCACGCGCCTGACCACTCGCCTTGTCGAACAGCAGCTGGTCCTGCTGAACAATAAGGTGCGGCATCCGCTCCTCTATATCCGTCCTCTCTATGCCTGCCGCCGCAAGGATGCGCGGCTGCGCCGCCCGTCCGGTAATATCGGCCACCACCAGCATTCTGTTCGCCGCCAGCCGCTCCGTATCGGCAAGCTCCGCGCCCCGCCCGTTGGCCATTACATAACGTCCCCGCGCACCCCGCTGGAGCGCGATCCTGTCCGGATAGGCATGCAGCAGCAGCGGACCGGCCTCACCCGGCAACTCGGCTGCTGTCGTTTTATCGCCGATTGCGTCGAACAGCCTCGATGCCAGCTTGCGTGCCGCCTGCGCCCTTTCGCTCCTGTCGGAAAGAAAGCGCCGCAGCCGTTCATCGAGATCGATGTCGTTTCCGCCGAGCCCCTGTTCCGTCAGCACGACGGCGAGCATCGCCGCCTTTTTGCCGGCACCCTCGGTTGCCGCCGCAATCACCATGGCCGCCAGCCGCGGCGGCAGCGAAAGGCCGCGCATCAGATGGCCGCGTTGCGTCAGCGCTCCGCTTTTGTCGAGCGCGCCCAGATTTTTAAGAAGCGCCACCGATTCTTTGAGTGCGGCTTCGGGGGGCATATCCAGAAAGGCAAGAGAGGAGGGATCTTGAACACCCCAATGGGCGAGATCAAGCGCAAGACCGGCAAGATCGCTCGCCAGAATCTGCGGTGGCGTGAAGGCGTTGAGCGCCGCCGTCTGCCCCTGATGCCACAGGCGGATCGCAACGCCAGGTTCCGTTCGCCCGGCGCGCCCCGCCCGCTGGTCGGCGGAAGCGCGCGACACCCGCACCGTCTCCAGCCTCGTGATTCCCGTTGCCGGTTCGAACACCGGTAGTCGCTGCAATCCGCTGTCGATCACCACACGTACACCATCGATGGTAATGGATGTTTCGGCAATCGAGGTGGCCAGTACGATCTTGCGTCGGCCAGTCGGCGCCGGCTTGATCGCCGCATCCTGCTCCTTCTGTGAAAGGTTTCCGTAAAGCGGGATGATATCCGTATCATCGGGAAAACGTCCCTCCAGCCGCGTGGCCGTTCGGGTAATTTCCGCCTGCCCCGGCAGAAAGGCGAGGATGGAGCCCGTTTCCGACCCATGGGCTTCAGTAATCGCCCTTGCGACTTTCTCTTCTATCGGGACACCCTGCCAACGATCCTCATAGTGGACGTCGATCGGAAACGTCCGGCCAAGGCTCTGAATGACCGGGGCGTCCCCCATGAGCGCGCTGATGCGTTCGACATCGAGTGTGGCGGACATAACGAGGATTCGTAGATCGTCACGCAGCCCACCCTGTACGTCGAGTGCAAGCGCCAGTCCGAAATCGCCGTCGAGCGAACGTTCATGAAACTCGTCGAAAATTACCGTTGAAACACCGGCGAGTTCTGGATCGTCCAGAACCATCCGGGCAAACACGCCTTCGGTCACCACCTCTATCCGGGTTTTCGAGGAGACACGATTGTCGAGCCGCATGCGGTAACCGACAGTTTGCCCGACATCCTCGTGAAGCAGCTCCGCCATGCGCCCGGCTGCTGCCCGGGCGGCAAGCCGGCGTGGTTCGAGAAGAATGATCTTGCCGTCCCCCCGCCAGTCCTGCCGCAAAAGATGAAGCGGCACCAGCGTCGTTTTACCCGCGCCCGGGGGGGCCGAAAGAACGGCATGCTTCGCCTCGGCCAACGCCTCGGCGATATCGCCCAGAACGGCACTGACGGGAAGTTCGGGGAATTCGGTCTTTATAAAGACGGGCATTCTGGTCATGCAAACAGGCCTGCGGCGATTGGGGTGGTTAAGCGCTTCATATGTCGTTTCTAATGCACGGCCCTGCGCTTTGACAGTCATACGTAAGGACCGGCCAGATGCTCCGCCGGCAGAATTACGGTTCCCTTGCGTGCTGTTTGCAAAGAGGCATGCAAAGGAGGGCGTCGGGTGGATGGCGAAATGTCGGGAGATTCCGCCCGTTTCCTCAATTTCAGGGGCGGTTGGCGAAACTATCTAAGAAAATCAGCAAGTTAGTAAAAATGTCAGTTTTTTGACGGAGGGTGTGTTGACTTGATTGAGGGGATGGATTTATAAGTCCG
>NZ_JBIVYG010000011.1:0-193234 GCF_044769685.1 Agrobacterium sp. NPDC090283 | reverse complement strand
AAACCGCGCTGCACGCCGAACGCGACGGCAAGATCGCGGAAGTTCTCGTAAAGCCCGGCGACCAGATCGATGCAAAGGATCTGTTGATCGCTTACGCCGAATAAACGCATATCGAAACACCGATTGCAGTATCAGACGCCCGCCTTTCGGCGGGCGTTTTTTATTGCGCTTCGCCAGAAATTCGAATATGCATGTTCGTGCACGTTTATTCCTGTTTATGCATGAGTTTCGATGAGTGATCATTTCGTCAGTGAGCGGCAGGCGCTCATCCTTGCGCAACTACGACAAAGCGGCCGGGTGCTGGCGCAGGATCTTGCGCAGAACTTCGGCGTTTCCGAAGATACGGTGCGCCGCGACCTGCGCGAGATGGCGGCGCGTGGGGAATGCCTGAGGGTTTATGGGGGCGCGCTGCTTTCCGACAGCAAGACGGTGCCGCTGAAGACACGCATTGGCGAGGATGCGGATCGCAAGGCCCTGCTGGCGCGCGCCGTTGTTCCGCTTCTCGAGCCGGGCATGGTCGTCTTCATCGATGCCGGTTCCACCAATCTTGCCATCGCACGCGCGATCCCCGCAGAACTCAATCTGACGGTGGTGACGAACACGCCCGCCATTGCGGCTGAACTGACGGGGCGGGCCGATATCGATCTGGTGCTGATCGGCGGTAAGGTCGATCCGGCCGTTGGCGCTGCGATCGACGCCATGGCGCTTCGGCAACTTGAACTGATGCGGCCCGATCTCTGCATTCTCGGTGTCTGCGGTGTCGCGGCCGAGACGGGTCTGTCGGCTGATGTTTTCGAAGATGCGGTGTTCAAGCGGCTCGCCTGCAGCGCCAGCCACCGGATTGTCGCCGCAATTACCATGGAAAAGCTCGGCCACAGGGCAGCTTTCCATGTACATGATTTTTCCCCGCCTCTTTCCCTCGTGCTGGAACAGGATGCCGACCATGCATTCGTCGAGGCGCTGTCGGCAAAAGGCGTGCAGGTTCATTGCGGCGAAGATGACGCCGCGCCGTTTTCTCATGGTCAAGTCTGAAGGATATTGCTGATGAATGGCCCCACGACATTTTCGCCGACGGCCGGGCGCTCGTCCTATCTGACACGGCATAGGCTCGGCGTTTCCCTGCTGTTCTTGATGAACGGCTTCATGATGGGGTCATGGGCACCCAAGATTCCGGAATTTGCGGCGCGCCTGTCCCTCAGTGAAAGCGCACTCGGCCTCATCATTCTGGTCTTTGGTATCGGCTCACTGGTTTTCATGCCCATTGCCGGTTCCCAGATCGCCCGTTTCGGCTCGCGTACGGTCAGCCTTGTCACTGCCGCGATCTTTTTGCCGACACTGCTTTTCATTTCCTGGGCGGGCACCGTTTGGGCGGGGGTGATCGCGGTATTTCTGTTCGGCGGACTGACGGGGGCGATGGATGTCGCCATGAACGCCAATGCGGTGGCGGTCGAGCGTGATATGCGCCGGGCGATCATGTCATCCTGTCACGCCTTCTGGAGCCTGGGCGGCCTGATCGGGGCGGGTCTCGGCGGTTACCTCATCACCGCCATTGGCGTGCAGGGGCACGCCATTGCGCTGACGGTCATCGCGCTGGTGCTGCTGGTCATTGCATGGCCGCGGGTTCTCGCGGATCGTCCGCATCCGGAAGAGGAGCGCCCGAAAGGCGGCCTGCCGCTTACGCCGCTGCCGTGGATCATCGGCCTGATGGCGCTGTTCTCGATGATTCCCGAGGGTGCTATCCTCGATTGGGGCGCGCTTTATCTGCGCAATGAACTCGGCGCTTCGGTGTCCCAGTCGGGTTTCGCCTTCGCGGCCTTTTCCATGACCATGGCGGCCATGCGTTTTGCCGGCGACCTGGTGCGCGACCGCTTTGGAGCCGTGACGACCCTGCGCTTCTGCTCGGCCATGTCGATTATCGGTCTTCTCATTGCCGGTGTTGCGGGAAATTCCACTATCGCCATCATCGGCTTCGCGATTGCCGGCATCGGCATTTCCAATATGGTGCCGATTGCCTTTTCGGCCGCTGGCAACATGCCGGGTCTCGCGCCGGGGATCGGCCTTTCGGTGGTCACGACCATGGGTTACTCCGGCATTCTGGTAGCACCGTCGGCGATTGGTTTCATCGCGGAACATACCGGCCTTGCCAGCGTCTTCCTGTTCCTGCCGCTGCTGCATGTGGTGGTTCTGCTACTTTCGCGGCTCGCCCGTCATGCGGATGGTGCGGGCAAGGAATAGGCGTCTCGAATTTTGCCATGATTGCGGTAAAGTAGAAGCTCTCATGCGTTGGGTGTTGACAAGCAGGCCCCCTTGTTTCACCTCAATTGCCAGACCTTGCCGCAAGCTCCAGAGACCGCCATGACGTCACACGCTGATTACGACCCGAAGCCCCGCCGCGCATCCGTCGCCGTCGACGTGGGCGGCGTCATCGTCGGTGGCGGCGCGCCCGTCGTTGTTCAGTCGATGACCAACACCGATACGGCTGACATTGACGCTACAGTGCAGCAGGTGGCGGCACTGTTTCGGGCCGGTTCGGAAATCGTGCGTATCACGGTCGACCGCGACGAGAGTGCAGCCGCCGTGCCGAAAATCCGTGAGCGGTTGCTGCGTCTTGGGCTTGATGTGCCGCTTGTCGGCGATTTCCATTATATCGGCCACAAGCTTCTCGCCGATCATCCGGCCTGCGCCGAGGCGCTGGCGAAATACCGTATCAATCCGGGCAATGTCGGTTTCAAGGACAAGAAGGACAAGCAGTTCGGCGAAATCGTCGAAATGGCGATCCGTTACGACAAGCCCGTGCGCATTGGCGTCAACTGGGGGTCGCTCGATCAGGAACTGCTGACGACGCTGATGGACAGGAACAAGGAGCAGGGTTTTCCGCTCTCCGCCCGTCAGGTGACGCGCGAGGCCATCGTGCAATCGGCACTGATTTCCGCCGAACTCGCCGAAGAAATCGGCCTGCCGCGCAATCGCATCATCCTGTCCGCCAAGGTCAGCCAGGTGCAGGATCTGATTGCGGTTTATTCCATGCTGTCGGAACGCTCCAACCACGCCCTGCATCTCGGTCTCACCGAAGCGGGCATGGGTTCGAAGGGCATCGTCGCTTCGTCCGCCGCCATGGGTTACGTGCTGCAGCATGGCATCGGCGATACGATCCGTGTCTCGCTGACGCCCGAGCCGAACGGCGACCGCACCCGTGAGGTGCAGGTGGCGCAGGAATTGCTGCAGGTCATGGGTTTCCGGCAATTCATTCCGGTCGTTGCGGCATGTCCCGGCTGCGGGCGCACCACGTCCACCGTCTTTCAGGAACTGGCCCAGAACATCCAGAACGATATTCGCAAGAACATGCCGATCTGGCGTGAGAAATATCCGGGTGTCGAGGCGCTCAATGTCGCCGTCATGGGCTGCATCGTCAACGGCCCCGGTGAAAGCAAACATGCCGATATCGGCATTTCCCTGCCCGGAACCGGCGAAAGCCCGGCTGCACCGGTCTTCATCGATGGCGAAAAGGCGCTCACCCTGCGTGGTCCCAATATCGCCGCCGATTTTGAAGCGCTTGTGATCGATTACATCGAAAAGCGTTTTGGCCAGAAAGATGCGGCGGAGTAAAAACGACCGTGAAAAGGCCGGAATTCCACTGTCATACCTCCTGAACCTCTCGGAGCATCAAAACACATGATCAAAAAAATCGCGATCGTCGCCCTTTGCGGCACCTATCTTTCCGCCTGCACCACCACCGATCCCTATACGGGCGAGCAGAAGATGTCGAACACGGCCGGTGGCGCCGGCATCGGCGCTGTCGTTGGTGCTCTGGGCGGTTTGGCTGTTGGCGGTTCGCCGACCGGTCGTCGTAACGCCGCGCTTATCGGCGCGGGCATTGGCGCGCTCGCCGGCGGTGCCATCGGCAATTACATGGATGGTCAGGAAGCCGAGCTTCGCGCCCAGCTCCAGGGTACGGGCGTTTCGGTTACCCGCCGTGGAGACAGCATCGTTCTCAATATGCCGTCCAACATCACCTTTGCAACGGATCAGGACCAGGTCATTCCGCCGTTCTACCAGACGCTCGATTCCGTCGCCATCGTACTGAACAAGTTCAACCGCACGCTGATCGACATCAACGGCCATACGGATTCCACCGGCAGCCTGCAGCATAACCAGGCGCTCTCCGAGCGTCGTGCGGCGTCTGTTGCGAACTATCTCGGTGCGCGTGGCGTCGACCAGCGCCGTATTTCGACGCTCGGTTACGGCCCGTCTCAGCCGATCGCCTCGAATGCCTCGTCGGACGGCCGTGCCCAGAACCGCCGCGTCGAAGTGCTGATTTCGCCGCTCAAGGGCTGATTGGATGATGAAAAGCTGAGGGTTATCCGCTCAGCTTTTCCGTTCGGCGATGAATCTTGCGGCCGCGATGAGAATCGCGGCCTTTTCGCCATAAGGGGCCAGGAGTTCGCTGGCTTCGGCCACCTGTTCCTGCAGCTTGCGGCGTGCCCAGTCTTCGCCGCGCAAGGCCACCAGCGTGCCCTTGCCGCGTGCGGCATCCTTGCCGGTTGCCTTGCCCATGGTAGCGGCATCGGCCGTCAAATCCAGAAGATCGTCGGCAAGCTGGAAGGCGAGGCCGATCTTTTCGCCGAAGAGGCGCAGCCTTTGCCTCTCGGAAACCTCGCTGCCGGCAATGATCGCGCCGGCCTCGCAGGCAAAACGCAACAAAGCGCCGGTTTTCATAGCCTGCAATGTAATGACCCCGGCTTCATCAGGTGCTTCCTTTTCAGCGGCGAGATCGAGCGCCTGACCGCCGGCCATGCCGCCAATGCCCGCCGCGCGGGCAAGCGAGAGTACGAGCGCGGTCTTGCGTTCGGCTGCGAGCGGATTTTCATCCGAGGCGATGATATCGAAGGCGAGCGTCAGCAGGCTGTCACCGGCAAGGATGGCAGTTGCTTCATCGAATTTGCGATGAACGGTCGGCTGGCCGCGGCGCAGGTCGTCATCATCCATGGCCGGCAGATCGTCATGAACAAGAGAATAACAATGCAGGCATTCCAGTGCGGCGCCGGCATAGAGAGCGGCTTCGGCATCTCCGCCCAGAAGCGTGGCGCTTTCGATGACGAGGAAGGGCCGCAGGCGTTTACCGCCGTTCAGCACGCCGTGGCGCATGGCGTCGAGCAGGTTTTGCGGGCGGGTGATCTCGTCCGCGCGCGCTTCGCCGGAAAGCAGGCGGCCAAGCAGCGCTTCGGTTTTTGCCGCGTTTTCGCGCAGCCGCGTTTCGAAATTCGTCATCTGAGCGTCCATGCGCGCTCTTTGGCATGCCACGCGAATGCAGGCAAACCTTTTCGTGATTCCAGAGGCGCAACTATTCGACCGGACTCGCCTTGAAGGCGGCAATGGACTATGAAAGGCTTCAATTGGTGCGGGGCTTTGACGAATATTGAGCAGTACGCCTGAAAGCGACGCAGATTACGCCGTGCTGGCGGAAGACCGGAGCAGTCCGAAGGTGGATTTTCGCACGTTGGCAAAGCGCATCATCATGACCTTGCTGGCTTTGCTGATCCTGCCCTATCTGCTGATTCCGGTCTATGCGCTGCCGTTTATCCGGCCTGTTTCGACGCTGATGCTGGCCGATCTGGTAACCCTGCAGGGTTATGACAGACGCTGGGTGCCGCTTGAGGATATTTCGCCACGCCTTGTGCAATCCGTGATGATGTCCGAGGACGGGCAATTCTGTTTTCATGGCGGCGTGGACTGGAACCAGATGCAATCCGTGGTCAGCGATGCGCTCGAGGGGGCTTCCACCCGCGGCGCCAGCACCATTCCAATGCAGACGGCCAAGAACCTGTTTTTATGGAATGGGCGCTCTTTCCTGCGCAAGGGGCTGGAATTGCCGCTGGCAGTCGCGGCCGATTTCGTCTGGTCGAAAAAACGGATGATGGAGATTTATCTCAACGTTGCCGAATGGGGACCGGGCATTTACGGCATCGAGGCTGCCGCCCAGCACCATTTCAAAGTGCCGGCCGCAAAGCTTAGTTCCCGCCAGGCGGCGCTGTTGGCTGTTTCATTGCCCAATCCCATCGACCGCGTCGCCAGCAAGCCCGGACGCGGGTTGCAACGGCTTGCCGGCCTTATCGAACGGCGCGCCCGCGCCTCAGGCGGTTATGTCGGCTGCGTGCTGGATTGACCCCAGCGCGCAGCTTCAGCCTTTCTTGAAAATATAGTCGGTTTCCTGACGCAGTGTTTCACCCGGCCGCAGGATGGCGTGCGGGAAATCTGCGTGGTTGACGGCGTCTGGCCATATCTGCGTTTCCAGACAAAAACCGGCAAAGGGTCCGTAATGACGGCCATCGAGGCCAGGAACCGGGACATCCAGTTTAAAGGCCGAATAAAACTGCACACCGGGTTCGGTGGTGTGAACCTCAAGGGCGATATCGGAGGCCGGCGAATAGGCGCGGGCGACCTTGCGTTTTGCGCGGCGCTCGGGCGACAGGCAGAAATTATGGTCATAGAGAACCTGCTCGCCATTCTCCTTGCGCCGCATCGGTGTCGGCTGGCGCAGGTCGAAGACGGTGCCTTCGACGGAACGGATTTCGCCCGTCGGTATCTGCTTGTCGTTGGTGGGCAGGTAAAAATCAGCCGCGATGCTGATCTCATGCCCAAGTGCGGTATCTGCCCCATCGAGATTGAAATAGGAATGCTGGCAGACATTGGCGATGGTCGGCTTGTCGGTCACCGTTTCATAGACCACCGAAAGCACACCGCCGTCGAGAATCGTATAAGTGGCGGTGACGGTGCAATTGCCGGGATAACCGGCGCGGCCATCGGGATCGATGATCTGCAGAACCGCATGGCTTTCGCCATGTTCCATCAGCATCCAGTTGCGCTTGCCCATGCCGTCGCTGCCGCCATGCAGGTGGGTCACGCCCTTTTCGTTCAGCTCCAGTTGGTAGTCGTGCCCGTCGATCGAGAACCGGCCGTCGCCGATGCGGTTGGCGTTGCGGCCGGGGGTGGCGCCGAAATAGGAGGAATATTTGTAATCCTCGAACTTGTCGAAGCCGAGCACGAGCGGCGGCTGGTGGCCTTCAAGGCGCAGATCCTGAATGACGGCACCCCAGGTGATGACCTTGGCCGTCAGCCCGCCTTTTGAGATGGTGACGCGTTCGACCTTTTCGCCGGTTGCCGTGAAACCGAAATTCTCCCGCGCCGCCGCGTCGCCCATCTCGTCATTCTCCCTGGTATCGTGAATTGCCGGGCGGACGTTGCGTCATTTTCCGGCAATTCGCAATCCCGCATTCAAAGCATGTCTCCCAAAAGTGAGCCGCGGTTTTGGGACAAAGACATGCTTAAAACAAAAACGAAAGCGCGTCGCATGCGTTCGATAAAACGCGACGCGCTTTACGCGGCCAACTGCCCGATGGCTTCGAGGTCATAGGGCGTCGTCTGGTATATTTCGTTGATCCAGTTTCCGAAAAACAGATGGGCATGGCTGCGCCAGCGGTTGAGCGGGGCAAGTTCCGGGTCGTTGTGCGGAAAATAATCATGCGGCAGCTTGATCGGCACGCCGGCATTCGCGTCACGGAAATATTCGTCCGAAAGCGATGTCGAATCATATTCGACATGGTTGAACATATAGAGCCGGTTGCCCTCTTTCTCATGCACCAGACAAACGCCCATTTCCTCCGACTCCATCAGGATTTCGAGTTTCGGGTGCTTTTCGATATCGGCGCGGCGTACCTCGGTCCAGCGCGAGACCGGAACCTGGAAATCATCCGAAAAGCCGTTCAGATAGATCGATGAGGGGCAGAGATTGCGGTGACGATAGACCCCGAAAGCCTTTTCCTTCAGCTCGTGCTTCGGAACGCCATGGAAATGATAGATGGCGGCCATCGCGCCCCAGCAGACATTGAGCGTCGAATGGACGTTGGTTCGCGTCCATTCGAAAATCTTCTGCATTTCGTTCCAGTAGGTCACGTCTTCATAGGCCAGCGTCTCCACGGGGGCGCCGGTGATAATGAAACCGTCAAACTTGCGGTGGCGCACCTCTTCCCACGTCTCGTAGAAAGACAGAAGATGCTCTTCCGGCGTATTCTTGGCCCGATGGCCGCCGATCCTCACCAGCGACAGCTCCACCTGCAGCGGCGATGCGCCGACGAGGCGCGCCATCTGGATTTCCGTCTTGATCTTGTTCGGCATGAGGTTGAGAAGCCCGATCTGGAGCGGGCGGATATCCTGCCGGATGGCCGCCGTTTCGGTCATGACCCGCACGCCCTCATGAACGAGGGTCTCAAAAGCGGGAAGCGTATCGGGAATCTTGATCGGCATGTCGAACTCTCTTTTCCGGATCACGTAAAGAACGTTGCGAAAACAAAAAAACCGGCAGCGGAAATCGCGACCGGTCCCAGGAAATTGCCCTTTTCCTCGACCCTTTAGCGACTTCTTTAAAGTGGCTGCAAGCCGGCCGGCAAATCACCACTGAGGCGTTTCATAATCCCGAAGCCGGCGAAAATCAATATAGGCTGATTTCATCGGGTTTCGGCTTTCCATTTTTCGCCGAGGTGCGATAAGGCAGGGCATGGATAAAGAGCGCTTCACCATTCTGCTTGGCGGCGATGTCACGGTGACCGATCGTCTGAAAGAGGCGGTCGCGGACAGCCGTGTGATTGCGGCCGACGGCGGAATGCGCCATGCCGGACCGCTTGGCCTTGCGCCGGAGCTGTGGGTCGGGGATTTCGATTCCGCCAGCAAAGAGCTGCTCAATGCCTGGCCCCATGTGGCGCGGCAGCCATACCCGGCTGCCAAGGCGGTAACCGATGGCGAGATCGCGGTATCGGAAGCTCTCTCCCGTGGCGCGCATTCGCTGGTGCTTGTCGGTGCGCTTGGAGGTGCGAGAAGCGACCATGCGCTTCAGCATCTCCTCTATGCGGTGGCGCTTGCCGAACGGGGTATCGACGTTACGCTGACCTCTGGTGAAGAAGAGGCCCGGCCGTTGCTTGCCGGTTCGCTCGATATCGATCTGCCGCCCGCTTCGCTGTTTTCCGTTGCTGGATTTACCGCCCTTGCGGGGCTCGATATCGGCAATGTGCGTTATCCGCTGACGGATTTCGCGCTTGCTTTCGGTTCTTCCCGCACTATTTCCAATGTCGCGAATGGCGGCCCCGTGCATTTCTCGCTGAAAAGCGGAAAAGCCATCGTGCTCGCCCGCCCCTATGATCTGACCGGAGCCTGACGCCTTGGCACCCCCAATTTTGAAACTCGATGACATCAAGCTGACCTTCGGCGTGACCCCGCTGCTCGATGGCGCCAATCTCCAGGTGGAACCGGGCGACCGCATCTGCCTCGTCGGGCGCAACGGTTCGGGCAAGTCCACCCTGATGAAGATCGCCGCGGGTCTCGTCGAGGCGCAGTCGGGCGAGGTTTTCCGGCATCCGGCCGCCACCATCCGTTATCTGGAGCAGGCACCGGATTTTGCCGGTTACGATACGGTTCAGGCCTATGCCGAGGCGGGGCTTGGACCCGGTGACGATCCCTATCGCGTCACCTATCTTCTTGAGCATCTTGGCCTCACCGGGCAGGAGCACCCTGCAAGCCTTTCCGGTGGTGAGGCGCGACGTGCGGCCCTTGCCCGCGTCATGGCGCCGGAACCCGATATTCTGATGCTGGACGAACCGACCAACCATCTCGATCTGCCGACCATCGAATGGCTTGAAAGCGAGTTGCAGCAGACGCGCAGCGCGCTGGTGCTGATCTCGCATGACCGGCGTTTTCTGGAGAAGGTTTCGACCTCGACCGTCTGGCTCGATCGCGGCCAGTCCCGTCGTCTCAATCGCGGTTTTGCCCATTTCGAGGAATGGCGCGACAAGGTGCTGGAAGAGGAAGAGCTGGAGCAGCACAAGCTTGGCAAGGCCATCGAGCGCGAAGAACACTGGATGCGCTATGGCGTGACCGCAAGGCGCAAGCGCAATATGCGCCGCGTCGGCGAGCTTCAGGCGATGCGTGCGGAATATCGCGGCCACAAGGGACCGCAGGGCACGGTGCAGGCGACCGTCACCGAAGGGCGCGAATCCGGCAAGCTGGTCATCGAGGCCGAGGCCATCACCAAGGCTTACGGCGAGCGGGTGATCGTCGCGCCGTTTTCGCTGCGCGTCCATCGCGGCGATTGCATCGGTTTCGTCGGCCCGAATGGCGCTGGCAAAACCACGCTTCTGAAGATGCTCACCGGCCAGCTGGAGCCCGATAGCGGCATGGTGAAGCTCGGCACCAATCTGGAGATCGCGACGCTCGATCAGAAACGCGAAGATCTCAATCCCAACGATACGCTGGCGCATTATCTGACCGATGGCCGGGGTGAAAACCTGCTGGTCAATGGCGAATTGAAGCATGTAACGGGTTATATGAAAGACTTCCTGTTCCAGCCGGAACAGGCCCGCACGCCGATCCGCAACCTTTCCGGCGGCGAGCGCGCGCGTCTTATTCTGGCGCGCATTCTGGCGCGGCCGACCAATCTTCTGATCCTCGACGAGCCGACCAACGATCTCGATATCGAAACGCTCGATCTTTTGCAGGAAATCGTCGCGGGCTTTTCCGGCACCGTCATTCTCGTCAGCCACGACCGCGATTTTCTCGACCGCACCGTCACTTCCACCATCGCGCCCGTCAATCCTGATGAGCCGGATGGACGATGGATTGAATATGCCGGTGGTTATTCGGACATGATGGCGCAGCGCAAGGGTGCTGCGGAAGAAAAACGCAAGGCCGAGAAACAGGAAAAGGCGAAGGCCGCACCTTCGGTCTCCGCGTCACAGGATCCTTCAAAGGCCAAGGGCAAGCTTTCCTTCAAGCAGAAATTCGCGCTCGAAAATCTGCCTAAGGAGATGGAAAAGGCGCAAAGCGAAATCGCAAAACGCGAGCAGCGCATGGCCGACCCTGAGCTTTTCACCAAGGACCCGAATGCCTTCAACACGCTGGCGCAGGAAATGTCGAAGCTGCGCGACAAGCTGGAAGCCATGGAAGAAGAATGGCTGGAACTGGAGATGCTGCGCGAGGAACTGGAGGGCTGAAGGCAATCGGGCTCTCGTTTGACCGGTCCTGCTTCGGCCTTTGACAGAAAAGCGGAATTGCCGTTCTATGCCGGCGTTCGTTTGGAGGAGTTGTGAAAATGCGCATGATTTTCGTCAATCTGCCGGTCAAGAATATCGAGACATCAAGAAGTTTCTTCACGGCTCTCGGTTTCAGCTTCAATCCGGAATATTCGGATGACCGCACGCTCTGCATGATCGTGGAGGAAAACATCTTCGTGATGCTTCTCCAGGAAGGACGGTTCCGTGATTTCATCAACGGCGATATTGCCGACGCGACGCGCACCACCGAAGTTCTGACCTGTCTTTCTGCGGGAAGCCGCGAGGAAATCGACCGGATGATCGCCACCGCGCTTGCCTCCGGCGGCAGTGGCTGGAAACCCGTTCAGGACCATGGCTTCATGTATGCCGGCAGCTTTCAGGATCCCGACGGGCATGTCTGGGAACTGGTGCATATGACGGAGCAGGGCTGACTTCGGCCATCTTGCCAATCAGGGACGGCGGGACTACACCATCATCTTGATCTAACGGGGTGTCTTTTGTGCTTGGGCGCAAAAGGCTGAGAGGCTTGCCAACCCGAAGAACCTGATCCGGTTCATACCGGCGGAGGGATTAGACGGCTTTAACGCAGGCGGCTATTTCCCTATCGATTTTTGAGGAGATACCCGTGCGCCGTCGTCTTTTCCTGAATTCCCTCGTTGCCGCTTCGCTGTTTCTGCCCGGTCTTGCCGTCGCACAGGACAGGCAGGAACTGACCGTCTACACCTATGAAAGCTTCGTTTCCGAATGGGGTCCCGGTCCCAAGGTGAAGGAGGCCTTCGAGAAGGTTTGTAATTGCACGGTCAATTTCGTCGGCGTGGCCGATGGCGTGGCGCTGCTCAATCGTCTGAAGCTTGAAGGGGCGGGGTCCAAGGCGGATGTCGTCGTCGGTCTCGACACCAATCTCGTCGCGGAAGCGAAACAGACCGGTCTATTCGATGTCAGCGGCATCGATGCATCCGCGGCCAAGGTGCCGGGCGGTTACAAGGACGATGTTTTCGTTCCCTATGATTACGGCCATTTCGCTGTCATCTATGATACGAAGACCGTGAAAAACCCGCCGGCGAGCCTGAAAGACCTCGTGGAAGGCGACCCCTCGCAGAAAATCGTCATTCAGGACCCGCGCACCTCCACACCGGGGCTTGGCCTGCTGCTGTGGGTGAAATCGGTTTATGGCGACAAGGCGCCGGAAGCCTGGGAAAAGCTCAGGAAGCGTATTCTCACCGTTACGCCGGGCTGGTCGGAATCCTATGGCCTCTTCACCAAGGGGGAGGTGCCGATGGTGCTTTCCTACACCACCTCGCCCGCCTATCACATGGTTGCGGAAAAGACGGAGCGTTATCAGGCCGCCGCCTTTTCCGAAGGGCATTACATCCAGATCGAGGTTTCCGGTCTCCTTAAAAATGCACCGCATAAGGAACTGGCAAAGCAATTCCTCGCTTTCACGCTGACATCGGGTTTTCAGGATGCCATTCCGGAAAACAACTGGATGATGCCGGTTGCGGCAACCTCGAAGCCCTTGCCGGAGGCGTTTTCCAAACTCGTCGTGCCGCAGAAGACTTTCCTGATGGATCCGGAAGAGGTGGCGAAGAACCGCAAGGCGTGGATCGATGAATGGCTTGCCGCCATGAGCATGAATTGACGAAGAGGCACACCCGCGCATGATGCTGCGTCGTGATTACCGGCGGTCGATCATTTTCGGAACGGCGGCTTTTGCCGCCGTTTTCCTGTTCATGGCGCTCGCCGTTGCGGCTCTCCTGTTCTTTGATGCCGGCGCTTCCGCGGCCGGCATCATGGATGCCTATACCCTGCGCATCCTGCGTTTCACGCTTTATCAGGCAACGCTTTCCACTGTTCTTTCCATTGTTCTCGGCCTGCCGGTGGCGCTGGCGCTTGGCCGGCGACACGCATTTCCGGGAAGGATCTGGATCATCAGGCTGATGGCGGTGCCGATGGGTCTGCCTGTCATCGTCGGCGCTTTCGGCATCATCGCCATCTGGGGCAGGCAGGGTGTTTTGAATACGGCTCTCGTTTTTGCCGGAGCGGATGAACCTTTCAGCATTTACGGCCTGTCCGGCATCCTTATTGCCCATGTGTTTTTCAATCTGCCACTTTCGGTCCGGCTGATGCTCGCCGGGCTGGAGCGTATTCCGGGTGAATATTGGCGCATGGCGGCGAGCCTCGGCATGGGGCCGGTTTCGATTTTCCGTTTTATCGAATGGCCGGCAATCGCGCGTCTCGTTCCCGGCATTGCCGGGCTTGTTTTCATGCTGTGCGCCACAAGCTTCACGCTCGTTCTTCTGTTGGGCGGCGGGCCGGCGGCCACGACACTGGAGGTGGCGATCTATCAGGCGCTGCGGTTCGATTTCGATCCGCAGCGGGCGATTGCGCTTTCGGTTCTGCAGATTGCCCTCACCGCAATCCTGCTCGGCCTTCTCGCTTTTTTGCCGTCGCCCGAAGCGGAAATTCCTTCGCTTGGTCGTTCCTTTCGCCGTTTCGATGGCAAGGGCATTGGCGCCCGCCTCTGGGATGGCGCGGCCATCGTTTTCGCTATTCTGCTGATCGGCCTGCCGCTTGTCGCCATAGCCGTCTCGGGTTTGAGGGCCGATCTGCCACGTCTTCTGTCCGCGCCGATTTTCCTGCGCGCGGCGGCGACCAGTCTTGCAATCGCCCTTCTCTCCGCGGCCCTCGTCGTGCTCTGCTGCATGGCGATCATCGGCGCGCGCCAGGCGGTCAGCTCCAGACGGAAGGCGGGGCCCCCCCTGCGCTTCCTCTCCGCTCTGCTTGGGGCAGGGTCTTCGCTGGTGCTTTTGGTGCCGCCTGTGGTGTTGGGAAGCGGGTGGTTCCTGCTATTGCGGGTCTTCGGCGATGTCAGCTTCTATGCGCCCGTCCTCGTGGCGCTCATCAATATGCTGATGGCTTTGCCGCTTGCCATGCGGGTGCTGGAGCCGGCTTTCACCAGTCATTTTCTGCGCACTGGCCGGCTTTCCGCCAGTCTGGGGCTTCAGGGCCTGACGCGATTGCGGTTCGCCGATCTTCCGGTTCTGTGGCGGCCGCTGGCCATGGCGTTTTCCTTCGCAATGGCTCTGTCTCTCGGCGATTTAGGCGCGGTTGCCCTGTTCGGGTCGGAAAATTTCGTCACCTTGCCATGGCTGGTTTATAGCAATATGGGCAGCTATCGCACCAATGACGCCGCCGGTTATGCCTTCCTTCTCGGCATCATCTGCCTGCTGCTTGCCGCAGGCGGCGTTTCGCGGCAATCCCAACCAGCAAGGGCGAGCATATGACAGGCAATGATTTTGCCGTTGAACTGGACAAGGTCAGGCTACGGCTTGGAACACAGGATTTCGACCTCGATTGCACATTCCCACAAAGCCGGATAACCGCCGTCGTCGGCGCGTCCGGTTCGGGCAAGTCGACGCTTCTCAACCTCGTCGCCGGTTTCGAGGCGCCGGATTCCGGCCGCGTCATGATCGGCGGACAGGACGTGACCGCGCTCGATCCTTCGGAAAGACCGGTCTCATCGATCTTTCAGGACAATAATCTTTTTGCGCATCTCGATATTTTCACCAATGTCGCTCTGGGTGTCAGCCCCGGGCTGAAATTGCGGATGGAAGACCGGGAACGGATCGAAAAGGCCCTCGTTCGTGTCGGGCTTGCGGGTTTCGACAAGCGCTTGCCAGGCACGCTTTCCGGCGGAGAAAGGCAGAGGGCGGCGCTGGCGCGCGCGCTGGTCAGGAAAAAACCGGTCATGCTGCTCGATGAGCCTTTTGCGGCACTCGATCCGGGATTGCGGGCGGGTATGACGTCCCTGCTTCTCGACTTGCATGGAGAAACAAAAAACACGGTGATTATTGTCACGCATCACCCCGACGACATAAAAAAGCTGGCGCAGCAGGTGGTTTTTCTTGAACGCGGCCGTGTTGTCTATACCGGCCCGACCGCAGATTTCTTCGCCACACAAAATGTGAATGCGGTGGACAGTTTTCTGAACGGGTGATCGCCTTATTTTCGACGTGTGCCGCTGGCAATCGCTTTAGATGACTTCAATGGCGCTAATTTGCACTTGCCAGTTTCAAGTTGTTGCCCGAGAAAAGATGGGAATTATTGCGTTCTTCAGGAATAATCCGGACTTGATGGATCGTTTTTACCGTTTCGGCATTCATCGCCCGTTGGGGCGAATCTGTTATTCTGGTCTGCAATTAACGGATGATCAGGAACGTTAGGGGCAGGCATAGAGAATGAGAAATAGCATGACTGCACAGTGGAGGCTCTTCTCCCGTTCAGGCCTTCGCCGTTCGGGCAGGATGGCTGCCGCCTGTTGTGTGCTGACGGCGTCTGCGGTGTTCCTGTCGTCGTGCCAGTCTCTTTTCAGCCCGGCCTATCAGTCCACCCTGCGCCCGTCGGATAATCCGCAGACCGTGGAAGAAGTGCAGAAGAATGATCCCCGTGCCCAGATGGGCGCGCGCGAGCATCCGCGCATCGTGGCGAGCTATGGCGGTGAATATCGCGACGCCAAGACGGAGCGGCTTGTGGCCCGTATCGCCGGCGCGCTGACGGCCGTTTCGGAAAACCCGCAACAGTCCTACCGCATCACTATCCTCAACTCGCCGGCCATCAACGCCTTTGCGCTGCCGGGCGGATATCTTTACGTGACGCGCGGGCTTCTGGCGCTTGCCAACGATGCTTCGGAAGTGGCCGCCGTGCTTTCACATGAGATGGGCCATGTCACCGCCAATCACGGCATCGAACGCCAGCGGCGGGAAGAGGCGGAGGTGATTGCCAGCCGGGTGGTTGCCGAAGTGCTGTCCAGCGATCTTGCCGGCAAACAGGCGCTCGCGCGCGGCAAGCTGCGGCTCGCGGCCTTTTCACGTCAGCAGGAATTGCAGGCGGATGTGATCGGCGTGCGGATGCTGGGCGAGGCCGGTTACGACCCCTTTGCCTCGCCGCGTTTTCTGGATTCCATGGCGGCCTATGCGCGGTTCTCTTCGGCCGATCCCGAAAACGACCAGAGCCTCGACTTCCTTTCCAGCCACCCCAACACGCCGCAGCGCATCGAGCTTGCGCGCCGTCATGCCCGCGCCTTTGGCCAGGACGGCCAGGTCGGGGATCGTGGTCGCGACTGGTTTCTGGATGGCATAGACGGCCTGCTTTATGGCGATAGCCCGCAGGAAGGTTATGTCCGCGGCCAGACGTTCCTGCACGGAACGCTCGGCATCCGTTTTGATGTGCCGGAAGGTTTCGTCATCGACAACAAGGTCGAGGCCGTTCTGGCGACGGGGCCGGGCGATATGGCGATCCGTTTTGACGGCGTCGCCGATCCGAAACAGACGAGCCTTGCCAATTATCTGACCAGCGGCTGGGTTGCCGGCCTGCTGCCGGAAACCGTCAAGGAAACCCAGATCAATGGTCTGGAGGCTGCGACAGCCCGGGCAAGTGCGGATAAATGGGATTTCGACGTGACCGTCATTCGTGTCGGCCAGCAGATATTCCGTTTCCTGACCGCCGTGCCGAAGGGCAATACGCAGCTCGATTCCATCGCCAATACATTGCGCACCAGTTTCCGCAAGATGACGCCGCAGGAAATCGCCTCGCTGAAGCCGCTCAGGGTGCGGGTGGTGACGGTGAAGCCCGGTGAGACCGTGGCGACGATGGCGGCGCGGATGATGGGAACCGACCGGAAGCTCGACATGTTCCGCATGATCAATGCCATGAGCGCAACGGCCACCATTCAGCCGGGTCAACGGGTGAAGATCATTTCGGAATAGGCCCAAGAAAAACCCCGGAGCGATCCGGGGTTTTGTCATCAGGCATCTGCGGCGATTATTGCCACTCACGCACGTCGACGAAATGACCGGCGATTGCCGCCGCCGCCGCCATGGCGGGGGAGACGAGGTGGGTGCGGCTCTTGTAGCCCTGACGGCCCTCGAAATTGCGGTTCGAGGTGGAGGCGCAGCGTTCGCCGGGCTTCAGACGATCGTCATTCATGGCAAGGCACATGGAGCAGCCCGGTTCGCGCCATTCGAAGCCGGCGTCGAGGAAAATCTTGTCCAGACCCTCCAATTCCGCCTGTTCCTTCACGAGACCGGAGCCGGGCACGATCATGGCCGAAACGGTGGGAGCGACCTTGCGGCCATCGACGATCTTCGCCGCCGCGCGCAAATCCTCGATGCGGCCATTGGTGCAGGAGCCGATGAAGACGCGGTCGATGGCGATATCGGTGATGCGCGTGCCGGGCTTCAGGCCCATGTAGTCAAGCGCACGCCACTTGGAAGCGCGCTTGTTTTCTTCCTCGATATCATCGGGATTGGGCACAATGCCTTCAACGGAAGTCACGTCTTCCGGAGATGAACCCCAGGAGACGATGGGCGGCAGGTTGGCCGCATCCAGCACCACGACCTTGTCATAATGGGCGCCTTCGTCGGATTTCAGCGTTTTCCAATAGGCGATGGCCTGTTCCAGCGTTTCGCCCTTCGGCGAGCGTGGCTTGTCCTTGATGTAATCGAAGGTGGTCTCATCAGGTGCGATCAAACCGGCGCGGGCGCCGCCTTCGATGGTCATGTTGCAGACCGTCATGCGGCCTTCCATGGAGAGCGAACGGATCGCCTCGCCGGCAAATTCGATCACGTGGCCGGTGCCACCAGCCGTGCCGATCTCGCCGATAATGGCAAGGATGATATCCTTGGCGGTAACACCATCAGGAATCTTGCCGTCGACACGCACCAGCATGTTCTTGGCCTTTTTCTGGATCAGCGTCTGGGTCGCCAGAACATGCTCCACTTCCGAGGTGCCAATGCCATGCGCCAGGGCGCCGAAAGCGCCGTGCGTCGAAGTGTGGCTGTCGCCGCAGACGATCGTCATGCCCGGCAGGGTGAAGCCCTGTTCAGGGCCGACGATGTGGACGATGCCCTGACGCTTGTCGCGCTCGGAATAATATTCGACGCCGAAATCCTTGGCATTCTGCGCAAGCGCTTCCACCTGAATGCGGCTTTCTTCATTCTTGATGCCTTCCAGCCGGTCGGCGGTGGTCGGTACGTTATGGTCGACCACGGCCAGCGTACGGGCCGGCGAATGCACGGGGCGACCGGCCATGCGCAGGCCTTCGAAAGCCTGCGGGCTCGTCACCTCATGCACGAGGTGACGGTCGATGTAGAGAAGACAGGTTCCGTCCGGGTCACGATTGACGACGTGGTCGTCCCAGATCTTGTCATATAAGGTGCGGGGTGCGCTCATGGCTCTATGCCTTGTCATGGAAAAGGGTAATCAGGGTTCAGAAAGGCGGTGGACAGCGGTGCTGTCAGGCGAGCCTAAGTCGGCTGGTGAGCGCCCCGGAAACACGCGCAAAGAACCGTGCCGGCAGACGCTTGTGGTCCTGCAGCACATAAACATTCTGCGCGAGACATCTGAATTTAGATCCCATGGCAGCCTTCATAGCAGATCGCTGGTTTTACGGCAATATGAATGCGTATAGCACTGCACGCGACGGCTCGGCATTTTCCATATGCGCTGCATCATGGCGGAAGGCCCGTAACAGGCCTGTGTTGCGGGGGTTCTCCAATGGTTATGATGCAATGCAACTTGCGTATTTTGCAATGCACATATAGATGGGTTCCCTTATCATTTGCGTTTCGACGAGAAATCGAAGGGAGGGAAAAGCACATGGTATCCGAAAAAGCCCTTATCTCGAAGATCACCTGGCGGCTGATGCCGTTTCTTGGCCTTCTCTATCTCATCGCCTATATCGACCGCCAGAATGTCAGCTATGCCAAGCTGCAGATGGTCGATGCGCTGAGTCTGAGCGAATATGCCTATGGCCTTGGCGCTTCGCTGTTCTTCATCGGTTACTTCATCTTCGAAGTGCCGAGCAACCTGTTCCTCAATCGTTTCGGCGCCAGCAAATGGTTCGCCCGCATTCTGGTTTCCTGGGGTGCCGTCACCATCGCGCTTGCCTATACGCAGAACGCCACGATGTTCTACATCCTGCGCTTCCTGCTCGGGCTTTGCGAGGCGGGTTTCTTCCCCGG
Source organism: Agrobacterium sp. NPDC090283 (assembly GCF_044769685.1). Lineage (NCBI taxonomy): Bacteria > Pseudomonadati > Pseudomonadota > Alphaproteobacteria > Hyphomicrobiales > Rhizobiaceae > Agrobacterium > Agrobacterium sp. NPDC090283. The sequence continues at coordinate 174,117 of NZ_JBIVYG010000011.1, read as the reverse complement.
CGTGCTCTTCCTGATGACGCTCTGGTTCCCGCGCGATTATCGCGGCCGCATGATCGGCCTGTTCATGATCTTCAGCGCGCTTGCCAATGCCATCGGCGCGCCGCTCGGCGGCATGCTGCTCGATCTGGATGGTTTCCTCGGTTATGCCGGATGGGAATGGGTATTCCTGGCAACGGGTATTCCGGCCGTCATCGCCGGCATCGTCACCTTCTTTTATCTCGACGACACCCCGGAAAAGGCGAAGTTTCTGACGCAGGATGAGAAAGACTGGCTGAAGAACCGGCTGGCCGAAGAGAACAGGGGCATGGAAGAGCATGCGGAGGACGGCTTCAAGGCGCTGATCAATCCGCGCGTTCTGTTCATGGCGCTTTGCTACGTCGGATTTCCGCTGGCGGCCTATGGCCTCAGCTACTGGCTTCCGACCATCGTGAAGAGCTTCGGCGTTTCCAACACTGCCAATGGCTTCATCAACATCATCCCCTGGGTGATCGTGGCCATCGCCCTGTTCGTCGTGCCTTTGGCAGCCGACAAGGCGAAGAACAAGACGCCCTATATCGTCGGTCCTGCTTTCATCGGCGCCCTTTGCCTGTTGATGTCGGCATTGCTCAGCGATCCGGTTTTGCAGTTCGCTTTCCTCTGCGTCGCCGCCGCGGGCATCTTTGCCGGCCAGCCGGTGTTCTGGAGCCTGCCCGGTCGCTTCCTCAAGGGCGCGGGCGCGGCTGCCGGTATCGCCGCGATCAACTCGGTTGGTAATCTCGGTGGCTTCGTGGCGCAGAATGTCGTGCCCTGGATCAAGGATCAGACCGGCAGCACCATCGCGCCGATGTTCTTCCTTGCTTTCTGCCTGGCGCTTGCAGGGGTGCTGGTCATCATCGCAACGCGTAGAATGGGCAGTCAGGTCAAGGCCGCCTGACTTTGGAAGACAGCGGCAGCCGATGCGGTTGCCGACCGTCGCATATGTAAAAAATGTGGCCCGGAGGTTTCCGGGCCACAATCATTTTAAGCGACAATAGATGAAATTCTCTTTGAGAGAATTATGCGGTGAACCAATCGCTACCGGTCAGGTGAACACCGGCGACAATGATCTTCTCACCCTTGTGCTCGCCAGAAACGTTGTAGCTGAGGATGGTGTCGTTTTCGAACGTCGAGACTGCCCAGTTGTCGAGCACGGTGCCGACCAGCTTCAGTTTGTCCACGGAGGCGTTGAAGCCTTCGATGGTGTCGGTGGCGATGCTCTTGGCCATGTCGCCGAGATTGAAAACGAAGGTGTCGGCACCACCGCTTGCAATGATTTTATCGACGCCCTTGCCGCCGGTCACCAGCGACGAAGCCAAGTTTACACCGCTCAGGTCGATTTTATCGTCGCCCGCACCAGCATCGATCTTGACCGAGGTGAAGCTGCCGTCTGTGACGCCGGCACCACCGTTAACAACATTGGTTCCGGCAGCGATGCCGCCAGCACCTGCTTCGTTGAATGCAGTTCCGGCCTTCACGGTGATCGTATCGTTGCCGGCACCCGTGTCGATGTTGAAGGCGTTTACCCAAGCCTTGTCGTTCGAAACGACGGAGACGTTGACCGTGTCATTGCCTGCGCCAGTCGAGATGTTGCCACGCTTGGCATTGATAACTTCCACGGTGGACGAGCCGGTGCCGCCGAGATGAACGTCGACCTGAACGAAATCCTTGAAGATGAGGTTTTCAGAGGTGTCGGACTGGGCGAGAGCGTTCTTTACCGAGTTCCATGCTGACGATACGTCAAATGTGAAGCCGTTCGAAGAAGCGTCGTAGCCAACGTCAACCTTACCGCCTGCTCCGGTGCCGGGGACCGCTACAGCGCCGACGTTGACGCTGCCGGATTCCATCGAGGAACCGTTCTTCACCTGGGCGGTCGATTCCGTGAGGAGCTTATAAGCTTCCTGGTCGATGAGGGAGGTAAGCGAGGAAACCGAAGCGGCGCCGCCATTACCAAACGTTACTTTTAACGCCATTTTAAACTCCTAAAAATCTTTGAGAAATCGATGAATTAAAATTAAGTTTCTGCTAATTATTGCGGGTGATATTTAATACATAAAAAACCATAATACAATATAAGAAAAATCATTTTTTTAAAAAATCACGTATTTGGTGTATTGGAAAATTATACCCATCCTATTGCATATCGCGCTATACTATTCCTGAACAAACGTCTTTCTGAGCCTGTCCTGGAATGGTTTAACAAAATAGGAGAGAACGCTCCTCTCGCTGGTCTGGATAAACACTTCAGCCGGCATGCCGGGATACAACCTCCCGCCAGGCAGGTGCGCGGTGCCGGCTTTGTCGGGTTTGATGTGCAGCACGTAATAGGATGTGCCAGTTCGGGAATCTGTCTGCAGGTCGGGGGCGACGACTGCAACTTCTGCATTCAAATCCGGCGTCGTACTTTGATTGAATGCCGTGAAACGAATGATGACCGGCTGCCCGACGTAAATCTGATCGATGTCTCGCGGCGGAATATTGGCTTCAATGGCAAGCTCATCCTGTTCCGGCACCACCAGCATCAGCACTTCGCCCGGTTGAATGACACCATTTATGTTGTGCACTGAAAGCTGATAGATGCGACCGGCAATGGGCGAGCGGATATCGAGACGATCCAGTTGGTCTCGTGTTGCCGCCAGCCGCTCTTCATATTCGGCAACGGTTGCTTCGATCGATGTCAAATCTTTCGTGACTTCCGATTTGCGGTCTTCGTCGAGCTGAAGCAATTGCAGGTCCAGTTCGCTCAGCTTGCCAACCGTCTGCGCACGCGCGGCGATATATTGGCCCTGTTGGCCTTCGAGGTTGGAAAGCTGGCGCTTGAGGAGGTTGAGGCGCTGAAGCGTGACAAGCCCTTTCTTGAACAGCTCGTCGGTCTTGGAAACGTCTTCCTTTACAATGGCAAGCTCATTTTCCGTCGCCTCCACCTGCACCTCAAGACCGTGTGCCTCGTCGGCGAGCTGATCCTTGCGTGTTCCAAGCTGCTTTTTCATGCCGCTCAACGCGCTGCGGCGACTGTTGAAAAGGTTCTGCTCGCTATCGATGAAGGTCTTGGCCGCCTTCGAATTCGTCAGGGCCGCCAGATCTTCCGCCACGGTGAAAGACGGCGCCTCGGCAATTTCCGCGCGCAGACGAGCCCGACGCGAATAAAGTTGCGCTAGCGTATTTTCGACGATGGAGAGGTTCGCCTGAACGACGGTGGCACTCAGCCGCAAGAGGACCTGACCGGCCTCGACCCTGTCACCTTCGGCAACATTGATTTCGCTGACGATGCCGCCGGAAAGATGCTGGATTTTTTTTGAATTGCCTTCAACAACCACCCGGCCCGTGGCCACCACCGCGCCGGCAAGTTTTGCGAAAGCCGCCCAGCCGCCCAATCCGACCAGGAGGCCAAGGGCGAGAACGACCACCGCGGTCGAGTGTCTGAGAATGGAAGCATTCGTCATGCCGGGTTTTTCCGCCTCAACCATTTTCGCTCACCCGGTTTTCAATCTTGCGCGTTTCTTCCTCCTCAGGCACCTGGCGGATATTCTGCCGCAGGATTTGCGCCAGCACCTCTTCCTTCGTGCCGAAGCGCAGCATCCGGCCGTTGCTCATCACCATCACCAGATTGACGCTTTCGATGGCGCTGGGGCGATGGGCAATGACGACGACGATGCCGCCTCGCGCCCTGATGTCGCCAATGGCATTGCGCAGCGCCCCTTCGCCCTCGCTGTCCAGATTGGAGTTCGGTTCATCGAGGAGGACGAAGAAGGGTTCTCCAAACAGCGCGCGGGCAAGGCCGATGCGCTGTTTCTGCCCGCCCGACAAAGCCTCGCCCCGATCACCTATATGGGTGTCGTAACCATTGGGCAGATTGAGGATCAGCTCATGCACCTGTGCGGCCTTGGCTGCGGCGACGATTGCTTCCGCTGTCGCATCGCGGTCGAAACGTGCGATATTCTGCGCCACGGTCCCCGGCATCAGCTCCACCTGCTGGGGCATGTAGCCGATGGATTTGCCGAGAAACTCGAAATCCCACTGGTTGAGCGCGGCCCCATCGAAGCGGACGGAGCCGCGTTCATAGGGCCAGATGCCGGTCATCAAGCGTGCCAATGTGGACTTGCCGGATGCGCTTGGGCCGATGATGCCGAGACCATCGCCCGCGTTCAGTGTGAAGGTAATATCGGCGACCGTATCGCGCGCGCCACTGGGTGGCCCGCCCGTTACACGGTCAACAGCGACGGTATATTGCGGACGCGGCAGGGAGAGCGGCGGTGCGGGTTCGGGCACCAGTTCCAGAAACTCGTTAACGCGCTTCAAGCCCTGTCTTGCGGTCATGAAGCTGCGCCAGTTTGCAATCGCATGTTCGACCGGGCCGAGCGCCTTTGCGGAAAGGATTGAACCCGCGATGATGCTGCCCGCCGATGCATTGCCGTCGATGACAAGCACGGCGCCAATGGCCATGACGCCGGATTGCAGCAACAGGCGGAAGGTTCGCGACATGGCGCCGAGCATGCCTGCCGTGTCCGATGTCGACAGGGTGACGGAGCGATATCTGGAGTGCAATTCGTCCCACATGGACGTCACCGCAGCCATCATGCCCATGGTCTTGATGGATTCAATGTTGCGCTGACTGCTGCCGACAAGAACGTTTCTCTGCCCTCGCGCGGCATAGGCCTGCTTTGTCGCCTTTTCCGTCAGCCAGTTGGTCAGAAGCGTCAGCACGACGAGAACCACGGCCCCGCCGAGCACCGCAAAACCGATCCAGGGATGCAGGGCGAAACAGATCAGCAGATAGATGGGCAGCCAGGGAATGTCGAAAAAGGCCGCCGGGCCCGGCCCGGAGAGAAACTGGCGAATTTGATCGAGATCACCGACGATCTGCAGCCCATCGATCTTGGCGGAAGCGAGGAGCGGCGCGCTGATCGACGCCCTGAAAAGCTTTCGATTGAGCGCGTCATCCATATTGTCCGAGATGCGCGCCAATATCCGGCCCCTTAACGCGTCGAACGCCATCAGAAACGCGTAGAGAACGATCAGGAGAACGACCAATGCCACAAGAGATGGAATGCTCTTGCTCGGCAGAATACGGTCGTAAACTTCCAGCATGAAAAGCGAGCCGGAAAGATTAAGAATGTTCATCAACGCGCTGGCGAGGCCAACGGCCAGGAAAGCGGACTTATTTTTTGTTAAAAAAGAATTAAAGAAAAACATAATAACACCTAAAACGGCAAGAAAATCGCATAATAAATGGAATTAGGCAATGCTGTTCGAGAATGGGCTAAAACAGCCGGGCAAAAAAATCAGATAAGCATTTGTTGTTAATCGAAATACGCCGCATCCTTCCGTGAAGGAAATGGCTGAAAGGCGCAGCTTTCGTTCGGCAAGCTCTGGCAAGCCAATGCTTGCCGGGTTCGGCCCTGCCTGCGGAATTTTCCCTGCGTGGTTTGCTGCAATATGTCGGGGCAACAAAAAAGGCGGCCCGAAGACCGCCTTTCGATCAATCCATCGAAATAGAAATCTTATTCCGCTGCGGTTTCCGCAGCCTTTGCTGCTTCTTCCGCTGCCTTGGCTTCTGCTGCTTCGGCTGCTGCCTTCTCGGCGGCGAGAGCCTGTGCTGCTGCTACCTTTTCGGCTTCCAGACGTGCCTTTTCGTCGGCAAGCGCCTGACGCTCGGACTCGTTCAGCTTGCGGGCGCGCGTACCGGTGTTCTCAACGATACGGGCAGCCTTGCCGCGACGGTCGCGCAGGTAATAGAGCTTCGCGCGGCGAACCTTACCGCGGCGAACGACTTCAACGCCTTCGACCAGCGGGGAGTAGATCGGGAATACGCGCTCGACGCCTTCGCCGTAGGAGATCTTGCGAACGGTGAAGCTTTCGGAAAGGCCGCCGCCGGAACGGGCGATGCAAACGCCTTCGTAAGCCTGAACGCGGGTACGGTTACCTTCCGTAACGCGCACGTTGACGCGCAGGGTGTCGCCCGGAGAAAACTCGGGCAGGGTGCGCTTTGCCTCGATCTTGGCGGCCTGTTCGGCTTCCAGCTGCTGAATGATATTGGTCATGTTAACCTCTGATTTCTTCTGAAACAGCCAGAGCGCTCAACGGTTCGCCTGTCGGTCAATGCCTTCAGACCATGCCTTTCGGCAGGAGCGGGTTCGCCATTCTTTGCTTTCGGTTGGGATATTTCCCATTTCCACGCGGGCACATACACGAGGATGCGGCGTTTGTCATCCCTTTCATGACAATATTTTATCAATTACGCGCCGCGTTCCGGCAGTTGCGAAGCGGCGTGCTGGCGGATATGGCATGGGAACCTTGGGAGGGGCCATGTCCATATTCATCGTTCTCATGCTGTTTGCCACCGGTTTTCTGTCTGGTGTCGTCAATGCGATCGCCGGTGGCGGCACTTTCCTGACCTTCGGGGCGATGACGCTGGCCGGCCTGCCGCCCATCGTCGCCAATGCCACCTCGGCTATCGTGCAGTTTCCGGGTTATATCACTTCCGTGATCGCCTATGGGCCGGAAATCCGCGCCCATTGGCGCGAGGCAATCCTGCTGTCGGCCGTTTCCGTTGTCGGCGGGTTGGCCGGGTCGCTGCTGCTGCTGTCGCTCGACAATCCATCCTTCCGCCAGCTGGTTCCATGGCTGCTTGTGGCCGCCACCGCCGTTTTCGCCGCCGGCCCGTGGCTCAGGCCGAAGGTGAGTACGGAGCGCTCTCCCGGCAATCTGCCGAGTCTCGTCTTTCAGGGGCTCGCCTCCATCTATGGCGGTTTTTTCGGAGCGGGCATGGGCATCATGATGCTGGCCATCCTCGGGATAACCTCCGGCGGCAGCTATCATCATCTGAATGCGCTGAAGAACCTGCTGTCGGTGGTGATCGCCGTCATCGCCATTACCATCTTTGTCAGCGGTGGTGTCGTGTCCTGGTGGGCGGCGCTTATCATGTTTCCGGCAGCCGCGCTCGGCGGCTATGCGGGTGTGCATACGGCGAGGCGCGTGCCGCAGTGGATCATTCGCTGGCTGGTGATTGCGGTCGGGCTGGTGCTGACGGCCTATTATTTCGTTTCGGCCTGAGTTTTTTCCAGCAGATCGGGCCGTCTTTCCTTCGTTAGCGCCAGCGCTTGCTCGTGCCGCCACTTGTCGATGGCGGCGTGATTGCCTGACGTGAGGACGGCGGGAATATCGCGGCCTTCCCAGACCTGCGGGCGGGTATAATGCGGATGTTCCAGCAACCCGCCCTCGAAGCTCTCATGCACGCCGGAAAGATCGTTGCCCATGACGCCCGGCAGGATGCGGACGACGGCATCCAGCAGTGTCAGCGCTGCCGGCTCCCCGCCGGAGAGGATGTAATCGCCGATCGACACTTCCTCCAGCCCGCGCGCCTCGATCACCCGCTGGTCGACGCCTTCGAACCGGCCGCAGACGATGATCGCGCCCTCGCCCGCCGCCAGTTCACGCACGCGGTTCTGTGAGAGCGGCCTGCCGCGTGGGCTCATCAGCAGGCGCGGCCGTGTGTCGCCTTCCGAAACATGGTCGATGGCCGCGGCCAGAACATCGGGTTTCAGCACCATGCCGGCCCCGCCGCCTGCCGGTGTGTCATCGACGCTTCTGTGCCTGTCGGTGGCAAATTCGCGGATCTGTACGGCCTCCAGCGACCATTGCCCCCGCTCCAGCGCCTTGCCGGCCAGCGAATATTGGAGATGCCCCGGAAACATTTCCGGATAGAGCGTCAGAACGGTCGCCTTGAAGATCATGGATTATTTCTTGCCGAACGGCGATACGCCGGTTTCGTCCCTGTCGTCGGGATTGTCGATCAGGCCGGCGGCCATAGGGTCGATAAGAATGCGCCCGGCCTCCAGATCGATCTCCAGCACGGCCGCTTCCGAAAAGGGAATGAGGGCGGGGCGACGGCCGGCGCCCTTCAGCTCCAGCAGATCGCCGGCGCCGAAATCATAGACGGCGCTGACGGCGCCATAACTTTTTCCCTCGGCATCGACGGCTTCCAACCCTTCGAGATCGGCATAATAAAACTCGTCATCGTCAAGCTCGTCGTCAGGCAGATTGTCGCGTTCGATGAAGAGTTCCAGCCCGTTCAGGCTTTCCGCCGCATTACGGTCGTTGATGCCCCGGAAACGGACGACGACGACATTCTTGCCCTCGCGCACTTCCAGAATTTCGAAAACACGGCCATCGGCAGTGACCAGATTGCCGTAATCGCCGAGCGCCATCGGATCGGCCGTGTAGGTGCTGACGCGGACTTCGCCGCGCAGGCCCTGCGCGCCGCCGATTTTTGCCATGAGTACCGGGTTTTCCAGCTTTGCCATCGGGCCGTCCGTCTTCTGGTGTTGGTTGCGTCAGCTTTAAGGTTTGTTGACGCCAAAATAAACAAAAAACGGGCGGCATGGAAAACCACGCCACCCGTTCCTCAAAAGTTTCCGTGCAGATTATTCTGCAGCAGAGGCTTCCGCAGCAGCAGCGGCTGCATCTTCAGCCTTCTGCTTCTTTTCAGCGATACGCTCGAGAGCGCGCTTGCCCGGCTTCGCCTTTTCCGGGTTGCTGCGAGCGGCGCGCTCGGCAAGGCCGGCTTCGGCGAGGAAGCGCAGAACGCGGTCGGTCGGCTGTGCGCCCTTGGCGATCCATTCCTTGATGAGGTCAGCCTTCAGCTCAACGCGCTGCGGGTTGTCCTTGGCAAGCATCGGGTTCCAGGAACCGACCTTCTCGAGGAAACGGCCGTCGCGGGGCGAACGGGCGTCAGCAACGACGATCTGGTAATACGGGCGCTTCTTGGAACCACCGCGTGCGAGACGAATTTTAAGTGCCATGTGATATACTCCTTAGGATGGCTTGTCCGCCGTTCAGGCGGTCTTTTCGTTACCGCCATGTTCGGCGGCGATTGCTTCATGATGCCGGATGACTTCCGTGATGATGAAGTTCAAGAACTTCTCGGCGAAATCCGGGTCCAGATTGGCGTCCTTCGCCAGACGGCGAAGGCGTTCGATCTGGTATTCCTCGCGCGCCGGGTCTGCCGGCGGCAAATTGTACTTTGCCTTCAGCACGCCCACCGCCTTGGTACAGCGGAAACGTTCGGCAAGAATGTGAACCAGTGCGGCATCGATATTGTCGATCGACTGGCGGTATTCGGAAAGCTGGGCTTTCACCTCTGCATTGTTCACTGGCGTCCCCCTCACTTCTTTTTCGGAAAGCCGGGCAGGCCCGGCATGCCGCCAAGACCCGGCAGCTTGGCGCCACCCAGGCCCGGCAATCCACCTGGCATGCCACCAAGACCCGGCATTGCACCCGGCTTGCCGAGACCGGCGGCTTCCGCCTGCTTCTGGAGCGCTTCGAGCTGCTTCGGATCGATATTCGACAGGTCAGGCATGCCGCCGCCAAGGCCGCCGAGGCCCATCTTGCCGGCAAGGCCGCCCATCATCTGCTTCATGATGCCGCCTTTGCCCTTGCCGCCCATGGCCTTCATCATGTCGGCCATACCGCGATGCATCTTCAGAAGCTTGTTGATTTCGGCGGCATCGGTGCCGGAACCGGCGGCGATGCGCTTCTTGCGGCTGTGCTTCAGAATGTCAGGGTTGGCGCGCTCGGCCTTGGTCATCGACGAGATGATGGCGATCTGGCGGTCGAACATCTTGTCGTTCATGCCGGCCGAAGCCATCTTGTCCTTCATGCCGGCCATGCCGGGCATCAGTCCCATGATGCCGCCCATGCCGCCCATCTTCTTCATCTGGCCAAGCTGGTCGGCGAGATCGTTGAGATCGAACTTGCCCTTGGCCATCTTCTCGGCCATGGCGCGGGCTTTTTCCGCGTCAATGTTTTCGGCGGCCTTTTCGACCAGCGAGACAATGTCGCCCATGCCGAGAATACGGTCGGCGATACGGCGCGGATGGAACTCGTCGAGTTCATTCATACGCTCGCCGATACCGATCAGCTTGATCGGCTTGCCGGTAACGGCGCGCATGGAGAGGGCCGCACCGCCGCGTCCGTCGCCATCCATACGGGTGAGTACGAGACCGGTGATGCCGACACGCTCATCGAAATTGCGTGCCAGATTGACGGCGTCCTGACCGGTCAGCGAATCCGCGACCAGCAGGATTTCATGCGGGTTGGACTTCTTCTTGATGTCGGCCATTTCCAGCATCAAGGGTTCGTCGATGTGCGTGCGGCCAGCGGTGTCGAGAATGACGACGTCGTGGCCGCCGAGTTTCGCAGCCTGCACGGCGCGCGCGGCAATATCCGTCGGCGACTGGCCGGCGATGATCGGCAGCGTGTCGACGCCGGTCTGGACGCCGAGCTGGCGTAGCTGTTCCTGTGCTGCCGGACGACGCGTGTCGAGAGATGCCATCAGCACCTTCTTCTTCTCGCGGTCGGTCAGGCGCTTGGCGATCTTGCCTGTCGTGGTGGTTTTACCAGAACCCTGCAGACCGACCATCATGATGACGACGGGGGCAGCCGCATGCAGGTCGATCGAGACGCCTTCGGTGCCGAGCAATTCGACAAGTTCGTCATGGACGATCTTGACGACCATCTGGCCGGGCTTGATGGACTTCAGGACGGCGGCACCAACGGCCTTTTCACGCACCTTGTCGGTGAAGGAACGCACGACTTCCAGCGCAACGTCCGCTTCCAAAAGCGCACGGCGAACCTCGCGCAGGGCGGCGGCAACATCGGCTTCCGTCAGCGCGCCACGGCCGGTCAGTCCATTCAGAATGGAACCAAGGCGGTCCTGGAGGTTTTCAAACATCGCTTCTTCCTTCTTCGTTCCGGGTTCTCCGAAACGTCGGTGCTTTCGCTGGCAAAAACAAGACGCAAAGCCAAAAAGCACCCGAGGGCGCATCGCGCTGTCGGGTGTTGACCTCCGGGATCTCTTTATACCTTTGCGGGTCCCGGTCGGCGGCTTGGAGTCATGAAACTGCCAGCTGATGGGCGGGATAAACAGGAAAGTGCGGGAAAAGTCAAGGCGATGCCGGTTTGCGGCCGGCAAAGCCTGCATTTCATCTTTGCGTGATCGGCCGCAAGCCGCGATTGGCGGCGCTTGAACGGCGCCATTCCGCTTCCTATACCTTTGTCATGAAACGCCGAAACTTCTTTCGTTTTTCCGCTCTTGGTCTGCTCGCTCTGGCGGGCGGGGGTCTCTATGCCCGCCGTTCGAACGCCAGCGCCTATTATAGCGGCCCGATCTCCGATCATTTCGACGGGGTGCGCTTCTTCAATCCCGGCGGCTCGCCGCCCGGTAATGTCATGGGCCTTTTGAAGTGGCGCTTCAATGGCGAGCGCGCCACATGGCCGGAAAACTATCCCAGCCCCTTTCCCTTCGCGAAACCGGAAGCCCGGATCGACGGCAGGGATATGCGCGTCACCTTCGTCGGCCATGCCTCCTTTCTCATCCAGACGGCCGGGCTGAATATTCTCATCGATCCGGTGTGGTCGCAGCGTACCAGCCCCTTCAGCTTCGCCGGTCCCAAGCGGGTCAATCCGCCCGGCATCCGTTTCGAGGATCTGCCGCCCATCGATCTGGTGCTGGTGACGCATAATCACTACGACCATCTGGATATGGAGACGCTGAAGCGCCTGCACGTGGCGCACAAGCCGCTTTTCATCACGCCGCTTGGCAATGACGCCATTATCCGCACCGGTGTCGAGGCGGCGCGTATCAAGGTGGGCGATTGGGGCGATGTGGTGGAGACGGGTTCGGTGAAAATTCACTTCGAGCCCTGCCACCATTGGTCAGCCCGCGGTTTGAACGACCGGCGCATGGCGCTCTGGGCAGCCTTCGTTATCGAAACGCCTAGTGGCAAGATCTACCATATCGGCGATACCGGCTTTCACGAGGGACTCAACTACCACGCCGCGCGCAAGAAACACGGCGAATTCCGACTCGCCAACCTGCCTTTCGGCGCTTATGAACCGCGCTGGTTCATGAAGGGCCAGCACCAGAACCCGGCGGAAGCCGTGGAAGGCATGAAGCTTTGCGGTGCGGCGCATGTCTGCGGACACCATTGGGGTACGGTACAGCTCACCGATGAGGCGGTGGATGCGCCGCTTGCGGCGCTTAAGGCTGCGCTGTCGGAGCAGGGGGTCGAGGAGAGCCGGTTCCGGCCGATGCGCCCCGGCGAGGTTTTCGACGTGCCTTTAGCCTAAGGCCGCCGCCGCGTTTGCGCCGCAACAGTCTGGTAATTTGCTGTCCTTTCCGCCATATAGGGCGAAAGTGCGGGGAAATCCCCTATGCAATCCGATTTTCAGACAGTTTTCAGGTTTAGGGCAATGGCGGATACGGTCGAATTTGCGAAGATGAACGGGCTTGGCAACAAGATTCTCGTTGTCGATATGCGCGGCCGTAAAGATATGGTCACGCCGGCGGCGGCAATCGCGCTTAATGCCGATCCTGCCACCCAGTTCGATCAGATCATGGCCATTCACGATCCGCGCATCGGCGGCACGGATGCCTTCATCGATATCCTCAATTGCGATGGCACGAAGGCGCAGGCCTGCGGCAACGGCACGCGTTGCGTGGTGCAGGCGCTGTCGTCCGAAACCGGCAAGACCAGCTTCACCTTCCAGACGGTCGCGGGCATCCTCAACGCTGTCGAGCATGAAGACGGCATGATATCAGTCGATATGGGCCTGCCGCGTTTCCGCTGGAGTGATATTCCGCTTTCGGAAGAGTTCCACGATACGAGCCGCATCGAATTGCAGATCGGGCCGATCGATGCACCGATCCTGCATTCGCCCGCCGTCATGTCCATGGGCAACCCGCATGCGGTTTTCTGGGTGGATCGCGATCCGATGGCGTTCGATCTCGAACGTTTCGGGCCGCTGCTCGAAAATCACCCGATGTTTCCGGAAAAGGCCAATATCACGCTGGCGCAGGTGATTTCCGACAGCGCGCTTCGCACCCGCACCTGGGAGCGCGGCGCGGGGCTGACGCTTGCCTGCGGCTCCGCCGCCTGTGCGGCGGCCGTTTCCGCCGCACGCACCGGCCGCACCGGCAGGAAAGTCAACATCGATGTTGCCTCCAGCCCCATCCGCGTGCCGCTGACCATCGACTGGCGTGAGGATAATCACGTCATCATGACCGGCCCGGCCGAATGGGAATGGTCGGGTTCCGTCGATCCCGTCACCGGCGTTTGGGCGCGGGATGCGGTCGAACGGGGGGCTGTATGAGCGGCGTCGAGGTCATAACCTTCGGCTGTCGTCTCAACACCTATGAATCGGAAGTGATGCGGGCGGAGGCCGAAAAGGCGGGGCTGAATAATGCCGTGCTGGTCAATACCTGCGCCGTGACGGGCGAAGCGGTACGTCAGGCGCGCCAGGCCATCCGGCGTGCACGGCGGGACAATCCGCATGCGCGCATCATCGTCACCGGCTGCGCCGCGCAGACGGAAAAACAGACCTTTGCCGAAATGCCCGAGGTGGATGCGGTGCTGGGCAATGAGGAGAAGCTGAAAAGCGCTTCCTATCGTGCGCTGCCGGATTTCGGCGTTTCGGCGGAAGAAAAGCTGCGCGTCAACGACATCATGAGCATCAAGGCGACCGCGCCGCAGATGGTCAAGCACATTGACGGGCATGTGCGCGCCTTCATTCAGGTGCAGAACGGCTGCGATCATCGCTGTACCTTTTGCATCATTCCCTATGGGCGCGGCAATTCCCGCTCCGTGCCGATGGGGGCGGTGGTGGATCAGGCCCGCAGGCTGACGGAAAGCGGCTATTGCGAAATCGTGCTGACCGGGGTGGATGCCACGAGTTATGGGGCTGATCTGCCGGGCGAGCCGTCGCTCGGTTACCTCGCCAAGACATTGCTGAAGCAGGTGCCAGATATTCTTCGCCTGCGGCTTTCTTCCATCGACAGTATCGAGGCGGATCATCATCTGATGGATCTGATTGCCGATGAGCCGCGTTTCATGCCGCATCTGCATCTCTCCCTCCAGCATGGCGACGACATGATCCTGAAACGCATGAAACGCCGCCATTTGCGGGCCGATGCCATTCGCTTCTGCCACGAGGTGCGATCCCTGAGGCCCGATATCGCCTTCGGTGCGGATATGATTGCCGGTTTCCCGACCGAGACGGAAGAGATGCTCGAAAACGCCGCGACGCTGGCGGAAGAATGCGGTATTTCCAGCCTGCATGTCTTCCCCTACAGCCCGCGTGCCGGCACGCCTGCGGCGCGCATGCCGCAGCTCGACCGCGCGCTGGTAAAGGAGCGGGCGGGGCGGCTTCGGGCGCGCGGCGAGATGCTGAGACAGGCGCATCTGCAAAATATGGTCGGTTCGGTGCAGACGATACTCGTTGAAAACAACGGTTTTGCCCATACCGACAATTTCACGCTGGTGGCAGCGCCTGATCTTGCCCCGCGCACTCTTGCGCAGGTTGCGATTACCGGCCACAACGGCAAACATCTGAATATGAAGCTTCTGGCGGCGGATGCGGCCTGAGGCGACCAAAGAGAAAAGACACGGGAACAACCATGGCCCTCGGCTTCATCAAAAAAGTCTTTTCGTTCGGCAAGGACAAGGCCGAAACGGAAGAGCGGCCGCAAGAGGACGCTGCGCTTGAGCGCGGCAATGAAAATGCCTCCTTCGAAGCCGCGCTGAGCGACGCTGAAGCGCATGACCCTGTCGACAAGGACCCGGTTTCCGAACTGGAAATGGAGACGGCCGGGGGGCCGGCTGCTGATGAGGCGACGGATTTGGTTCCCTCCGAAGAGGACGAGGACGCTTCGCTTCTGCCCGGTGCCGAGCTTTCCGGCGATATGGGCCTGGTGCCGCTGTCGTTATTAGAGGCGGAAGCAGCCGCCGAAGAGCAGGCCGAAGCAGCCCCTGAAGCAGCGGAGGTCGTGCTGGATGCGGATGCGATGGATGCGCTGCTCGATGAGGCGGAAGCAGCCACAGCTGCCGAGCCCTCCGCGATTCCGCCAGCTCTACCAAAGGGTTTTTCATCTGCTCGTGAGCGCCAGGAGCCTGCCCCTGTTGCACCACAGGTGAAATTGACGTGGTTCCAGCGCCTGCGTGCGGGCCTCGCCCGCACCTCATCGCAGCTGACCACGCAGATTTCGGCGCTCTTCACCAAACGCAAGCTGGATGAGGATACGCTCGACGAGCTGGAAGATCTTCTCATCCAGTCCGATCTCGGCGTCGAGACCGCCATGCGCATCACCGGCGCCCTGTCTTCCGAACGCTATGGCAAGGATGTGAGCGGCGAGGACGTGGCGCGCATCATGGCGGGCGAGATCACCAAGGTTCTGAAACCAGTCGCGAAACCGCTGGAACTCGATCTCTCGCACAAGCCGCATGTCATTCTCGTCGTCGGTGTGAACGGCACCGGCAAGACGACCACCATCGGCAAGCTTGCCGCCAAGCTCTCCGGCTCGGGCCTCAAGGTGATGCTGGCGGCAGGCGACACGTTCCGCGCGGCGGCGATCGAGCAGCTGAATATCTGGGCCGACCGTACGGGCTCGGAATTCATCGGCACCAAGCTCGGTGCGGATGCGGCCGGGCTTGCTTATGACGCCTATGAACAGGCGCGGGCGCAGAAAAGCGATGTCCTCATCATCGATACGGCCGGCCGTCTGCAGAACAAGACGGAACTGATGGCGGAGCTGGAAAAGATCGTGCGCGTGCTCGGCAAGCTCGATCCGGATGCACCGCACACCGTGCTGCAGACGCTGGATGCGACGACGGGACAGAACGCCATGAACCAGGTGGAAATATTCCGCAATGTCGCGGGTGTTTCGGGCCTGATTATGACAAAATTGGATGGCACGGCGCGGGGCGGTATCCTCGTTGCCATCGCTGCCAAACACAAGCTGCCGGTCTATTTCATCGGTGTGGGTGAAGGTGTCGATGATCTGGAGCCCTTCGAGGCGGAAGATTTCGCCAAGGCCATTGCGGGAGTTTGAGTATGGACATCGAAAGCAATCCCAAGGAAAGCGAAAAGATGGTGGCGGAAATCAGCCCGCTCCTGAAATTCGTGCTCGAACTTGGCCCGCTCATGGTGTTCTTCTTCGCCAATTCCCGCGGCGAATGGCTGGCCTCCACCTTCCCCGTGCTGACGGAATTCGGCGGACCGATCTTCATCGCCACCGGCCTGTTCATGATAGCAACAGCGCTGGCGCTTTCGGTTTCATGGGTGCTGACGCGCAAACTGCCGATCATGCCGCTGATATCGGGCATCGTGGTCTTGGTATTCGGTGCGCTGACGCTCTGGCTGCAGAACGATACCTTCATCAAGATGAAGCCGACCATCGTCAACACGCTGTTCGGTGTCATTCTGCTGGGCGGCCTGTTCTTCGGGCAATCGCTGCTGGGCTACGTCTTCAATTCGGCCTTCAGGCTGACCGATGAGGGTTGGCGCAAGCTGACGCTTCGCTGGGGCGTGTTTTTCCTCTTCCTCGCGGTGCTGAACGAGGTGGTGTGGCGCATGTTCACCACCGATACCTGGGTGGCCTTCAAGGTATGGGGCACGATGCCGATCACCATCATCTTCACCATGGCCCAGATGCCGCTCGTCATGCGCCATTCGCTTGAGCCTCTCAACAAGGACGAAAAATGACAGTTGCGGAGATGCCGGCTTCCCGTTCGCGTTCGCTCAAATGGTTCGGCGTGGCCGCCGGGCTGCTTCTCCTGCAGATCGTCATTCTCTATGCCATGGGCCGCATTCCCATCTGTGAATGCGGTTATGTGAAGCTGTTCGAACCGGGCGTGAACACGCCGGGCAATTCCCAGCATCTGGCAGACTGGTATACGCCCTCGCATATCATTCACGGGTTCCTGTTCTACTGGTTCGCCTGGCTATTGTTCCGCAACAAACCGCTTTCCATGCGTCTTTCGCTGGCGGTCCTGGTGGAGGCGGCGTGGGAAATCCTCGAAAACTCGCCCATCATCATCGATCGCTACCGTACGGCGACCGTGGCGCTGGGTTATACCGGCGACAGCATCCTGAACTCGGCGATGGACACGGTTTTCATGGTGCTGGGTTTCCTCTTCGCCTCCCGCGTGCCGGTGTGGCTGACGGTCGTGATCGCCATCGTCTTTGAAATTTTCACCGGCTGGCTGATCCGCGATAATCTGACGCTGAATGTGGTCATGCTGGTCTGGCCTGTCGAAGCAATCAAGGAATGGCAGAACGCGCTCCCGCAAATGTGAATGGGCTCGCCGGGATTTTGGCCGGAAAGGCGCTGAAACCGCACGTTACATGCAGGCTTTCTTAAGGGCATTGCGGTAACGTCCGGCTTCAAAGGCCCGTTTTTTCTTCCGGCAGAACCCATTGCAAGATAACTTCGCCTATCTTCTCCCCTTCATCATGCTGACATTCGGCGTGGTATTCCTGTTCCTGCAGAGGATCGGCCACGCTTCGGCGCGCTATTGGGGCATCGGATATCTTGCGGCGGCTTTTGGTTTCGCCACACCGCTCGTGCTTGGCGGCTTGCCTTTCGAAGTTCAGGCGATCCTTTCGAACCTGCTGTTCTTCTCCGCCTTCTTCCTTTATGGCCATGCGCTGCTTACCCATTTTGAGCGGCCGCTTTATACCAAGGCACGGCTGTCGATCGTGGCGGTGGCGGTATTGCTGGTCTCGTTCCATGTTTTCGTCACGCCAGATCTGAAACGCGAACTCGTCATCGGCGATCTCGTCTGTGCCCTTTTGCTTGCTATCCCGGTCTGGATCGTGCGGAAGCGGCCGGTGGCGCTTGCCGACAGGCTGATGGTGGGAATTGCCTGTCTTGTGGTGCTGGAAACGCTGGTGCGCATAGGCATGCTGCTGGTGATGACGCCGAACGGCTCGATGATCGAGCTCAGCGAATTTTTCGAATCCGACTATGCCTTCTACATGCAGCTTGCCGCGAGCATCTTCGGCTTCCTGCTCGCCCTTTCCGTGCTGGCGAGCCAGATTTCCGTCACTGTCGACCGGCATCTGCATGCGGCGGAGCACGATCCACTGACGGATGTGCTGAACCGCCGTGGTTTCGACCGGCGCGTTCCCGATTTTCGCAACGATACGCCTGACGGTGCGATCATCGCCTGCGACATAGACCACTTCAAGCGCATCAACGACGTCTACGGTCACGCGGCCGGCGATATCGTGCTCATCGGCCTTTCCGACCTTCTCAGGCGAAACGCGCCCGCGAATGCGCTGGTGGCGCGTTTCGGCGGCGAGGAATTTGTGGTCTTCCTACCCGGGCAGACGGCCGCCGCGGCCGGACAGCTTGCCAATGGCATGCGCACAGGCCTCTCGTCCCTCGATTGGCGCAACCGCGGTGTGACCAGCCAGATCACCGCAAGCTTCGGTGTCTCGGCCATCGCGAGGGGAGATCATTCCATCCACGACGCCATCAAGCGGGCCGATGACAGCCTTTACGCCGCAAAGCGCGGCGGTCGCGATCAGGTCGTGCTGGAAGGCATACGTCTGCCGGCTGAGGGCCCTTCGCTGAGGGTCGTTACCAAGGGGTGAGGCCTGCCGGCTGGGTTATTTCCCGGCGGCGGCGGCGATGGCGGGCAGCAGGTCGCGCTCGACGCTGCGGGCATCGAAGGGGCCGACCTTTTTATAGAGGATCGTGCCATCCGCGCCGACCAGATAACTCTCGGGAATGCCGTAGACGCCCCAGTCTATCGCGGCCTTGCCGTTTGGATCGACGCCTATCGCAGCAAAGGGATTGCCGAGCTCACCGAGGAAGCGCAGTGCATTGTCCTGCTTGTCCTTGTAGTTGATACCCACGACGGTGATGCGGCTGTCCTGCGCCAATTCCTGAAGCAGAGGATGCTCCTGCCGGCAGGGGATGCACCAGGAGGCGAAGACATTGACCAGCGTCAGCTTGCCCTTGATGGCGGCATCGGTTAGCGCCGGAAGGTTCGAGCCCTCCAGTGGCGGCAGCGACAGGGAGGGTGCCCTGGTGCCAATCAGAGCTGACGGGATGGCGCTGATATCCAGCCCGTTGACATCCTGATCGTAGAGCATCTTGCCGGCAATGAGGGCGAAACCGCCGAACAGCAGCAGCGGCAGCAGCGCCAGCGCATAACGGGCGCGACCCGTCGTTTTGGCCTTGGTGTCGGGGTCAGCCTGCGTCATTGCGCATCACCTGCAGAACCGGCCCTTGCCCTGCGGCGTATGCCGGATGCCTCGAGTTCCTTCAGTTCCCGTTTGCGTGCCTGACCGTCCATGACGACCCAGGCGATGAGACAGAGAACGACGAGGCCGGTCGCCGCATAGGACATGCCGATATAAAAGGCGTGTGTCATCACCTCAGCCCTCCCGGTTTGCCATGCGGGCGGCAAGCCGCCGCTGCGCGGCCACGCGCCGGCGCCAGATTTCGTTGCGCATGGCGGCGATGTGCAGGGTGAAGAACAGCAGCGTGAAGCCGACAGCCATCGTCAGAAGCGGCCAGAGAAACTCCGCATCGATGGCGGAACCGCCCATGCGGATGACACTTGCCGGCTGGTGCAGCGTATTCCACCACTCCACCGAAAATTTGATGATCGGGATATTCACGAAACCCACGAGGATCAGTACGGCACTGACGCGGGCGGCTCTGGATGGATCGTCCATGGCGCGATTGAGCGCGATCAGCCCCAGATACATCAGGAACAGCACGAAAACGGAGGTCAGCCGCGCATCCCATACCCACCAGGTTCCCCACATGGGTTTGCCCCAGAGCGACCCGGTGATGAGCGCAATCAGCGTGAAGGCGGCACCAATGGGAGCGGCGGCTTTATGGCTGACATCCGCCAGCGGATGACGCCAGACGAGGGTGCCGATGGCAGAGACCGCCATGACCGAATAACACATCATGGCGAGCCACGCGGAGGGTACATGCACATACATGATGCGTACCGTGTAACCCTGCTGGTAATCACCTTCGGTAGTGAAGGACAGATAAAGACCAGCGGCCAGCACCAGCGCCGTGAGAACGGCGAGCCAGGGTAGAATACGTGTCGCCAGCGCCAGAAACCGCGTGGGATTGGCGAGATCACTGAATTTGGTGATGGTGAAGGTCTGCTCGTTCATACCGTTTGTGTAACCCGAGAATGGCCGTCCCGCAATTGATCCCTGTCAATCGGAGATCGTCCATTGCAGTTTCCTCAATCCATAACATTGCGCAGGGCCAAAGCGGCAAAGAAAGGGCCGGTGACGGCTGAAAATAACGTGATCGCGCAGAGAATGAGGAAGGGCGGCATGAAGGGCGCCGGGTCCTGCACTGCCGCATACGAAGCGCTGACGCCGAAAATCAGCACCGGGATGGCGAGCGGCAGGACGAGAATGGAAACGAGAAGCCCGCCGCGCGGCAGGGCAACGGCAACCGCCGCGCCCACCGCGCCGATGAAGGTGATGGCGGGTGAGCCGACGAGAAGCGTAAGCATCACCGCGCCGATCGCCATCTCGTCCATGTTCATGAAAAGGCCGAGCAGCGGTGAGGCAAGCACCAGCGGCAGGCCGGTTGTGACCCAGTGCGCCAGGCATTTGACGAAGACGGTCAGCACCAGCGGGGTTTCCTGCATCAGGATGAGATCGAGGGAGCCGTCATCCCGCTCGGCCTGAAACAGCCGGTCGAGGCCGAGAAGGGCGGACAGGAGCGCGCCGATCCAGACGATGGCCGGGCCGATGCGGGCGAGCAGGTTGAGATCGGGCCCGACGCCGAAGGGGATGACGGCAACCACGGTCATGAAGAACAACACGCCGATCAGCGCGCCGCCGCCGGCGCGGATGGAGAGTTTGATATCGCGGAGGAAGAGGGCTGTCATTGGGGTTGCTCCGCGTCTGGGGCGTTACCCCCCTCTGCCCTGCCGGGCATCTCCCCCACAAGGGGGGAGATCGACTCGCGGCAAGGTCTCGCCCATCTCAAAGCGTGGGAATGAAACGAGAAGAGGGCATCTTGCCGATCTTCCCCCTTGTGGGGGAGATGCCCGGCAGGGCAGAGGGGGGTATGCCACGCACCCATCACCATCATGCCCAAGCCTCCACACCCGCAAAACCCGTCATCTGCAATTCACGCGCCTTCTCCAGCCCCAAAGGCTGATGGGTCGCAGCCAGGACAATCCCGCCTTTCCCCAAATGGGTTTTGACGAGATCGGTAAACATCCCGTCCGCAGCCTTGTCGAGTGCCGCCGTCGGCTCATCGAGTATCCATACCGGTCGCCACGCAATCAAAAGCTTCGCCATGGCGAAACGTCGTTGCTGACCCGCGGAGAGATAACCGAACGGCAGGTGGGTAATGCCCGCAAGGCCGACGATCTCCGCCGCCTCGTCGATCGTCGTGCCGGCGCCGCCGGGAAAATCGTCGAGGAAGTCCTTCCAGAAGCGCAGATTTTCCGAGACGGTCAGTTCCGTTTTCATCGCATTGCGATGGCCGAGATAATGGCAGGCCTCCGACGGCCGCATCTCGGCGTCTATTCCTTCGCCGGCTATCTTCACCCTCCCCTTTTCGGGACGCAGCAGGCCGGCCACGGTGCGCAGGAGCGTGGATTTTCCCGAGCCGTTGCGTCCGGTCAGTACTAAGGCCTCGCCGTCGCTTAACTTGAAGGAAATGTTCATGAATATGAAATCTTCGCCGCGTCGCACGCCAAGATTTTCCGCCGTCAAATCCATGCTGCGGTTCCGTTTCAGATTTCGTCGTTTCGATAAAAAAATCGATTAGCTTTGTTGAATGGTCTGGCACGTTTCTCCGAAATTATCTATATGGGTGTCAACCACGCCAGCGGCCGGCGTGAACATCATCTTGCGCCGGACTTGACGATTGCGAGGAGCAATTTTCACGTGCGGACAGCGGAAATGGTCGTACCCGCATCCTGATGTGCATGAGTGCATAGGTGTCCGCACGCACGTGTTGGCTATCAGAGTAAGCGGGGTTTTTGATCCATGCCCAAATCACTCGACAGTTTCCAATGTCGTTCCGTCCTTACCGTTGACGGTAAGGATTACGTCTATTTCAGCCTTCCCAAGGCTGAAGCCAATGGCCTGAAGGGCGTTTCCAAGCTGCCCTATTCCATGAAGGTTCTTCTGGAAAACCTGCTGCGTTTCGAGGACGGCCAGTCCGTCACCAAGGAACACATTCTGGCGGTTTCCGAATGGCTGAACAATAAGGGCCTGACCGAAACCGAAATCGCCTACCGCCCCGCCCGCGTTCTGATGCAGGACTTTACCGGCGTTCCCGCCGTTGTCGACCTTGCCGCCATGCGTGACGGCATCAAGGCTCTCGGCGGCGATCCGGAAAAGATCAACCCGCTCGTTCCCGTCGATCTCGTCATCGACCACTCTGTCATCGTCGACGAATTCGGCACGCCGAGCGCCTTTGCCCGCAACGTCGAGCTGGAGTATGAGCGCAACGGCGAGCGTTACCGCTTCCTGAAGTGGGGCCAGCAGGCTTTCGAGAATTTCCGTGTGGTTCCGCCCGGTACCGGCATCTGTCACCAGGTCAACCTCGAATATCTTGGCCAGACCGTCTGGACGAAGGAAGAGGATGGCGAGACGATCGCTTATCCGGATACCTGCGTCGGCACCGATAGCCACACGACCATGATCAATGGTCTCGGTGTTCTCGGCTGGGGCGTGGGCGGCATCGAAGCTGAAGCAGCCATGCTCGGCCAGCCAGTCTCCATGCTTCTGCCCGAGGTTATCGGCTTCAAGCTGACCGGCAAGGTGAAGGAAGGCGTGACCGCGACCGACCTCGTGCTGACCGTCGTGCAGATGCTGCGCAAGAAGGGCGTGGTTTCCAAATTCGTCGAGTTCTTCGGCCCCGGTCTCGATTCGATGTCTCTCGCCGACCGTGCCACCATCGGTAATATGGGCCCGGAATATGGCGCGACCTGCGGCTTCTTCCCGGTTGACGGCGAAACCATCAATTACCTCACCATGTCCGGCCGCGCCAAGGACCGTATCGCCCTCGTCGAAGCCTATTCGAAGGCGCAGGACATGTGGCGCACCGGCGATGGTTCCGACCTCGTCTTTACCGACACGCTGGAACTCGATCTTGGTGACGTCGTGCCCTCCATGGCCGGCCCCAAGCGTCCGGAAGGCCGCCTGCCGCTCGAAACCATCGCGCCGAATTTCGCGACGGCTCTCGAAAACGACTACAAGAAGCCCGGCCAGCTTTCGAGCCGTTATGCGGTTGAAGGTGAAGCTTTCGATCTCGGTCACGGCGATGTGGCGATTGCCGCCATCACCTCCTGCACCAACACCTCCAACCCCTCGGTTCTCATTGCGGCCGGCCTTCTCGCCCGCAATGCGGTCGCCAAGGGGCTGAAGTCCAAGCCATGGGTGAAGACCTCGCTCGCACCTGGATCGCAGGTGGTTGCGGAATATCTCGACAAGTCGGGCCTGCAGAAGGATCTCGATGCGATCGGTTTCAACCTCGTCGGTTTCGGTTGCACCACCTGCATCGGCAATTCCGGCCCGCTGCCGCCTCCGATCTCCAAGACGATCAATGACAAGGGCCTGATCACCGCAGGTGTTCTCTCGGGCAACCGCAACTTCGAAGGCCGTATCTCGCCGGACGTTCAGGCGAACTATCTGGCCTCGCCGCCGCTCGTCGTGGCCTATGCCCTTGCCGGCACGGTCCAGAAGGATCTGACCAAGGAGCCGATCGGCGACGACCAGAACGGCAATCCCGTTTATCTCAAGGATATCTGGCCGACCTCGAAGGAAATCCAGGAATTCATCCTGAAATACGTCACCCGCGAGCTTTATGAAACGAAGTATGCCGATGTGTTCAAGGGCGATGCGAACTGGCAGGCCGTTCAGGTTCCTCCGGGCCAGACCTATGCCTGGGATGACCAGTCGACCTATGTTCAGAATCCGCCCTATTTCGTCGGCATGGGCAAAAAGGGCACCGGCCTCAAGAACATCAAGGGCGCGCGCGTCCTCGGTCTCTTCGGCGACAAGATCACCACCGACCATATTTCTCCTGCCGGTTCGATCAAGGCTGCATCGCCCGCCGGCGCCTATCTGACGGAGCATGGTGTCGCCGTTGCCGACTTCAATCAGTACGGCACGCGTCGTGGCAACCATGAAGTGATGATGCGCGGCACCTTCGCCAATATTCGCATCCGCAACCACATGCTCGGCCCGAACGGCAAGGAAGGTGGATACACCATCCACTATCCGTCCAAGGAAGAGATGTCGATTTACGATGCAGCCATGAAATACAAGGCGGAAGGCGTCCCGCTCGTCATCTTCGCCGGTGTCGAATATGGCAACGGCTCGTCCCGCGACTGGGCGGCGAAGGGCACGAACCTGCTTGGCGTCAAGGCCGTCATCGCGCAGTCCTTCGAGCGTATCCACCGTTCGAACCTCGTCGGCATGGGTGTCGTTCCCTTCGTCTTCGAGGAAGGCACGACCTGGGCGAGCCTCGACCTCAAGGGTGACGAAATCGTCGAGATCGACGGTCTCGAAGGCGAAATCAAGCCGCGCGAGAAGAAGATCGCCAAGATCACCTATAGCGACGGTACGGTGAAGGAAGTTCCGCTTCTTTGCCGCATCGATACGCTTGATGAAGTGATCTACATGAACAATGGTGGCATTCTGCAGACCGTTCTTCGCGATCTGGCGGCATAAAGCTTCAACAATCGAAGACGTCGGGAGAAATCCCGGCGTCTTTCCGTTTCATGGTCTCTTTTTTTGTGATTGTCGCTCACCCCTTCGTGACTTTCTATTGAAGGGCAATAGACGTTATTTTCCGGTTTGCATCCCGGCAGGATTGATCGCATCAATTCGTCTGGATCTCTTCCGGACAAAGGTTTTTGTAATGCCGCTGAAATTCCCCCTGTCGATATGTCTTCTCGGCACGTTCCTCGTCACCTCCGCGCAGGCGCAGGAGGCCGTGAAGGGCGTCGTCGAATTGTTCACATCGCAGGGATGTGCCTCCTGCCCGCCGGCGGATGAAGCCTTGCGCAAGATGATCCAGAAGGGCGATGTCGTTGGCCTCTCCTACCATGTCGATTACTGGAATTATCTCGGCTGGACCGATTCGCTGGCATCGAAGGAAAATACCGACCGGCAATATGGTTATATGCGCGCGCTCGGCCGTAACGGGGTCTATACACCGCAGGCCATTCTGAATGGCCGCGACCACGTCAAGGGCGCGGATGTGCGTGGTATCTACGACAGGCTCGACGCTTTCAAGCGTGAGGGCAAGGGGTTGAACGTGCCGGTCTCGTCGAAATTTGCCGGTGACGAGGTGGAAATCGATATTGGTGCGGGCAGCGGCAAGGCCGATGTCGTTGTCGCCTATTTCACCCGCGAGCAGACGGTGGATGTGCAGAAGGGCGAAAACCAGGGGAAAAAAATGTCCTACTGGCACAGCGTCTATGATGTGCAGACAGTCGGCATGTGGGATGGTTCGCCGATGACGGTGAAGCTTCCGGCGAGCGTGGTGGCCAAGGTTAAAAAGGGTGGCTGCGCCGTATTGTTGCAGACGGCCAATGCCGGCGGCGATCCCGCGGCAATCGTCGGGGCAAGTATCCTGCTTGGAAATGAACCCCCCTGATCGCCTGTCGGGCGATGGAAGATCCGGTCCGGGCATTGGGGGCTGGGGGTAAAGGGTCAATGCACCGGACCGGGTCATCTTGGTGCCTAGGCATCAATTGACAATAGGACTATTCCACCCAATTCGGGCCATGGTTTGACCGAAATACGGCAGGCCATGTGAAAATGGCTGCCTAAATGGTTACCATTTTTAACCCTTGCCTTTGCCTTCGGCACGTCCTCCGGCGGCATCGGTGGACGCCATTCCCTGCTGCCGTCTTCTGGTTCCGCTGCCATTCGAAGGCTTGTCAGACCTTTCCCGGCATTACCCGTCCTCTGTTCCATGATGGTGCAAAGACTTGCAATTTCGCCCTCCCAGGCTCACACTGCACGGATGATTTGGGTGGAATCGGAGGTATTGGATGACCGATCAACCGGATGTGCAGCAGGTGCAGACCGCTTCACGTGACAATTCCACCGTTATCGATCTCCGCGAATATAAAAAGAACAAGGACCCTTTACCGGTCACCTTTCACCGCCGCGAGCTGGATGCGATCCTGCGCATCTATGGTCGTATGGTGGGAGAGGGCGAGTGGCGTGACTACGCCATCGATCACCTGAAGGAAAAGGCGGTGTTTTCCGTCTTCAAGCGTTCGGGTGAAATGCCGCTTTTCAGGATCGAGAAAAATCCCAAGCTGGCGGCGAAGCAGGGTGCCTACTGCGTGGTGAATAAGGATGGCCGCATTCTGAAACGTGGCCATGAGTTGCCGCAGGTTCTGAAGGTCTTCGACAAGGTTTTGAAGCTCATCGAATGAGCTTTCGCAAAAGCGGACTGCCCGCATGCAGGTGACGCTTTGGCTGACGAGTGAAGAATCTTCCCAAATAAAAAGGCGGCCGATGGGCCGCCCTTCGCATGTCTGGCAATCGAACCTCAGCCTTAGTCGTCGCGGTTTCCGAGGAACTGCAGAAGGAAGGTGAAGAGGTTGATGAAGTCGAGATAAAGCGTCAGTGCGCCCATGATGGCCTTGCGGCCGGCCACGGCAACATCGTCAGCATCGAAATACATTTCCTTGATCTTCTGGGTGTCGTAGGCGGTCAGGCCTGCGAAAATCAGCACGCCGATCGCGGAAATCGCGAACTGCAGGGCTCCGGAACCAAGGAAGATATTGACGATAGAGGCAATGATCAGGCCGAACAGACCCATGATCAGGAACGAACCGAAACCGGAAAGATCCTTTTTCGTCGTGTAACCGTAGAGCGAGAGCGCGCCGAACGAAGCGGCGGTCACGAAGAACGTCTGTACGATGCTTCCCTCAGTGTATCTCAGGAAGATCGAGGACAGCGACACGCCCATAAGAGCAGCATAGACCCAAAACGTTGTCTGCGCGGCGGAAACGCTCATGTTCTGGATGCGGAAGCTAAGGAAGAAAACCAGTGCGAGCGGTGCCAGCATGACGACCCAGCGCAGCGGCGACGCATAAACAAGGGCGCCCAGGGAAGTCAGCATCTTGCCATTCGGCAGCGTGGCGACCGCTGCTGCGGGATCACTCGTCGTAGCAAGCATGGCGAAGCCGAACGCTGCAACGCCGGTGATGACCAGAGCCAGCGCCATCAGGTTGTAAACCTTGAGCATGTAGGCGCGAAGACCTTCATCGATCATCGCACCAGTCTGTGCACGGTTCTGCGCCATGCGGTTCTGGTAGTTATTGAAGTCAGCCATTGTTTCCTCTTTTGAGCCCCGTGATTGCTACGGTGTCGGGATACCTCCCGGGCGCCGCTGCGGAGCTTCAGCAAGCCTGCTCAAGAATATGATGGCAGAACGTGTTCGATACAAGGCCTTTTCCCGTCGAAAAGACACCATATGCGCGAAAAGCGCTCACGTTTTGGCGATCATTACAAAGAATTAATCGTTAAAGTTAAGCGGTGCACAACCGACGATCATTCACCTGCCTGCCTGAGAACCGGGGCGGCCTTTTGCCCGAGAATCCGCCAGGTGCCGATGAGGCCGATGCCAACAGTCATGACGAGGGCGACGACGAGGGTTCCGATCGCCACATCCGGAAGAAAACTGGAGGGCAGCTTCATGATGCGGGCGATCACGAACCATGCGGAAACGCCGCCGGCGAAAAGTGCGAAGACGGCGGTGGCGAGGCCGAGCATCATATATTCGTAGGAGAAGGCGCGGATGAGCAGGCTTCGTGTGCCGCCCAGCGTTTTCAGGATAACCGCGTCATGGGTGCGGGCACGGTTTCCGGCGGCAAGTGCGCCGGCGAGAACGAGGACGGAGGCTATGAGGGCAACGGCGGCAGCGGCACGGATGGCGGTGGCGAGCTGGCCGACCAGCCGGTTGACGACGTCGAGCGCATCCTTCACACGCACGCTGGTGATTGTCGGATAGGTGTTGGTGACAGAGCGCAATATGCGGCCTTCGTCGCTTGCGGAAGCGGAAGGGTCGGCGAGTGTCGCCAGCCATGCATGTGGCGCGCCGCGG
Source organism: Agrobacterium sp. NPDC090283 (assembly GCF_044769685.1). Taxonomy (NCBI): domain Bacteria; kingdom Pseudomonadati; phylum Pseudomonadota; class Alphaproteobacteria; order Hyphomicrobiales; family Rhizobiaceae; genus Agrobacterium; species Agrobacterium sp. NPDC090283. Next base: position 146,174 of record NZ_JBIVYG010000011.1, on the reverse strand, counting down.
AAAGTGTTTGGTGAAAATACCATGACGAAATTGATCGACAGGGATTCCCATTCGACATTGCGCAGATTGGCGATCCTGGCCGTGATGTTGCGGCCGAGCACGTTGACGGTCACGCTGTCACCGATCTTGAGGCCCAGATCTCCCGCCTCCTTCGCGGCGAAGGACACCAGCGGTTCGCCGCTATAGTCCGGCCCCCACCAGCCTCCTTCCGTCAGCGTTGCATTTTCGGGAATATCCTGCGAGTAGGTAATTCCCCGGTCGCCGCGCAGCAGCCAGCGTCCTCCCGGCGGAACCTCCATTTTCGTCACGTCCGTGCCGTTCAGCGCCATGATGCGGCCACGCAGCATCGGCACTTCTGTCAGCGTGCCATCAGGCGCTTCCCGCCTCACGAGATCGCGGAAGCCCTGAACTTCGCTGCCCTGAATATCAACGAAGAAGAAATTCGGTGCCTTTTCCGGCAAGCTGTCCGTCAATTCACGGCGCAGATTGCCGTCGATCAGCGTCAGCGTCACGAGCAGGGTCAGGCCGAGGCCGAGGGAGAGGACGACCGACGGGGTGAGCGCGCCGGGACGGTGAATATTGCCGATTGCCAGACGAAGGGCCGCGGAGTGAACGCGGGGGCTGCGTTTGGCGATGGCCTTGACGCCCGACGCCACCAGCCGCAGAACCACGAAGGCAAAAGCGATGGCCGCGAGGAAAACCGAGGCGATGAAACGGTCTTCCGCCGAAAAGATGGCGAGTGCGGCAAGCGCTGCCAGAAGCAGGCCGGTTGCGGCGAGATAAGGCCAGGAGGGCCAGCTTCCCTCTTCGAAACCCTGTTCACGAAAAAGCGCGGTTGCCGGAACCTCACGCGCTTGCCCAAGCGGCACGATAGCGAAGGCGAGCGTGGTCAGGAGACCGAACAGGGCGGCGAGACCGAGCGCGGCGGGATAAAAGGCAAGCTCTTCCGGCACAGGCAGCACGCCTTCCAGAAACCGCATGGCGACGAGGGGCGCGACGGCACCGACCACAAGGCCGATGACGATGCCGACGGCGGCAATGAAGGCGATCTGAAAGAGATAGGTCATGGTGACCACGGAGGCCGGTGCGCCGAGGCATTTCAGCGAGGCGATCGTGGTGCGCTTGGAATCGAGAAAAGCGCGAACGGCATTGGCGACGCCGACACCGCCGACGATGAGGGCGGTAAGGCCCACCAGCGTCAGGAATTGCGAGAAACGGTTGACGTTTTCGGTCAGCGACGGCGCTGCCCGGTCACTGGTGCGAATGGACCAGCCGGCATCGGGAAAGGCCTTGTTGGCCGCATCGGTCGTTGTCGCGCGCGCCGAAGGGTCGTTCAGCTTGATCTTGTAGGCGTGTTCGACAAGACTTCCGGTCTGAACGAGGCCCGAGGCGAAAAGGGCGTCGCGGCTGACCATAAGCCTCGGGGCAAAACCGAAACCGTCGGAGAGAGCATCCGGCTCGTCGACCACGGTGCCGGTCAGTTTCAGCTTCACATTGCCGAGCAGGATTTCATCGCCGACCTTGATTCCCAGCCGTTCCAGCAGAAGCGGGGCGGCAATGGCGCCGTAGGTGTCGCCGTTTCCGGCCAGAAGCTCATTCAGCGGCCGGTTCGGCTCGGCCACGAAAGTTCCGTAGAGCGGGTAGGCGCCGTCGATAGCCTTCACTTCCGTCAGGGTCTGTTCGGAGCCATCGGCAAGGCGGGCCATGGAGCGCAGCCCGGTGGAAACCGCGACGGTGCCGAGGCCGTCGAGATAGGCCCGCTCTTCTTGCGTTGCTTCCCTGTTGCGCAGTTCGAAACGCACGTCGCCCGCCAATATAGCCTGACCTTCCGTGGCGATGGCGCTGGTGACCGCGCGCGAGACGGAATTGACGGCGGCGATGGCGCCGGTTCCAAGCGCGATGCAGGCGAGGAAAATGTAGAAGCCGCGCAGACCGCCGCGAATTTCGCGCCGTGCCAGCCTCGCGGCGTTTCTGATATTGGCAAAAGACGGGAGAATGGATCCGATCATGCGGACACCGCCCGCGCCATCTGGGATATGGCGCTGTCGCCCTCGATCTCGCCGGAGCGCACCTTGATCTGGCGCGAGCACCGGGCGGCAAGCGACGGATCATGGGTGACGAGGATCATCGTCATGCCGCGTTCGGCCTGTTTGGTAAAGAGAAGATCGGCGATCTGCCTGCCGGTATCGGTATCGAGATTGCCGGTCGGTTCGTCAGCAATCAATACGGCCGGTGAGGGGGCAAGCGCGCGGGCGATGGCGACACGCTGCTGTTCGCCGCCGGAGAGCTGGCCGGGATAATGATTGAGACGCTCGCCGAGACCGACGGCGACGAGCTCGCGTCTGGCGATCTCGAAGGGGTTCGGGGTGTTTGCCAGCTCCAGCGGAACGGCGACATTTTCCAGCGCCGTCATATTGGCGATAAGATGGAAGGACTGGAAAACAATGCCGATATTCCGGCCGCGGAAATCCGCCAGCGCGTCCTCCCCGAGCTTGTGCAGTTCCGTATCCGCAATGATGATTTCGCCGCTATCGAGCCTCTCGAGACCGGCGAGCACCATCAGCAGTGTCGACTTTCCCGAGCCGGAAGGGCCGACGATACCCACCGCCTCGCTCTCTCCGATTGAAAGATCGATGTTCTTGAGAACGTGAACGGAGGCGGCGGCATTGCCAAGCGTGAGGTCGGCCTTCTTCAGCTCTATGATGCTTTTCGTCACAATTCTCGTTCCTATATAGGGTGATGAAAACGGTCTGGCGGTCGATGCGGTCGGTATTTCAGACAATGGGAACCAAGTTAGGAAAGCCGTGATGAGATTTAAAGCTGCCCTGTTTCACTTCATCGTCATTTTCACCACCGCCTTTTCCGCCACTGCCGTCATGGCTCAGGAGCGGACATTGCAACTGGTCGGCTTCGGCGACAGCCTGATGGCCGGGTATCAGCTTCCCCCCACCGACAGCTACACCGCACAGCTTGAAGCTGCATTAAAGGCAAAGGGCGTCAATGTCGCCATCGCCAATGCCGGTGTCTCCGGCGATACCTCCTCCGGTGGTCTGGCGCGGGCGGAATGGTCAGTTCCCGATGGCACTGACGGGGTCATTCTGGAATTGGGCGCCAATGACGCACTGCGCGGCATCGCCCCCGAACAGACCGAAAAGAACCTCGACACCATCATTTCCGGCTTTCAGAAACGCAACATAGCCGTGCTGCTGGTCGGCATTATGGCGCCGCCGAATATGGGCGATGATTATGCCGGGCGCTTTAATCCAATCTTCCCGAAGCTTGCGGAAAAATACAACCTAAAGCTTTATCCCTTCTTTCTGGATGGCGTCGTGACGGATGATGCGCTGAAGCTCGAGGACAAAATGCACCCCAATACCAAGGGGGTGGCGATGATGGTGGATAAATCTTTGCCGGCTGTTGAAAGCTTCATCAAGACAATCGGTGCGCAAAAAAAATAAGCACTTGCGCCCGCCTGCATTGCGTGATTCGCTATGCTTGTTCTGCCAAGAGATTCGGGGAGCTCGCCATGCCGAGACTGTTTACCGCCCTCGAAATTCCGCGCAATGCGGCTATGAGCCTCTCATTGTTGCGCGGTGGTCTGCCGGGAGCCCGGTGGATCGATGTGGAGAATTATCACATAACCCTGCGTTTTATCGGTGACATCGACGGTCGGACCGCCGATGAGGTCGTGGACAGGCTGGACCGGATCGAAAGGCCGGAGTTCCAGCTCAATCTTACCGGTATGGGTTCCTTCGGCTCCAAGAAGCCGCATTCCATCTGGGCGGGGGTTTCTCCCTCCCCGGAAATGCATGCGCTGCAGGCGGAGATCGAGAGGATTTGTCAGAGGATCGGTCTCCCGCCCGATCCGCGCAAATTCATGCCGCATGTGACACTTGCACGGCTGCGCTCCTCGCGTGTGGACGATGTGGTGCATTATCTTTCCGGACGCGGCAACTTCCGCACCTCGCCCTTCACGGTCGGCCGTTTCGTGCTGATGTCGTCGAAGGAATCGGTGGGTGGTGGGCCTTATATCGTTGAAGAGGCGTTTCCGCTTCACGAGGCGCGGTCCAGCTCCATCTTTTCGAGCAACGATCTGCATCCTGCCAAGAGCATGTTGTAGACGGTCAGAAAACCGTCTTCACCGCCGAAATAGGGATCCGGGACGCTCTCGTGGCGTCCCGAAGCATAGTCCAGAAACAGGTGGATTTTGTGCCTGTGGTTTTCCGGCGCCTTTTGAAGCAGTTTCGCCAGATTGCTCGTGTCCATGGCAAGGATGAGATCGAAGTTTTCGAAATCGGCCTGACTGACCTGTCGCGCGCTCTGCCCTGAAATATCGATGCCATGCTTACGGGCTATCGCGATGGATCGGCGATCCGGGGCATTGCCGGTATGCCAGCCGCCGGTGCCGGCGGAGTCGACCGTAAGTTGGCGGGAAACACCGTCTTTATCAGCAAGGTTTGTCAAAACGCCTTCGGCAAGTGGTGAGCGGCAGATATTGCCCATGCAGACAAAAAGAACAGCTATATGTTTCATGGAATATGCGTCGATCCGGTCGTTGAAGCGTTAATGGGTCTCAAGCGGAGGCAAGTTCATGAAATATCCCAGACTTGAGCCGGATGCCATCCGGCAGGCATTGTCAAAACTCGAGGGCTGGTCCCTGCGAGAGGATGGGGCGGCGATCGTTCGTTCCTTCAAGTTCTCCAGCTTTGCGGAAGCCTTCGGTTTCATGGCCGAGTCCGCACTTGTTGCGGAAAGGCTCAATCATCATCCCGAATGGTCCAATGTCTATTCGCGGGTCAAGGTCTGTCTTACCACTCACGATTCACAGGGCGTGACGGAGCGGGATTTTCTTCTGGCCGAGGCCATGCAGAAGGCAGCCGCAGGCCGGAGCAATTGAACGGCGGACCTTAGATCCCATATAATAGCCGTGACCGGAGGACCGTCGATCATGGATGATGTGAAAATCGGTGAAATTCTTCTGCCGGGTGAAACCGACAGGCAGCAGGAACGTGAGAATGTGGTGCGGGCAAAATTCTGGCCCAAGCTGAAGCGCGTCATGTCGAAGGTGCCCTTCGCACGTGATGCAGCGGCGGCCTATTATTGCGCGATCGACCGCGATACGCCGCTACGGGCCAAGGGTATCATTCTCGCGGCGCTCGCCTATTTCATCATGCCGATGGATGCCGTGCCTGACGTGCTGGCCGTCATCGGATTCACCGATGATATCGCCGTCATCACGGCAGCGCTTGCGATGATCCGCGCCCATATCAAGATGGAGCACTATGAGGCGGCTGACGCCATGCTGAAGCGGCAGCAGGAAGCCGGGTAACGTCTCTGTGATGTTTCCGCCCGGCGGAGCCCGGTGGGTGACAAATTCTTGCCTGAATTTATGTGTCATACACACGAAGGAAGGACGTGCCCCGTCCTTCTCCCCAGGGCGTCGGGAGTCGCCAATCTGTAACACCGCAGGACGTTTCCGGCATTTTATGCGTGTTGTTGACGGTTTGGTAACCGCTTCCCGACCACAATGAGAAAAGACGATCCGCACCTGAACGTGGCCGATCCAGAAACTGGGCTCGCCGCTGCTTCGGGCCAATGGAAGACAATAACCCGGCAGGAAATTCTATGTTTGTAAGAAGTGTAGCAACCGCAGCGGCCATTTTGCTGACCAGCGTCGGCGTAGCATCTGCACAGTCGCCCACGCGCATCCAGCAGTTCAATGCTTGGGGTGCCTATTCGTACAAATCGGGCAACAGCACCGTCTGCTACGTTCTTTCCATTCCGACAGCCAAGGAACCGGCGAGCGTCGATCACGGCGATATCTTCTTCATCGTGTCGCAGCGTCCCGGCCAGAACATCTCCTACGAGCCGCAGGCCATGGTGGGTTATCCGCTGAAGCAGGGCTCCAAGGTCAATGTGACGATCGACAACAAGAACTTCGTCATGTTCACCAAGGACAAGGCCGCCTGGGTTGAAAACGCCGCTGAAGAGCCCGCTCTCGTCGCTGCCATGAAGGGCGGAAAGTCGATGACCGTCAAGGCGGTTTCCGGCCGTGGCACCGCGACATCCTATTCCTATTCGCTCTCGGGTATTTCGGCTGCTCTCAAGCAGATCGAGAGCTGCAAGTAATCCCGACATTCCATTGCATTTGACAATGGCCGGTCCTCGACCGGCCATTTGCGTTTTTGCCAGTTTGATGCTAAAGGCGCGGCAACATTGACAGGCGGATGCGCGAAAGGTGCTCCGCCTTTGATTTTCTCGACATGCAGACGATTTTCCGCCTTTTCGACAGGCCGGTCGTGCGATGCATGGAACGATGGGATAACGTGATGTCCGTAATGCAAGCCCCTGCCGGCCTGGCAGTCAAAACCCCGCTGATCGCCAATAGCGATCTCATGTCCGGCAAGCCGTCGCTGATCGGCCTGACGCGTGAGGAAATGGGCGAGGCGCTGGCCGAGATCGGCGTGCCGCAGAAGCAGGTGAAGATGCGCGTCAGCCAGTTGTGGAACTGGCTTTATGTGCGCGGCGTCTCCGATTTCGACAACATGACCAATGTCGCCAAGGAGCTTCGCGAGAAGCTGAAGGCGGCCTTTACGATCGCCCGTCCGGAAATCGTCGAGGAGCAGATCTCCAATGACGGCACCCGCAAATGGCTGATGCGCTTTCCGCCGCGCGGCGCTGGCCGTCCCGTCGAGATCGAAACGGTCTATATTCCGGAAGAAGGGCGTGGGACGCTGTGCATATCGAGCCAGGTGGGCTGTTCGCTGACCTGTTCCTTCTGTCACACCGGCACGCAGCGTCTGGTGCGCAACCTGACGGCCGAGGAAATTCTTGCCCAGTTGTTGCTCGCGCGTGACCGGCTGGGTGATTTCCCTGATGGTTCGACGCCGGTTGGCGCCTATGTGCCGAGCGAAGGCCGCAAGGTGTCGAACATCGTGATGATGGGCATGGGCGAGCCGCTCTATAATTTCGAGCATGTGAAGACCGCGCTCCTGATCGCCACCGATGGCGATGGCCTGTCGCTTTCCAAGCGTCGTGTAACGCTCTCCACATCAGGCGTTGTGCCGGAAATCTTCCGCACGGGTGATGAGATTGGCGTGATGCTGGCGATTTCGCTGCATGCGGTACGGGATGAACTGCGTGACATGTTGGTGCCGATCAACAAGAAATATCCGCTGAAGGAACTGATCGAGGCCTGCCGGAAATATCCGGGTCTTTCCAATGCCCGCCGCATCACCTTCGAATATGTGATGCTGAAGGATGTCAATGACAGCCTGGAAGATGCCAAGATGCTGGTGCAGCTTCTGAAGGGCGTTCCGGCCAAGATCAACCTCATTCCGTTCAATCCCTGGCCAGGCACGAACTACCAGTGCTCCGACTGGGCGCAGATTGAGAAATTCGCTGATTTCATCAATCAGGCGGGTTATGCCTCGCCGATCCGCACGCCGCGCGGCCGCGATATTCTCGCCGCCTGCGGCCAGTTGAAGTCGGAATCGGAACGCATGCGAAAGACCGAAAGACTGGCTTTTGAGGCGATGATGATCGCCAACCACGGCGCGGATGACTGAATAAGCCGCATTTGCGCCATAAAGCTGGTTTTCCGGCGGTTCTCCGATTGATTTCGGTCTGTCTTGTTCCTAGAAAGACGAAAACAGGGAACCAATAGGAGGATATCCATGCGCGCATTCATTCTGGCTCTCGCTGCCGCGAGCGCCATAGTTCTGCCGGCCAAGGCTGAAAACGTCACCGTTGCCGTCACCGCCATCGTCGAACATCCGGCACTTGACGCTGCCCGTGATGGCGTCAAGGCGGCTCTTGCCGAAGCCGGTTACAAGGAAGGCGAGAACCTCAAGTTCCTTTACGAGTCCGCGCAGGGTAATCCCGGCACCGCAGCGCAGATCGCCCGCCAGTTCGTCGGCGACGCGCCCAACGTCATCGTGCCGATCTCCACGCCGTCGGCCCAGGCCGTCGTTGCGGCCACGCGTGACATTCCGGTTGTCTTCACGGCCGTCTCCGATCCGGTTGGCGCACAGCTCATCAAGAGCATGGAAAAGCCCGGTGGCAATGTGACCGGCCTTTCCGACATGCTGCCGGTTGGCGAGCACCTGGCGCTCATCAAGGAAATCTCCCCGAACGCCAAGTCCATCGGCTTCATCTACAACTCCGCCGAAGCCAATTCCGCCTCGACGCTTGCCCTGCTGAAGGCCGAAGCCGACAAGGCCGGCCTGAAGGTTGTCGAATCCGTTGCCACCAAGTCCGCAGAAGTTCAGGGCGCAACCCGCGCATTGGTCGGCAAGGCCGACGTGATCTACGTTCCGACCGACAACACCATCGTTTCCGCTTTCGAGGCGGCAGCCGGTGTTGCCTCCGAAGCGAATATCCCGCTTTACGCCGCCGACACGGATTCCGTCGCGCGTGGTGCGGTTGCAGCGCTCGGCTTCAACTATTTCGACGTTGGCAAGCAGACGGGCGCCGTTGTTGTCCGCATCCTCAAGGGTGAAAAGCCCGGTGAAATTCCGGCAGCCGTTGCTGTCGGCACCGATCTCGTGATCAACAAGAAGGTTGCCGAAAAAGTTGGCGTCACCTTCCCTGAAAGCGTGACGAAGCGCGCCACCAAGGTCATCGACTGAACTGCAACCTGACTGAATTGCGGGCGGCGGCATTTCGCCGCCCGTTTTACGTGGCACGAGACGGTGCCCGTATCCGCCTGAGGGCGGCAATAACAAGGACATTACCGTGAGCCAAATCGCCTTCTGGGGTGCCGTGGAGCTGGGACTGGTCTTCGCTTTCGTGGCGATCGGCGTCTATCTCGCTTTCCGCGTACTTGATTTTCCTGACCTGACCGTGGACGGTTCGTTTCCGCTTGGCGCCGCCGTGGCTGCCGTGCTGATCATCGCCGGTCTGAATGCCTGGGTCGCGACGGCGATTGCCATGGTTGCCGGCGCTGCCGCCGGCATCGTGACCGCCACGCTCAACGTTCGTTTCAAGATATTGAACCTGCTTGCTTCGATCCTGACGATGATCGCGCTGTTTTCCGTCAATCTTAGGGTTATGGGAAAGCCGAATGTGGCGCTGCTCAATCAGGACACGATGATATCGCCGTTTTACGGTCTCGGCCTTTCCGAATATCTGGTGCGGCCGCTCTTCGTTGGCGCGCTGGTGCTGATCGCGGTCATTCTCGTCTGGCGTTTTCTTGAAAGCGATGCGGGCCTTGCCATGCGGGCGACGGGTGCCAATGCGCGGATGGCGCGGGCGCAGGGCGTGAAGACCGGTAACCAGATCTATCTCGGCATGGCGCTTTCGAATGCGCTGGTCGCCCTTGGTGGCGCATTGTTCGCGCAGACCAATGGCTTTGCCGATGTGACCTCGGGTGTCGGCACCATCGTCGTCGGGCTTGCGGCCGTCATCATCGGTGAGACTTTGTTCGGCGCGCGCGGCATCCTGATCGCGCTGATCGGCTGTGTCTTCGGCTCCATCGCCTATCGTCTCGCCATTCAGCTGGCTTTGTCGAGCGATGTGCTGGGTCTCAAGGCGTCCGATCTCAATTTCGTAACGGCGGTATTGGTGGCCATCGCATTGATCCTGCCGCGACTGCGCCGTGGGGGAGCAACATCGTGATTTCGCTTTCCGATATCCAGGTCGTCTTCGGACGTGGTACGCCGCTGCAAAAGCAGGCGCTGGCCAAGATCGATCTCACCATCGAAGATGGCTCCTTCGTCACCGTCATCGGCTCCAATGGTGCGGGCAAATCCACACTTCTCGGTGTTCTGGCCGGCGACGTCCTGCCAACGGCGGGCAAGGTGATGATCGGCGGTGCTGACGTTACCCGCAAGCCGACTGCCAGCCGGGCGGGACGCGTGGCGCGTGTGTTTCAGGACCCGCTGGCGGGCAGCTGCGGTGCGCTGACCATCGAGGAGAACCTGGCGCTTGCGGCATCTCGCGGCGAGCGTCGCGGATTGTCGTCGGCGCTTGGACGCGGCAGGCGGGATTTCTTCAGGGAACGTATCGCTTCGCTCAATCTCGGTCTGGAAAATCGTCTGAAGGACCGTATGGACCTTCTGTCCGGTGGGCAGAGGCAGGCGGTTTCGCTTGTCATGGCGACGCTATCCGGCTCGGACGTGCTGTTGCTGGATGAACATACGGCGGCACTCGATCCCGGCATGGCGGAATTCGTGATGGAACTGACCCGCAAGGTTGTGTCGGAGCGCAAGCTGACGACTTTGATGGTGACCCATTCCATGCGTCAGGCGCTGGATTACGGCACCCGCACGATCATGCTGCATGCCGGCGAAATCGTGCTCGACGTGTCCGGTGACAGCCGTAAGGACCTTGAGGTCGAAGACCTGATCGAGATGTTCCGCAAGATACGCGGCCAGACGCTTGACGATGACGAGCTGCTGATCGGCTGATTAAAAAAGGCGCCTTACGGCGCCTTTTTATTTGCCCTCAGCGCGTTTGCGTGAAGAAAATCTTGACCGCGAAAAGCGAGAAGACGCCGGCGATCGTATAATCCAGTCCCCGCAGAACCTTCCGGTTGCGCTGCAGCCATGCGGAGAGAACATCGGCGGCAATCACGATGCCGATGCCGATCGGCAGCGCCACGATGATGGACCAGATGCCGAGGAAGATCAGCTTGCCGGTCACATGCGGATCGGAGGCGCTGACGAATTGCGGCAGGAAGGTCATGAAGAAGATGATGACCTTGGGGTTCAGCAGATTGACCCAGATACCGTTCAGCAAGGCCGATTTCAGCGAGGCCTGTGCTTTTTCACCGGTGCCTTTCACCATCACGAAATCCGAGCCCTTGCGGATCGCCTGAATGGCGAGCCAGACCAGATAGGCGGCGCCGCCGGTTTTCAGGATCATGAAGGCGGTCGGCGACGCGACGATGAGAGCAGCGACACCAAAGGCGACCAGCATCGTGTGTACGGTGATGCCGATATTGGTCCCCACCAGCGTCATGAATCCTGCCGCCCGGCCTTCGCGCAAAGAGCGGCTGATCCAGAGCGTCATGTCGGGCCCCGGCGTTACCGCCAGAAGCAGAATGGCGACAGTGAAGGCGATCAATGTTGGCAGGCTCGGAACGAAATCCATCGCGGCACCCGTAAAATCTGGAGATTGCGGTTGCTTAACGCGGTTTCGTGTTTCTGCCAATGTTTTTGAGCGATGACGCCGCTGCGAGCGGAGAAAAGCCGCCGCACCCTTTCAAGTACGGCGGCTGGAAGTTCAGTTTTTCAGGAAGCTGGTGAAGGCGGCGGAATATTCTGTGTGCCAGCGCGACAGCGGTGGGCGGTTCTCAACGATATCCTGGGCAGCCCAGAGGATGCGCTTCTCATCGGTCGGGCGGTCCACCTCCCCATCCGGGCAGAGAATGTAGAAATCGCCGCGGCCAATACTCTCGATCATGAAATCGACGGTTTGCTCGCCGGTCCATGCCCCCTCTGGTTTTTCCGTCCTGCCATGGGCGGTGAGGCCCGTGAAGACAAAACCGGGGATCAGGAGATGGGCGGAAACCGCGCCGTTCGGGATATTGCGCAGCTCGTGCTGAAGCGCTTCCGTGAAGGTTTTGACGCCGGCCTTCGAGACGTTATAGGCGGGATCACCCGGAGGCGTTGTGATGCCCTGTTTCGAGCCGGTATTGATGATGAGCGCCGGCTCGCCATGGGCGATCATGCCCTGGCCGAAAACGCGGCTGCCGTTTACGACGCCCATCAGATTGACGCCGATAATCTTTTCCCAATTGGCCTGCGGTCCGAAGATGGCGCTGCCCGGCTGGATGCCGGCATTGTTCATGAGAACGTGGATGCGCCCGAAACGCTGGATCACGGCACGTTCCAGCGCCTCCAACTCATCGAGTTTCGAGACGTCGGTCGGGATGGCGACGATCTGCGCCTCGCCGTCCTTGGCGACGGCCAGAATATCCGCATGCGCTGCGGCGAGCTTTTCGCCATCGAGATCGACGAGCACGACGCTCATGCCGAAACCGGCGAATTTGCGAGCGGCGGCAAGTCCGATGCCGGATGCCGCACCGGTGATGACAGCGACATTATCTTCCTTGAATGCGGGGTGGATGGTCGTCATAGGTTTCTCCTTCGCGTCGTTTCTGCTGTTTCCAGCGGTTTGCAACGTTGCCTGAACCTGAGTGGCTTCATTCACGGTCTTCAAGTCGATCGCGCCGCTTTATGATAAAGCGCGAATTTTCTAAATGCATGTGACAATCGCTTCGTTCCCGTTGCCGCGGACCATCATCACCCATCGTCAAACGCGTCCATCAATTGTTTTGTCGCTTATCTCACGGAAAAGCGCTTCACACATTTCGGGTTGCACTGTAAAAGTGCCGAAATCCCAAGGAAATGGCGGTGTATCGATGCCGTCATCATGCAGATGGACATCATTATGGCACTCCCGAAAGACGTTAAGAAAGTCGTTCTCGCCTATTCCGGCGGCCTCGACACCTCGATCATCCTGAAGTGGCTTCAGACGGAACTCGGCGCTGAAGTCGTGACCTTCACCGCCGATCTCGGCCAGGGCGAAGAGCTCGAGCCGGCACGCAAGAAGGCCGAGATGCTGGGTATCAAGGAAATCTTCATCGAGGACGTCCGTGAAGAGTTCGTGCGTGATTTCGTGTTCCCGATGTTCCGCGCCAACGCCGTTTACGAAGGCGTCTATCTGCTCGGCACGTCGATTGCCCGTCCGCTGATTTCCAAGCACCTGATCGAGATCGCCAAGAAGACCGGCGCGGACGCCATCGCCCATGGCGCCACCGGCAAGGGCAACGATCAGGTCCGTTTCGAGCTTTCGGCCTATGCGCTGAACCCTGATATCAAGATCATCGCGCCCTGGCGCGACTGGACGTTCAAGAGCCGTACCGACCTCCTGAACTTCGCCGAACAGCACCAGATTCCGGTCGCCAAGGACAAGAAGGGCGAGGCGCCTTTCTCCGTCGACGCCAACCTGCTGCATTCCTCTTCCGAGGGCAAGGTTCTGGAAGACCCGGCACAGGAAGCGCCTGAATATGTGCATATGCGCACTATCTCGCCGGAAGCTGCTCCCGACAAGGCAACCGTCATCAAGGTCGGTTTCCGCAAGGGTGATGCCTGCTCCATCAACGGCGTCGAGATGTCGCCGGCGACGCTTCTCGCCACGCTCAATAATTACGGCCGCGAAAATGGCATCGGTCGTCTCGATCTGGTCGAGAACCGTTTCGTCGGCATGAAGTCGCGCGGCGTTTACGAGACGCCCGGCGGTACCATCCTGCTGGCTGCGCACCGCGCCATTGAATCCATCACGCTCGACCGGGGTGCGGCGCATCTCAAGGATGAGCTGATGCCGCGTTACGCCGAACTGATCTATTACGGTTTCTGGTTCTCGCCGGAGCGCGAGATGCTGCAAGCGCTGATCGACAAGAGCCAGGAGCATGTGGAAGGCGAAGTGACGCTGAAGCTCTACAAGGGCAATGTCATGGTGACCGGCCGCGAAAGCGCCAAGTCGCTCTATTCCGACGCGCTGGTGACTTTCGAGGACGACCATGGCGCTTACGACCAGAAGGATGCGGCAGGCTTCATCAAGCTCAACGCGCTGCGCCTGCGCACGCTGGCCAAGCGTAACCTCAGCAAGTAATTCCGCTGTCGTGAAGATAATGAAACCCGCGGGCGGTAACGCCGGCGGGTTTTTTCATGTCTCTCTTCTGGAGACGATGCGGAAGCCGATGTAGCTCGCAACGGCCATGAATTCCATCGCCGGGATGATGATGCCGAAGCCGGTCAAGGGCGAACCGATGAGCGAGGCGGCAGCGCCGCCCGCAAAACCCGATCCCATCTGGATGAAGCCCATCATCGCTGAAGCCGAGCCGGCAATATGCGGGAAGGGGGCAAGTGCTGCCGTTACCATCGAGGGTGTCAGCAAGGCGATGCCGACCGTTGCGACCGCCACAGGTCCCATGATGGATAGAAAGGACGGCGTTATGAGGAAGACTGACAGCAGGATGAGCAGGCCGCCTGTTCCCGAAAAGCAAAGGCCGAGCATGACGGAACGGCGGTCACCCAGTCGCGGCGCGATGTAGCGCAGGGCGATCGAGCCGAAGAAATAGGCGCCGGTCTGCATCAACATGCCGATGCCGAAGGCGGTGGGCGTCAGGCCGACGGTGTTGATGAGGATGAAGGTCAGCATGGTGGCCTGCGCATAAAGCGCGCCGATGGAGCCGCCAAGTACCAGTGCGGCCAGAAGAAAACGCGGCTCGGTCAGCAAGGTGCCGTAGGCCGACAGGAGTCGAGGGGGACGGATCAGGCTTTTGTCCGGGACCGTCGTTTCGCGCAGGAAAATCACCACCGAGAAAATAGCGACGGCGCCGAGGCCGGCCATCAGGAAAAACACGGATTTCCAGCCGAAAGCCGCAAGCGAAAGTCCGCCGATCGTCGGTCCCATGGCGGGGCCGACGGCCAGCATGATGCCGATAAGGTTCATGATGCTGGAGGCCTCCGCACCGGTGAACTGGTCGCGGACGATGGCGCGCGCCACCGTCATGCCGACGGAGGCGCCGATGCCTTGAACGAGCCGGGCGAAAAGCAGCACTTCAATCGTCGGGGCAAAAATTGCCAGCAGCCCGCCGCCCAGAAAGATTGAGAGGAAAACGAGGCTCGCCCTGCGTCGGCCGAAGGCGTCGGAGGCGGGCCCGGCGAGCAACTGTGCCATGGCAAAACCGGCAAAATAAAGTGACAAGCTGAGTTTTATCGCGGATTCGTTTGTGGCAAAAACCCGTGTCAGCTCCGGCATGGCTGGCGTATAGATCGCCATGGAAATCGGCGCCAGCGCCGTCAGCAACGCACCGAGCATGGCCGTGCGTTTTGTCGACATGATCGGTTCTGGCGGCATTGCGGTCAGCAGCTCTGGCCCGGCTGTTCCGGTTGAAGATTGTTGCGAAGCGTCTGCAGGAAGCTGCGGAAAAGCGCGACCTCTTCTTCATTCAGGCCCTGTGTGGCGTGACGGACGAGTTCATCGATCTCCTGGCGCACTGCTTCCAGCATGTTGGTGGAGTTCTTTGTCAGCACGATGCGCTTGGAACGCCTGTCCTGCGGGTCCTGCTGGCGCTCGATGAGATCGAGGGATTGCAGCTTGTCGAGATAGGCGCAGATCGTCATGGGCTCGATGCCGAGGCGGGCGGCGATATCCGACTGTTTGCTGCCATCAACGACGGCAACCGTCAGCAAGGCACGCGCTTCGCCGGGGGTCAGGCCCAGTCCGGCTTCAGAAATTCGGCGCTCGAAAGCACTGTTCAGCAGGCGTGCGCCGCTGTTCAACAGAAATGCCAGTGAATCTTTTTCGCGTTTCGTGCCCATGCTTCGCCTTTTCGTAAGTCAGCCTTACTAAATTCCGGGCGATAATCAATGGTGCACAAATCATATTGTCGAAAATCGAGTAAAACATGCGTCAGTTCGGTTGTTGAATGACCCGCAACGTAGTCGACAATTGTTACGACGAAGCAAAGAGACCGTACTTCCTGCGTTTTTTCCACATCCTCTGTCATCTCCGCCCGGCATATTGAATTGGCGGTGGAGGCGTGCCCATATGGGTTTGAATAGGAATTGCACAAGGAAGATGAAATGCCATTGAAGACCGCGCTTTATCCCGCACTCGTCCACTGGAACGGCCATAACGGTCTGCCGAAATTCGATGCGGTCAAGGATGAGGATTTCGCGCCGGCCTTTGAGGCTGCCCTTCTTTCCCACGAGCGGGAAATCGATGCAATTGCCGGAAATGCAGAGGCACCGAGTTTCGAAAACACGGTGACCGCACTCGAAATCGCCGGTGACGATCTCTCGCGCATTTCATCGCTGTTCTGGAACAGGGCAGGCGCCAATACCAATGGTGTGATCCAGGCGCTGGAGCGGGAAATCGCTCCAAAAATGTCTCGGCATTATTCGAAGATCGGCATGAACGAGGCGCTGTTCAAACGCATCGACACATTGTGGGAAAAGCGCGAGACGCTGGGGCTCACGGGCGAGGAAAAAAGGGTTCTCGAACGGCACTGGAAGGGATTTGTGCGTTCCGGCGCAAAATTGCCTAGGGATCGGCAGGAGCGGCTGGCCGCGATCAATGAGGAACTTGCCGGTCTGGGTGCGAAATTCGGGCAGAATGTGCTGGCGGATGAAAAGAACTGGAAGCTTCTGCTTGCGACGGAAGAGGAGCTTGCTGGCATTCCCGGTTTCCTGCGGGACGCCATGGCGGGAGCCGCCCGCGAGCATGGCGAGGACGGCAAATTTGCCGTTACCCTTTCCCGCTCGATCATCGAGCCCTTCCTGACATTTTCCGAGCGCCGCGATTTGCGTGAACAGGCCTTCAAGGCATGGGTGGCGCGGGGTGAGAATGGCGGCGAGACCGACAATCGCGAGATCGTCCACCGCACCCTCGAACTGCGCGAAGAAAAGGCAAAGCTTCTCGGTTATGCGAATTTCGCCGCCTACAAGCTTGATGACACGATGGCGAAGACGGCCGATGCGGTGAACGGTCTTCTCGGTCAGGTATGGGAAAAAGCCGTCCGCCGTGCGGGTGAAGAAGAGGCCGAACTGGCCGCCATCATTGCCGCGGAAGGCAAGAACCACGACGTGCTGCCGTGGGACTGGCGGCATTATGCCGAAAAGCTCCGCGCCCAGAAATTCAGTTTCTCCGAGGCGGAATTGAAGCCCTATCTGCAGCTGGAAAAGATCATCGAAGCCTGTTTCGATGTGGCCGGGCGGCTGTTTGGGATTCGAGCGGTCGAAGTCAAGGGCGTTGCCGCCTATCACCCGGATGTGCGGGTTTTCGAAATCCGCGACGGCAACGGCGATCTGAAGGCCATGTTCCTCGGCGACTATTTTGCCCGTCCTTCCAAACGATCAGGTGCATGGATGAGCTCCTTCCAGTCGCAGCACAAGCTGCCCCTGAAGAATGGGACCGTCGGTGAAATTCCGATCATCTACAATGTCTGCAATTTCGCCAAACCGTCCGAGGGGAAACCGGCTCTGCTTTCGCTTGATGATGCGCGCACGCTGTTCCATGAATTCGGCCACGCGCTGCATGGCATGTTGTCCGATGTCACTTATCCTTCCGTTTCCGGAACGGGCGTCTCTCGCGATTTCGTTGAATTGCCGTCGCAGCTTTACGAGCATTGGCTGACGGTGCCGGAAATTCTGGAAAAATACGCCCTGCATTATGAGACCGGCGCGCCGATGCCGAAGGCGCTGCTGGACAAGGTTCTGGCCGCACAGACCTTCAATGCCGGTTTCAGCACGGTGGAGTTCACCTCTTCGGCGATTGTCGACATGGCGTTTCATACCCGTGACAACGTTGCCGATCCGATGGCTGTACAGGGCGAGGTGCTGTCTGGCCTCAATATGCCGAAATCCATCGTCATGCGCCATGCGACACCGCATTTCCAGCACGTGTTCTCGGGCGATGGTTATTCCGCCGGCTATTATTCCTACATGTGGTCGGAAGTTCTTGATGCCGATGCCTTTGCCGCCTTCGAGGAAACCGGCAATGCCTTCGATGGCGAGATGGCGCAACGGTTGAAGGACAATATCTATTCCGTTGGCGGCTCGATCGATCCGGAGGAGGCCTATCTCGCCTTCCGGGGCAAGATGCCGAGCCCGGACGCCATGCTTTCGAAGCGCGGTCTCCTATAAGAGACTGTCACATTTCTGAGCTAGAAGCTGAGCGCAGGGGGCTTATGACATAGGCCCCCCTTTCGCATTTGCAAAAAAAAGGTTATGAGCGCGCCAAACTAAATTGGCGTTTCTCATCAATATAGCGCCCAACCTCAGAGATTTTGAACAATGGCACTTCGCAACATCGCGATCATCGCGCACGTTGACCATGGAAAAACGACGCTCGTGGACGAGCTTCTGAAGCAGTCCGGCTCGTTCCGCGATAACCAGCGCGTTGCAGAGCGCGTGATGGACAGCAACGACCTCGAAAAGGAACGCGGCATCACCATTCTTGCCAAGGCGACCTCGGTGGAGTGGAAGGGTGTTCGCATCAACATCGTCGACACCCCCGGCCACGCCGACTTCGGCGGTGAAGTCGAGCGTATCCTGTCGATGGTGGACGGCGCGATCGTTCTGGTCGATAGTTCCGAAGGTCCGATGCCGCAGACCAAGTTCGTGGTCAGCAAGGCGCTGAAGGTTGGTCTTCGTCCGATCGTCGCGATCAACAAGATCGACCGTCCGGATGGCCGCCATGAAGAAGTCATCAACGAAGTCTTCGACCTCTTCGCGAACCTCGATGCGACCGACGAGCAGCTCGACTTCCCGATCCTCTACGGTTCTGGCCGCGACGGCTGGATGAACGTTAACCCGGAAGGTCCGAAGGATCAGGGTCTCGCACCCTTGCTCGATCTGGTTCTCGAACATGTTCCGGAGCCCAAGGTCGAAGAAGGTCCGTTCCGTCTGATCGGTACGATCCTCGAAGCCAACCCCTTCCTCGGCCGTATCATCACCGGCCGCATCGCCTCCGGTTCGATCAAGCCGAACCAGGCCGTGAAGGTTCTGGGCCAGGATGGCAAGACGATCGAAACCGGTCGTATTTCCAAGATTCTCGCATTTCGCGGTATCGAGCGCACGGCCATTGATGAAGCCCATGCCGGCGACATCGTGGCTATTGCCGGCCTCTCCAAGGGTACGGTCGCCGATACCTTCTGTGATCCGTCCGTCACCGAGGCGATGACCGCCCAGCCGATCGATCCGCCGACCGTCACCATGTCGTTCATCGTCAACGACAGCCCGCTGGCCGGCACCGAAGGCGACAAGGTTACGAGCCGCGTTATCCGCGACCGTCTGTTCAAGGAAGCCGAAGGCAACGTCGCGCTCAAGATCGAAGAAGCCGAAGGCAAGGATTCGTTCTTCGTATCCGGCCGTGGCGAATTGCAGCTGGCGGTTCTGATCGAAACCATGCGTCGCGAAGGCTTTGAGCTTGCCGTTTCGCGTCCGCGCGTCGTGATGCACAAGGATGAGAACGGCACCCTGCTGGAGCCGATCGAAGAAGTCGTGATCGACGTTGACGAAGAGCATTCCGGTGTCGTCGTTCAGAAGATGTCCGAGCGCAAGGCTGAAATGGCCGAGCTCCGTCCTTCCGGTGGCAATCGCGTTCGTCTGAAGTTCTACGCTCCGACCCGTGGCCTGATCGGCTACCAGTCGGAACTGCTGACCGACACGCGCGGTACGGCCATCATGAACCGTCTGTTCCACGACTATCAGCCCTTCAAGGGCCAGATTGCCGGTCGCGTCAACGGCGTTCTCCTGTCCAACGGTTCGGGCGAGGCTGTTGCCTACGCCATGTTCAACCTGGAAGACCGCGGCCCGATGATCATCGAGCCGGGCGAAAAGGTTTATGCCGGCATGATTATCGGTATTCACACGCGCGACAACGATCTCGAAGTGAACGTGCTGAAGGGCAAGCAGCTGACCAACATCCGCGCCGCCGGCAAGGATGAAGCTGTCAAGCTGACGCCGCCGATCCGCATGACGCTTGACCGCGCTCTTTCCTGGATTCAGGAAGACGAGTTGATGGAAGTGACGCCGAAGTCGATACGTCTGCGCAAGATGTTCCTCGACGCAAATGACCGCAAGCGTTTTGAAAAGGCCAAGCTCGCAATCTGATTGCGGTTAGTCGTCGCGAATTTGAAAACCCGGCCTTGAGCCGGGTTTTTTTATGCATTCGTTTTTATGTGTGCATGAGTCGAAAGGCGCTTTGCCAAAGGTTAAGGATGCGTTAATTTTTTCTGGTCGTCCACATGAATAGGCTGTGGGTAAGCTTGCCGGCGTTAACCTTTATGACTGGTAAGTTTCCGTGGCCGGGGCCAGAATCGCGTTATGAAAACGTTATCCATCGATGTTCGCCGTGCTGAACCGCATGATGCGCGTGCCATCTCCGAGGCGCATCGTCTGTCGTGGCAACAGGCCTATGCCGGGCTTATCCCGCATCGGCCGTTGACGCAGATGCTCGAGCGTCGTGGGGAAATCTGGTGGAAGAAGGCAACCAAGGGCTCCGCGACCATGCTGGTGGTGGAGGTGGCCGGTGTGGTCGCCGGATATGCGACACTGGGCCTCAGCCGGGCACGCGGGCTGCCGCAGGATGGCGAGATTTACGAACTTTATCTCCGTCCGGAATATCAGGGCATCGGGCTTGGCTCGCTGCTGTTTACGGAAGCGCGCAGACTGCTGACCTCGCTTGGCTGCAACGGCATCGTTGTCTGGTGCCTCGAAGACAGCGACGTCGCCAATCGGTTCTTCCGCTCGCATGGCGGCCGAGATATTGCCGAAGGCATGGAAGATTTCGACGGCAAGTCACTGCGCAAGGTCGGTTTCGTCTGGAACTGACAGGGAAATTTCCCGCTATTTTTGTTTCGCGCGGGGCGATGCATCATCGCTATGGCCTCAAATCGCTCATTCTGCCTTATCCGCCCAAAGCCATGTTGCAATGCGGCGACTTTCCCAGTATCGAAAACCAAATCCAACCCGTCGAATGAGGGAAGCGAATGCGTATCGATGCAATTTCCGTAGGCAAGAATCCGCCGAATGATGTGAATGTCATCGTTGAAGTGCCGGTCGGTGGACACCCGATCAAGTACGAGATGGACAAGGATGCCGGTGCGCTGATCGTCGATCGCTTCCTCTACACGCCGATGACCTATCCGGGTAACTATGGCTTCGTGCCGCACACCCTGTCCGACGATGGCGATCCGATCGACGTTCTGATCTGCAACACCCGTCCGCTGGTTCCGGGCTGTGTCATCAATGTCCGCCCCATTGGCGTGATGATCATGGAAGATGACGGCGGCAAGGACGAGAAGATCCTCGCCGTACCGGCTCCGAAGCTGACGCAGCGTTACGACAAGGTCCATAACTACACCGACCTGCCGGAAATCACGCTGAAGCAGATCGAGCACTTCTTCGAGCACTACAAGGATCTGGAGCCCGGCAAGTGGGTGAAGATGGGCGGCTGGCAGGATGTCGACGTCGCCAAGAAGCTGATCGTTGAAGCCATCGAGCGCTACAAGGCGCAGGGCTGATAGGCCTAAACCGCCAGCTTTTTAAAAAGCTTTTCGAAATCCTCCGGGTCGGTATCGATCCGGAGGATTTTTTTACGCGCTGTTTCGCCCGAAATGAAGGTGATGGAAGATTTGGGCAGGCCGAGTTTTTTTGCCAGCAAAACAATGAGGGCCCTGTTCGCCTTGCCGCCTTCCGGCACGGCGCTGACGCGGGCTTTCAGATGCGCGTTTCCGTCCGCATCCTGCTCCACGCCGTCGATCATATCCCGCCCGCCGTTCGGCGTCAGCCGAACCGACAGGCGGACATGATCATCGTGTTTTCGCCAGAGGCCGCTCAAACCGTCATCGGATAAAGCGTGTTCCACATGAAGGAGCGGATGAAGAAGATGATCAGCAGCAGGATGATCGGCGAGATGTCGATACCGCCGAGATTGGGCAGAATGCGGCGGATGGGGCGCAGGGCCGGTTCCGTGACATTGACCAGGAAACTCCCGATGGCGTTCACGAACTGGTTGCGGGAATTGATGACGTTGAAGGCGTAAAGCCAGGAAAAAATAGCGCTGGCGATCAGCACCCACGTATAGAGGTTCAAGGCCAGATCGATGGTCTGAAACAGGGCAAGCATCAATATCTCCGTATCTTGGTTGCAAGACATTTAGACATTGACGCGTGAACCGGCAAGTGTCGCGCCGGATCGTAATGATCTTTGGGCTGATCGACCGGTGATCATCACAATCTGGTTCATGGCTTTGTAGCGGGATTTCAGGCGAAAACCGCTCACAGTTTTCGTCATCCCGCTGGTGAGGGCTGGCGATTCCTGTGATATCGCTCTATTGCAGACATCTCATATTGTCTCGCGAGCACCCAGCCGATGTCCCTCCCTTCCGCCGAAAACCGTTTCGGTGCATTCCGGCATAGTTCCTATCGCCGCTTTTTCAGCGCCCGGTTTTTTTCGGCCTTCGCCATCCAGATCGTCAGCGTCTCCGTCGGCTGGCAGATGTATGAGGTGACCGGCAACGCCTTTTATCTCGGCCTGATCGGGCTGTTCCAGTTTCTGCCGTCTCTGCTTCTGATCCTCGTCACCGGAACGGTCGCCGACAGGCACAATCGCCGGCGGATCATGGCCATATGCCTTTTGATGGCTGCGCTATGTGCTGCGGCTCTTCTGGGGCTCACGCTGACGCACAGTTTTTCTCCGTGGCCCGTCTTCGCCATTCTCGTCGTCTTCGGCATAGAGCGAGCCTTCATGGGACCGGCCGTCCAGTCGCTGGCACCCAATCTTGTGCCGGTCGAGGATTTGCCGAATGCGATCGCCTGGAATTCATCGTCATGGCAAATGGCATCCATTCTCGGTCCCGTCGCCGGCGGCCTGCTATATGGCCTCGGTGCTTCCGTCGCCTATAGTGTGGCATTCGTGCTCTTCATCGTATCGGCGGCGCTTGCGGTGTCGATCCGTAAACCGGAACAACGCGGCCCGGCAAAAGCCATCAGCCTCGAAACCATGCTTGCCGGGTTCAAATTCATCGCGCAGGAAAAAATCGTTCTCGGTGCGATATCGCTCGATCTTTTCGCGGTGCTGCTGGGCGGCGCCGTTGCGCTGATGCCGATTTTTGCCAAGGAAGTGCTGACGCTCGGGCCATGGGGTCTCGGGCTATTGCGTGCCGCCCCCGGCATCGGGGCCATCACCGTTGCGGTCATTCTGGCGTTCAAGCCCATCCGCCACCATGCCGGCCTGCTGATGTTTATCGGCGTCGGCCTCTTCGGCGTTTCCACCGTGGTCTTTGGGCTTTCGCAGACCGCGTGGCTATCCATCGCCGCGCTGGTGGTCATGGGCGCATCCGACATGGTGTCGGTTTATGTGCGCGAGACCCTGATCGCGCTGTGGACGCCGGATGAGGTGCGCGGGCGTGTGAATGCCGTGAACATGGTGTTCGTCGGCGCGTCGAATGAGTTGGGTGAGTTCCGCGCTGGTACCATGGCGCATGTGGTCGGGGCCGTGCCGGCCGTTGTCATTGGCGGGGCCGGCACGCTTGCGGTTGCGGTTATCTGGGCGCTCGGTTTCTCCAAGCTGCGCAAGATCGATAATCTGGATGCGCCGCACTGACGGCGATGAGCCTTAGCGCTGGGCTTTGCCCTCAAAAACCAGATCGAGAAAATTGCCGAGCCATGCCCTGAGCGGCGTGTCGAACAGCATGCGGCCCTCCAGATGCTGGCTGCCCACCTGCGCATTGGGCATGCCGAAGCGCTGCGCGCCGCGCACCACCCAGCTATGCATCATGGCGCGGGTCAGTTCTGCGTGAAACTGCAGGCCCCAGGCGTTTTTTCCGTAGCGATAGGCCTGGTTGGGATAGGTTTCGCCCGAGGCCAGAAGTTCGGCTCCGCGCGGCAGCTCGAACCCTTCCTTGTGAAAATGATAGACCATCTTCGGCCAATGCGGCATCAGAAGCCGCCCATGTTCGGTGGCATGAAGCGGATACCAGCCGATCTCCACCTTGCCCTCCCTGTCGGCCTCCACCTTGCCGCCGAGATGTTTGGACAGCATTTGCGCGCCGAGACAGATGCCGAGAAAGGGCTTGTTTTCCTTCAACGGCACCTTCAGCCAGTCGATTTCGGCTTTGACGTAGTCATGAGAATCGTTGGCGCTCATCGGGCCACCGAAGATGATGGCGCCCGCGTGTTTCTCCAGCGTCTGCGGCAGGTCGTCGCCGAGTGCGGGGCGCCTTATATCCAGACGATACCCTTTTTCCACCAGCATCTGGCCGACACGGCCGGGCGTGGAACGTTCCTGATGCAGGACGATGAGCAGCGATGGTTGTTTTCTCTGTTGCCTGGAAGGGTCAAACAGCATCGTCTTCGTTTTCGCTTTCTTCAGCGGGCCCGGACCTCGTGGCGGCCTGCTGACGTTGCAGAACCCTGTCGCGCACGGACACACCAAGCAGGTCGGCGACTCGCCAGATCACATGGTCTTCCATTTCGCTTCGTTCGCCGTCAGCGTAAACAATATCCCATAATATGCCAATAAGCTCCACGCGCTGATCTTCATCGAGATGGCGGCGTATATCGGTGGTGAAGCGGTAATAATCGACGGCTTCCTTACCGGCCTCCTGGCCGGCGGCGAGAAGCGCATCGAGCTTGCCGGCATCGAGATGGTAATAGTCCTGGAGGATTTCGCGCAACCGGTCGCGCTCGCTTTTCGAGACGGTGCCATCCGCTTCCATCACCTGGAAACAGAGGGCGGCCACCGCCACCCTCAGATCGTCGGGGCTGAAATCATCCCCGTGTGGGCCGACGAGGTTCTGAATAAACGACTGTATTTGCTGGAACATCGATATCCTGTTCGTCAGAAGAGTTTGAGCCGGGTCTTGGGTTCGGCTTCCGCGCCGGGTTTCTTGACGCCCGGATCATCCGGCGCGCCGCCGAAAAACGGCACGGCTTCCGCCTTTTCATCCGTAACATCGGTTTCTACCGGTGCTTCGATTGTGGCCGGCTTTTTCTCCTGCGGGACCGATACAACCGGCTTGACCTCGATCGGTTCGGCCGGGGCGGGTTTCGGTTCGGCGCGGGTCTCAGGTGCGGCTTTGACAACGATCGTCTTCGCGGCCGGTTCGGCCCTTGCGGGCGCTGCGGCAATCGCGTTTTCGATTGTCAGGTCTTCGACGGGAGCCTCAAGCTGGCCGAAAGGCGCTTTCCATTCGAAAGCGTCGAGACGGCCGGTAACGGGTGAAACTGGCAGCCACTTTTCCGAAACGACGCCGTCGGCCACCCAGGCGGGATCGCGTGGCGCACGCAGCGCCTGCGCCATCCAGTAGCGCACCCGGCCCTGATCGCCGGTTTCGGCCTCCTCTATGTCGGCCATCAAGAGGAAGATGCTTTCGCGTGGCTCAATCCGCGCGGCGGCTTCGGCCTTGGCCCGCGCCTTGGCGAATTCCTTGGCGTCGAGCGCTGCCTGCGCCACGGCGAACAGCGATTCAATATTGTTGGGTTTCAGGCTCTCCAGCCGCTCAGCCCGTTTCAGCCGGTCGATGGCGGTATCGCCGCTGCGGGCGCGGACATAAAGTTCGGCGAGCTGCGGATGCGGATCGTTCTTCCAGACGGGCTCGAGAACCGTGGCCGCCTTGCGCAGATTGTCCTCGCGCAGATAGGATTTCGCCGCGATCAGCGCTGCCGGAACGAGGCTCTTGTCAAGCTTGAGCGCGTGTTTGGCATCCTCGCGGGCACCCACGGGGTCGCTTTCCAGCTTTTCGCCGGCCTTGGCGGTGAGAAGTACGGCTTTCAGCCGTTCCGCCTCACCGCGTTCGATGACGCTGGCTGCCTTTTGCTGGTCGAGCAGGCGGATGGCATCGTCCCATTGTCCGTTGCGACAACGGTTTTCCAGCGTCGCCTGTGCCGCCCAGGGCAGATAGGGTGCCTTTTCCGCCGCATCCTCGGCATATTGCTGGGCGGCTTCGTAGGCGCCCTGACGGCGCGCCTCGATATAAAGGCCGCGAAGGCCAAGCTCACGGGTCTCGGGATCGCGGGCCATGGCTTCGAATTTGCGCCGCGCCTCGTCATATTTGCCTTCGATCAGATCGGCCTGTGCATCGAGCAGATGAATCAGCGGTTCCTGATCGGCACTCAGCAGTCCCTGCGTGCGGGCCGTCATCTTGCGGGCGAGGATGGCGTTGCCCGCACCGGCGGCAATGAGGCCAGTGGAGAGAGCCTGATAACCCCGGTCGCGCTTGCGGGCACGGAAATAACGGCGGGCGGCGTTGGGCGATGTCCAGATGGCGTTGACGACCCACCAGACCAGCATGACGGCGGCGACCAGTGCCGCAATGATGGAGGCGGCGACCATCAGGCTCATTTCAATCAGCTGGCCCTGCCAGACGATGGAAAGGACGCCGGGCCTGTCGGCCAGCCAGGAGAAACCAAAACCGAGAGCCAGAACGATAACGGCGAAAATCAGAATTCTGGTCATGCCCTTACCCCTGTTTGCCGGTGCTGGTGATGGCGCGGTTCAACGTGCCGCCGACCAGATTTTCGACCTCGATGCGTGCATCCAGAGATTTTTTATAATCGGCGGATGCCGTTTTGGCGGCATCGGGGAGACCGTTCCACTCAAGTGCCGCGCCATGAAGATCGCCGTTGCGCAGCTTGTTTTCCATGCGCGCGATCATCGCATCGGGTGTCTCGCCCTCGATATTTCCGACCGGGCGCACCTTCACCAGCGAAAAGGCGCTTTCGGTCAGGCGTTCCATGATGCCCTGATTGGGATCAGGCTGATTGATGGCCGACAGCATCGCATTGGCGACATCGGGAAATTTCTGCATCAGCTCCGAACGCGACGGCACGCCGGTTGCTGCGAAGGATTGCAGCGATGCGATGGCCGGATCGTCGGGCGTGACCTTGGAGAGCGTGTCGAGTTCGGTCAGGAACGGCCCGCCGCGATCGATCGCAGCCTTCAGCGCCGCGGAAGCGATGGCGCGGGCGACTTCGATATCGTCGCGTGGCTCGTTGATCTTGGCTTCCGCATCGGCAAGGCGGCGTGTCAGCTCCGCCGTCGCCGAGGCCTGCGCGGCTCGCTCCGACTGGAGGGCAGATTCCAGAGCGGTGATTTTTTCCGACAGCCCATCCACCTGCGGGGCCTCGCCCGTTGCGCTTTCGAGAGTCGTGATGCGCTGCTCCAGCGCCGAGGTGTCGGCAGCTGGCGCATTGGCAAGCTGTTGCCGCAAGCTGCCCAGATCGGTTTTCAGCGCGGCGATTTCCTCGCTTCCGGCCCTGTTCGCATTAAAGGAGGGCAGGATGCCGGCATATTGCATGCTGCCGGCAGCGGCGAGTGCCACGAGGCCGCCGACGATACCCGCTGCGACCAGGCCGGAGGTTGCCGCCTGTTTGCGTTCCACCTGCTGTGATGTGGATGGCTTTGCGGGTCCTGAAGACGAGGTCGTGGTCGATGGTTTTGGGGCAGTGGCGCCGCTGGATGCACTGGAGGAAGCCGTGGAGCCAAAGGCAGGCTTCGCGCCTGCGGCTGCAGCCGCAGCCGCGCTGGTCTCGGCGGTGCCCGTCGTCGGTTTTGCCTCGGCTTTGGGCGGAACAGGCGCCGACGAGATGGGCTCCTTCTGCCTGTCCGCAGGGCCCTCAGCCTTCGACCCGGCGGTTGTGGCTTCCCCTTTGCCGACATTGGGTTCAGGCTCGATAGGGGTTTTCTTAGGCTGGTCCCAGACGGGGGCAGGGTTGCCTGTTGTGGCTGCTTCAGGCTTTGTGCCAGAAACTCCGGACGCTGAGGTGGCCGCAGGCGTTTCGTCACCGGGCTTTTCGTCCGTCTTGGCAGCGTCCACGTCAGCGGAAATTGCTTTCACGTCTTTCGCGTCCAGGTCGATGGTGACCGGTTCGGCTTTGGACTTGGAGTGGCGTGGCGGCTTTCCCGATACCATGACAACCTCATTTCTGCCTGCAGTAATCTAAACCTAGTCAGTGACGGCGGCAAAGGAAAGAGGTGAGCTCGAATTAGGTTCCAGAGTGGTGGCGCAGAAGTTCAAACATCGCGGCCTCGCTCGGCTCTTCGGCGGCGATGGCGTTTGCGCGAAAGATTTCCGGAACCAGAGAAAGCACGTTGCGACTGATGCAGATGAATTTTGTCGCCGCCAGCTTCAACCTGTATCGATCCGCCGATACATGCCGGAAAAAGGCCCGCGCCGCTTCGGAAGAATAGAGCAGCACGACGTCTGCGGCGGGTTCAGCAAGAGCCGTTTCCAGCATGGATTGAGAGATGACCGAGAGCAGCATTTCGTAACAGTCGACCGTTCTGAACGGGATTGCGGCGGCGGCGAGGCCTTCCTCGAAGACCGTGCCGCGTGGCCTGCCGGCGAGATAGAGCAAGGGTTCGTTTTCGCTCAGAAAGGTGCGGTGCTGCTTCACCAGCGCGGTCAGGCCGAGGGCGTCTCCGGAGGCGGTAAATATCCGTTCGAAGCCGGTTTTTCTTGCGGCCTCTGCCGTTGCGCCGCCGACGGCGAAAAGCGGTTTTGACAGATAGGGGGCGAGCTGCTCTTCGGACCTAGCCAGTGCCCGCAGGGCTTCGGCGCTGGTTACGGCGATGGCCCCCATCGGGGCGGACAGCGCCGAGATGGCGCGTTCGCCATGATGGACGGGATGAAACAGCGGCAGAAGCACCGGTGTGTGGCCCAGCGCTTCAAGTTTCGCCGCCGTCCTTTCGCCCGAACGCTGCGGACGGGTGACGACGATCCGCACCGGCTCAGCTCCAGCCTTCGAAGAAATTGCTGCCGGCTTTGGCGCGCACCTCTTCGCCGGCCTGTCGGCCGAGTTTCGCCGCATCCCTGCGATTGCCGGAGATTTCGATGTCGTGGCTTGTCTGGCCGTCGGGGGTGAGGATGAGGCCGGAAAAATGCAGCTCCTCGCCCTCGCAGGTGGCATAGCCGGCGATTGGCGTGCGACAGGAGCCGTCAAGTGCCGCCAGGAAGGCGCGCTCACAGGTCACGGCGTCAAAAGTCGGCCTGTCGTTTATGGGGGCAAGCAGCTCGTCCATGCGCCTATCACCGATGCGGCTTTCCACGCCGATTGCGCCCTGGGCGGGAGCGGGGGGGAATTCCCTCGGATCGAGAATTTCCGTCGGCACATTCTCCTTGCCCAGCCGCTTCAGGCCGGCAAAGGCAAGCAGCGTCGCATCCGC
Source organism: Agrobacterium sp. NPDC090283 (assembly GCF_044769685.1). NCBI lineage: Bacteria > Pseudomonadati > Pseudomonadota > Alphaproteobacteria > Hyphomicrobiales > Rhizobiaceae > Agrobacterium > Agrobacterium sp. NPDC090283. The sequence continues at coordinate 117,486 of NZ_JBIVYG010000011.1, read as the reverse complement.
CTGGCCTTCTTCGAGCTTGCGCAGGCGTGTATCGACCAGGCCGCGGAAGACGATGACGCTCAGATCCGGCCGCAGTCGGCGGATCAGCGCTTGGCGGCGCAAGGATGCGGAACCCACAATGGCGCCCCGCGGCAGTTCAAGAAGCCTCGGCGCGGTGCGGCCTATGAAGGCGTCGCGCATGTCTTCGCGCGGCAGGAAGGCGGAAAGATAGAGCCCTTCGGGCAAAACGGTCGGCATGTCCTTGGAGGAATGCACGGCGATATCGAGTTCGCCCGACAGAAGCTGGTTTTCCAGTTCCTCGGTGAACAGACCCTTGCCGCCGATTTCCGACAAAGCGCGGTCGGTGATCCGGTCGCCCTTGGTGGACAGCACGACGATTTCGAACATGTCTTCCGGCAGACCATGCGCCGCCATCAGCCGGCTGCGGGTCTCATAAGCCTGCGCAAGCGCCAGCGGGCTGCCGCGCGTGCCGATTCGGAAAGGTTTTGTTTGCATCCGCGTCTATCCATTGTTACCGGAGTTGTCTTAGACCAACTCCGCGCATGATCGCAATGAACGAACAGATTTGATGACCCCCTTTCTTCGTATCCTCGGCATAGAGACCAGCTGTGACGAAACCGCTGCATCCATTGTGGTTCGGCATGCGAACGGGCGTGGCGAAATCGTCTCCGACGTCGTTTTGTCGCAGCTTGAGGAACACAGCGCCTATGGCGGCGTGGTGCCGGAAATTGCCGCGCGTGCCCATGTGGAGGCGCTGGACACGCTGGTGGAAGAAGCGCTGGAGCAGGCGGGTGTGACCCTTGCCGATATCGATGCCATCGCGGCTACATCTGGCCCCGGCCTCATTGGCGGCCTGCTGGTGGGACTGATGACGGGCAAGGCCATCGCCAAGGCGGCCGGCAAGCCGCTCTACGCCATCAACCATCTGGAAGGCCATGCGCTGACAGCGCGGCTGACCGACGGTCTGTCTTTTCCCTATCTGATGCTGCTGGTTTCCGGTGGCCATACCCAGCTGGTGCTGGTGCGCGGCGTCGGCGATTATGAGCGTTGGGGCACAACCATCGACGATGCGCTGGGCGAGGCCTTCGACAAGACTGCGAAACTTCTGGGCCTGCCCTATCCCGGTGGGCCTGCCGTCGAGAAAGCGGCAGCGAAGGGCGATCCGGATCGTTTTCCGCTTCCGCGACCGATGGTGGGGGAAGCACGGCTAGACTTTTCCTTTTCCGGCCTCAAAACGGCGGTGCGGCAGGCGGCGACCGCCATTGCGCCGCTCTCGGAGCAGGATATCGCCGATATCTGTGCTTCCTTCCAGAAGGCGGTGTCGCGCACCCTGAAAGATCGTATCGGCCGCGGCCTTGCGCGGTTTAAACAAGAGTTTCCGCAGCTGGAGACCATGCCCGCGCTGGTCGTGGCCGGTGGTGTCGCCGCCAACCAGGAAATCCGCCAGACGCTGCAGGCGCTTTGCGATATCCATGGCTTCCGTTTCGTTGCGCCGCCGCACCGGCTTTGCACGGACAATGCCGCGATGATCGCCTGGGCTGGCCTAGAGCGCATGGCGGATGGCAGGGAAGCTGATCCGCTGGACATTCCGCCGCGCTCGCGCTGGCCGCTTGATGGCAGCGCGGAGACGTTGATCGGTTTCGGTAAAAGGGGAGCCAAGGCCTGATGCAGCGGGAAAAAATCGTCGTCATCGGCGCCGGCGCCTTCGGAACCGCGCTTGCCGTCGTCATCGCGCTGGAAAACCGGCATGACGTGATCCTGCTCGGCCGCGATCCGTCACTGATGGCCGACCTTAGAAGCGACCGCGTGCATGAGGCGGCCTTGCCGCGGGTGGACCTGCCGGATGCGCTTGAATTTTCCGCAGAGCCCGATGTGCTGGCGGGGGCGAGTATCGTCCTCTTCGCCATGCCTTCGCAGGCTCACGCCGACGCGGCCCGCCATTACGGCCCTTACCTGGCTAATGACTCTATCATTGTCACCTGCGCCAAGGGTATCGACCGCAGCTCCGGCCGGCTGCTGACGGAACTTCTGGAAGCGGAATTGCCGCATCATCCGATTGCGGTTCTCTCCGGTCCCGGTTTCGCGGCCGATATTGCGCGCGGCTTGCCGACGGCCATGGCGATTGCGGCGGAAGATCCGGCGGTCGCCGAACGGCTGGCAACAACGATTTCCGGCAGGACCTTCCGGCTTTATGCCTCGACCGACCGCATCGGCGTGCAACTTGGCGGGGCGCTGAAGAATGTTCTCGCCATTGCCGCCGGCATTGTTGAAGGCGCCGGCCTTGGCGATTCCGCCCGGGCGGCGCTGATTTCGCGCGGGCTTGCCGAAATGTCGCGGCTCATCGTCGCCATGGGCGGCAAGGCCGATACGGTGCGCGGATTGTCCGGCCTCGGCGATCTGGTGCTGACGGCCACCAGCCACCAGTCGCGCAACCTGCGTTTCGGCATCGCGCTTGGCCGGGGTGAAGGCAAGGACATGTCCGGTGGGCTGGTGGAAGGCGCCTTTGCGGCAGCCGTTGCCGCCCGGCTCGGTGAACATCACGCGGTCGACATGCCGGTTACCGAGGCGGTGGCCGCCATCATCGACGGCAATCTGGATGTGGCGAGCGCCATGCAACAATTGATGACACGGCCCATCACCACTGAATGAATGTTGGCCGACCATAAGGAGACGAAAATGCTGTTTGCCTTTATCTGCAAGGACAAGCCCGGCCATCTGAATGTGCGCATGGAAACGCGTCCGGCCCATCTGGATCATCTGAACAGGCTGAATGCCGAGGGCACGCTGAAGATTGCCGGCCCGTTTCTGGACGCCGAAGGCAAGCCGAATGGCAGTCTCGTGATCGTTGAAGCCGCCGATATCGAGGCGGCAAAGGCTCTCGCCGATGCCGATCCTTATGCCAAGGCCGGCCTGTTCGAAAGCGTTGACGTGAAGCCCTATAATTGGGTCTTCAACAATCCGGGAGCGTGACCGGACATGGCGAATTATTGGCTTTACAAGTCCGAGCCGTTCAAATGGTCCTGGGAAATGCAGAAGGCCAAGGGTGAGGCGGGCGAAGAATGGACCGGCGTGCGCAATTATCAGGCGCGTAACAACATGCGCGCCATGAAGATCGGCGACAAGGGCTTCTTCTACCACTCCAATGAGGGGCTGGATGTCGTCGGCATCGTCGAAGTCTGCGCATTGTCGCATCCGGACTCGACTGCGGAAGGTGATCCGAAGTGGGATTGCGTGGATATCCGCGCCGTGTGCGACATGCCGCAGCCCGTTTCGCTGAAGGATGTGAAAGCCAATCCGAAACTGGCGACGATGTCGCTGGTCACTTCCATGCGGCTTTCCGTGCAGCCGGTGACGGAAGAGGAATATCTCGAGGTCTGCCGCATGGGCGGCCTTGCCAATCCGCCGAAGTCACCGGACTGATGTTTCGGTGAGGACTGATCCCGAACGCTTCATTCTCGACAATGCTGCCATCATGTATCCGCCGCATGTGCCGGAATTGCGTCTTCATCTCGCCACTGAAGCCCATGATCTGTGGCTGAAGACGGAGGAGGAGTTGCAAGAGATCGGCCTGCCGCCGCCCTTCTGGGCCTTCGCCTGGGCCGGTGGTCAGGGGCTTGCCCGTTATGTTCTCGATCATCCTGAAAGCGTTTCCGGCAAGCGCGTGCTGGATTTCGCCAGCGGCTCCGGGCTCGTCGCAATTGCTGCGGCAAAGGCGGGCGCCAGTGCGGTTCTGGCTGCCGATATCGATCCGTGGACGGAAACGGCCATTCGGTTGAATGCGGCTCTCAATGGCGTGGACATCGGTTTTACGGGGCTGGATTTGGTCGGTAAGCCGGTCGAGGCGGATGTCCTGCTGGCCGGCGACGTGTTCTATGACCGTGCCTTTGCCGATCTTCTCGTGCCGTGGTTTCTCGAACTGACGGAGAATGGCGTGAGCGTGCTCGTGGGCGATCCGGGGCGGGCCTATCTGCCCAAAGAGCGCCTGCGCGCCGAGGCGACCTATCAGGTGCCGGTGACGCGGGCGCTGGAAGACAGCGAAGTGAAGAAGACCACGGTGTGGCGCTTTATCTGATCAGGCGGTTTAGCACTGCCAGATGCAAAGCCTTTTCGCATTTTTACTGGAACGCTTCAGGGCCTGATGATGCAGACGCCATGTTCGTAGGCGCAGGCATCGCCTGCAGTTTCGGCGCGCACGTCGATGATCTTGGCCTTGGGCGCAAGTTGCGCGGTGGCTGCGGCGGTTGCGCGCTGTCGCGATAACCCGCCGCCAATCGCGAAATAATTGCCGTTTCCGCGCACCCGCAGGGCCGATATTCCGCCGACATAGGTGCCGCCGGGTAGGGTGGATGGCAGCCCGTTGGTGGAGAAGCTCACCTGCGATTGATGGTGCCGATAATCATGGCGACCATAAAAATCTTCTGCCGCCGCGGGTGGCACGAAGGTTAAAATGGCGCCTGCAACCATCATGGTCAGGGCGGCGATTCGGCATTGTAACATGAGCATCATGCTCCGGTTTTCGAGGTTAACCAATCGTAAATTACACCTTTTCTGAATTACGTAAAGGTAAATATTTTGAGGGCGTAAATCTTGGAAACGCTCGATTTTTTATTTTGACGCAAAAAAATCCAAAAAAAATTCGTGAACCAATCGATTAAATTCGAATCGGTCATGAAATGTGCTTGTGATGACGCCCCCATGTGATTAAACGTCGCGGTTGGTGCAATGCACATTCTTTCGTCATGTGCTGTTGCTTGGGGGCGTCCTGTCTGATGGGCGCACGGGAAAACGCCGCGAGGTTCTGATGGCGAATGCGACTAATAACCGGCCTCTGTCGCCGCATCTTCAAATTTACAAGCCTATCCCGACGATGGTTGCATCCATCGTGCACCGCATCACAGGCGGCGCGCTTTATTTCGGGACGCTTCTGGTTGCCTGGTGGCTGATCGCGCTTGCTTCGGGTCCTGCCTATTACGACTGGGTCAACTGGGCGATGGGCACGATCATCGGCAGGCTCATCCTGATCGGCTATACCTGGGCTCTCGTCCACCACATGCTGGGCGGTCTTCGCCATTTCATGTGGGATCTGGGTCATGGCTTCGAAAAGCACTTTACCACCAAACTGGCAAAGGCCTCATGGGTCGCGTCGATCTGTCTGACCGCGCTGATCTGGGTCATTGTCCTGATCGTGCGCTGAGGAGATTTTTCATGGATATGCGTACACCTCTCGGAAAGGTTCGCGGTCTCGGCTCCGCCAAGGAAGGCACCGACCATTTCCTGCGCCAGCGCGTCACCGCGGTCGCCAACGTTCCGCTGCTGATCTTCTTCGTGATCTTCCTCATCAAATATGCCGGCGCGCCCTATCCGGAAGTCGTCGCCGCGCTGTCGAACCCGCTCGTTGCGGTCATCATGGCTCTGGTGCTGGTCTCCGGCCTCATCCATATGAAGCTCGGCATGCAGGTCATCATCGAAGACTACGTTCACGCCGAGGTTTCGAAGCTCGTTCTTCTGATGCTCAATACGTTTTTCGCGATTCTGATTGGCGGTCTTTCCATCTTCGCCATTCTGAAAATCGCATTCGCAGGATAAGTCCGCCATGGCATCGATCAGTTCACCTTCCCAGAATGGCAAGGCCTACACCTATGTCGATCACTCCTATGACGTGATCGTGGTGGGCGCCGGCGGCGCGGGTCTACGCGCAACGCTCGGCATGGCGGAGCAGGGTTTCCGCACGGCCTGCATCACCAAGGTTTTCCCGACGCGCTCTCACACGGTTGCGGCGCAGGGCGGTATTGCCGCATCGCTCACCAACATGACGCCCGACTGTTGGCAGTGGCACCTTTACGACACCGTAAAGGGTTCCGACTGGCTGGGCGACGTCGATGCGATGCAATATCTCGCCATGGAAGCGCCGAAGGCGGTCTATGAGCTTGAGCATTACGGCGTGCCGTTCTCGCGCAACGAAGAAGGCAAGATTTACCAGCGCCCGTTCGGCGGTCACATGCAGAATTACGGCGAAGGCCCGCCGGTACAGCGCACCTGTGCTGCCGCCGACCGTACCGGCCACGCCATTCTGCACACGCTTTATGGCCAGTCGCTGCGCAACAATGCGGAATTCTTCATCGAATATTTCGCGCTCGACCTCATCATGTCGGAAGACGGTCGTTGCACCGGCGTCGTGGCCTGGAACCTCGATGACGGCACGATCCATCGCTTCTCCGCCAAGATGGTGGTGCTGGCGACCGGCGGTTACGGCCGCGCCTATTTCTCGGCGACCTCTGCCCATACCTGCACCGGTGACGGCGGCGGCATGATCGCCCGTGCCGGCCTGCCGCTTCAGGATATGGAATTCGTGCAGTTCCACCCGACCGGCATTTATGGCGCAGGCTGCCTCATCACCGAAGGCGCACGCGGTGAAGGCGGTTATCTCGTCAACTCCGAAGGCGAGCGCTTCATGGAGCGTTATGCGCCATCGGCAAAGGATCTTGCCTCGCGCGACGTTGTCTCCCGCTGCATGACGATGGAAATCCGTGAAGGCCGCGGCGTCGGCAAGAACAAGGATCACATCTTCCTGCATCTCGATCACCTTGATCCGGCGATCCTGCATGAACGTCTTCCGGGCATTTCCGAAAGCGCCAAGATTTTCGCCGGCGTCGACGTGACGCGCGAACCGATCCCGGTCCTGCCGACGGTTCACTACAATATGGGCGGCATTCCGACCAATTATTGGGGTGAAGTGCTGAATGCCGATGCCAACAACCCGGAACGTATCGCACCCGGCCTGATGGCTGTCGGCGAAGCCGGTTGCGCTTCGGTTCACGGTGCGAACCGCCTCGGCTCCAACTCGCTGATCGACCTCGTGGTCTTCGGCCGTGCCGCCGCCATTCGTGCTGCCCAGGTCATCGACCGCGATGCTGCGGTTCCCGCACTCGACATCGCGGCCTGCGACAAGATCATGGAACGCTTCGACAGCCTGCGTTTCGCCAATGGCTCGACGCCGACGGCGGTGCTGCGTGACAAGATGCAGCGCGCCATGCAGGACGATGCGGCGGTGTTCCGCACGCAGGAATCGCTGGAAAGCGGTTGCCAGCGTCTTTCCGCCATCTGGAAGGAACTGCCTGACGTCAAGGTCACCGACCGTTCGATGGTCTGGAACTCCGATCTGGTCGAGACGCTCGAGCTGCACAACCTGATGGCCAATGCGATCACCACGGTCTATGGCGCGGAAGCGCGCAAGGAAAGCCGCGGTTCGCATGCCCGCGAGGATTTCGTCGACGGTCCGTTCGCCGGTCGCGACGACGTGAACTGGCGCAAGCACACGCTCGCCTGGGTCAGCCCCGAAGGGGACGTCAAGCTCGACTACCGCCCGGTTCACACCGACCTGATCGCCGACGGCATCGATCCCAAAAAGATCGAGCCGAAGGCGCGCGTCTACTGATTTGAGGAACTGGATATGGTTGAACTCGCTCTCCCCAAGAATTCCCAGATCAGCGAAGGCAAGGTCTGGCCGAAGCCTGACGGTGCCAAGAATGTGCGCGAATACCGCATCTATCGCTGGAACCCGGATGACGGCCAGAATCCGCGCATCGACACCTATTATATCGATGTCGACGATTGCGGGCCGATGGTTCTCGATGCGCTTCTCTACATCAAGAACAATATCGACCCGACGCTGACGCTGCGCCGCTCCTGCCGTGAAGGCATCTGCGGTTCCTGCGCCATGAACATCGACGGCACCAATACGCTCGCCTGCACCAAGGGCATGGAAGAGATCAACGGCACGGTGAAGGTTTATCCGCTGCCGCATATGCCTGTCGTGAAGGACCTTGTTCCTGATCTGTCGAACTTCTACGCCCAGCATCGTTCCATCGAGCCCTGGCTGAAGACCGTTTCGCCGACACCCGCCAAGGAATGGAAGCAGAGCCATGAGGATCGCCTGAAACTGGACGGTCTTTATGAGTGCATTCTCTGCGCCTGCTGCTCCACCTCCTGTCCCAGCTACTGGTGGAATGGCGATCGTTACCTCGGTCCCGCCGTTCTGCTGCAGGCCTATCGCTGGCTGATCGACAGCCGCGATGAGGCAACCGGCGAGCGTCTCGACAATCTCGAGGATCCTTTCCGCCTTTATCGCTGCCATACCATCATGAACTGCGCGCAGGCCTGCCCGAAGGGCTTGAACCCGGCCAAGGCGATCGCGGAAATCAAGAAGATGATGGTCGAGCGTCGCGTTTAAAGGCGATTCGCTGACGACAGAAAATTTATCGGGCCGCGGTCTCGACCGTGGCCCTTTTTACAACCCGGCGTGGGAAAATTCGGTAAAAATCGACCGAAATGGTAATTATCCAGGCCATCGCTTGCGCAAGATAAGGCTTTGGTAATAATTCAGCCTTCTTGTTTGATCATGGTCTTTCCGGAAGCGAGAGAATCGGGAGCTTGATATGCAATTCAGATATGTGGTGACGGGCCTTGCGGTTGTGATGAGTCTCGCCGGTTGCCAACGTACCTCCTACGATTACAACAACAATAGCGGCAGTAATCCCGGTTATACGCCGCCGCTGCAGGCTCAGCCGGTTCCGTCCGTTCAGTCCGGCGCGCTGCCGCCACCTGGCGGCGCTTCGGGTAGTCAGTTCCCTTCGGCACCCGCGTCTGCGACGCCTGGCGGCACCGATGTGGCCTCTGCCGCTCCACCGACGACGGCACTCGACGTCACCAAGGAATCCATGGTCGGCAACTGGCGCGTTTCCAATGGCGGCGCCAATTGCGACATGTTCCTGACGCTCACCAATCTCGGCAGCGGCTCGCGTGGCGGCACGCGTGGCTGCTCCGGCGAGCTGACGGCGATGGGCTCCTGGGAAGTGTCCGGCAAGATGGTCCTCTTCAAGAACCGTTCGGGCGATACGATCGGCCGTGTCTACAAAAGCGCCGATGCGCGCTTCGATGGCACGACCAATAGCGGCCAGCCGCTCAGCCTCAGCCGATGAGCATTTCCGGTGCAGCCGGATTGCCTTCTTCGCTCTAAGCAATTCCATTCGTCGCGGGTGCAGATTTGCGCCCGCGTCCGGGGCGCTTTTTCATGAAGCCATTGCCTGACTACAATCATAGTGTCGTTGAACAGCTCAACGCATTGACGGCAGCTGGCACCTTGCAGGCCGATGCCGCCCAGCTTGGCGTAGCTGCCCATCTCGACCGCATTCTCGCCGATCTGAAGGCACGCAAGCCCGCCAAGAAAACGAGCGCTCTCGGCTGGATGTTCGCCCGCAAGTCTGGCCCGGCGAAGACGGTCAAGGGATTGTATGTCTATGGGAGCGTCGGTCGCGGCAAGACCATGCTGATGGACATGTTCTACGAGATGGCGCCCGTCTCGTCCAAGCGGCGTTGCCACTTCCACGAATTCATGGCGGATGTGCATAACCGCGTGCATGCGCACCGGCAGAAACTGAAGAATGGCGAGACCAAACAGGCCGATCCGATCCCACCCGTCGCCGCCCAGCTTCTGGCGGAAGCAGAACTCCTGTGCTTCGATGAGTTCTCCGTCACGGATATTGCCGATGCAATGATCCTCGCCCGGCTGTTCACCGAGCTTTTTGCCAATGGCTGCACATTGGTGACGACCTCCAACGTCGTGCCTGACAATCTCTACAAGGACGGTCTCAATCGCGGCCTTTTCCTGCCCTTCGTCGATTTGCTGAAGAAGCATGTGGAGGTTGTGACGCTAGATAGCCCCACCGATTACCGGATGGAGAAGCTGGAAAGCCTGCCGGTTTATGTCACGCCACTCGACGGTTCGGCGGATCAGGCTATGGACATGGCATGGCGGCACATGATTGCCGGCCACCTCGTTGCACCGACCGAGATACCCATGAAGGGCCGTTCCATTCTGGTGCCGCGCGCCAGCGGCCGGGTTGCCCGTTTTTCCTTTTCCGACCTTTGCGAAAAGCCGCTCGGCGCTTCCGACTTCCTTGCCATCGCCAATCGTTTTGATACGGTCTTCATCGACCATATTCCGTTCTTGAATGCCGACAAGCGGAACGAGACCAAGCGTTTCATCATCCTCATCGATGCGCTTTACGATCACAGCGTCAGGCTTTTCGCCTCTGCCGCAGCCATGCCGGAAGACTTGCTCGGCAAGCGCAAGGGGACGGAAGGTTTCGAATTCGATCGCACCGCCTCGCGCCTGTTTGAGATGCGCAGTGCGGATTATCTGGCATTGCACCACGAGAAGCGCCAGAAAGTTTGACACTTTCGTGACGCATTTTCTTACGTTTACGTAAGAAAATAATGATCTAAACGATTGAAAATATTCATCCCAAAAGAATCTGTTGCCAATTTTGGCCAATGGGGCTAATCGAAGTGCGACAATTTGGCTGCCGGTTTGGCGCGGTGAAATTGAATTGAAGCTCAAGAGGAAGCATTCGATGGCTCGCAAAAAAATTGCACTTATTGGTTCTGGCATGATCGGCGGCACGCTGGCGCATCTCGCCAGCCTGAAGGAACTGGGCGATATCGTCCTCTTCGACATCGCCGACGGCATCCCGCAGGGCAAAGGTCTGGATATTGCCCAGTCCGGCCCGGTTGAAGGCTTCAATGCAAAGCTCTCCGGTGCTTCCGATTACGCCGCAATCGAAGGCGCAGACGTCTGCATCGTCACCGCCGGTGTTGCCCGCAAGCCCGGCATGAGCCGCGACGATCTTCTCGGCATCAACCTCAAGGTCATGGAACAGGTCGGCGCCGGCATCAAGAAATATGCCCCGAACGCTTTCGTCATCTGCATCACCAACCCGCTCGACGCCATGGTCTGGGCCCTGCAGAAGTTCTCCGGTCTGCCGAAGAACAAGGTCGTCGGCATGGCCGGCGTTCTCGACAGCGCGCGTTTCCGCCTGTTCCTGGCTGAAGAATTCAACGTTTCGGTTCAGGACGTCACCGCTTTCGTTCTTGGCGGTCATGGCGACACGATGGTGCCGCTCGCCCGTTATTCCACCGTTGGCGGCGTTCCGCTCACCGATCTCGTCAAGATGGGCTGGCTGACCGCCGAGCGTCTCGAGCAGATCATCCAGCGCACCCGCGACGGCGGTGCGGAAATCGTCGGCCTCTTGAAGACCGGCTCGGCCTATTATGCGCCGGCTGCTTCGGCAATCGAAATGGCCGAATCTTACCTCAAGGACAAGAAGCGCGTTCTTCCTGCCGCTGCTCATCTTTCGGGCCAGTATGGCGTTGATGACATGTATGTCGGCGTGCCCACCATCATCGGTGCCGGCGGTATCGAGCGCATCATCGAGATCGAACTGAACAAGGAAGAAGAAGCGGCCTTCCAGAAATCCGTCGGCGCTGTCGCTGGTCTTTGCGAAGCCTGCATCAACATCGCTCCGTCGCTGAAGTAATAACTTCAAGCGGTTCCAAACAGGGATTATTCCATGAATATTCACGAATATCAGGCCAAGGCTCTTCTGAAGGGCTACGGCGCGCCGGTTGCTGAAGGCGTCGCCATCCTCAAGGTCGAAGAAGCCGAAGCTGCCGCAAAGCAGCTTCCCGGCCCGCTTTACGTCGTCAAGAGCCAGATCCATGCTGGCGGCCGTGGCAAGGGCAAGTTCAAGGAACTCGGCCCCGATGCCAAGGGTGGCGTTCGTCTGGCGAAGTCGATCGAGGAAGTCGTCTCCCATTCGCGCGACATGCTCGGCAACACGCTGGTAACGGCGCAGACGGGCGACGCCGGCAAGCAGGTCAACCGTCTCTACATCGAAGACGGCGCCGACATTGCCCGCGAACTCTACTGCTCGCTTCTGGTTGACCGTTCGGTCGGTCAGGTCGCATTCGTGGTTTCCACCGAAGGCGGCATGGATATCGAAGCTGTCGCCCACGACACGCCCGAGAAGATCCACACCATCGCCATCAACCCGGAAAAGGGCGTGAGCGACGCTGACGTTGCCGCAATCTCCAAGGCTCTTGAGCTTGACGGTGCTGCAGCCGAAGACGCAAAGTCGCTGTTCCCGATCCTCTACAAGGCCTTCAACGAGAAGGACATGGCTCTCCTCGAGGTTAACCCGCTAATCGTCATGGAAAATGGCCATCTGCGCGTTCTCGACGCCAAGATGTCCTTCGACGGCAACGCGCTGTTCCGCCATGAAGACGTCAAGGCGCTGCGCGACGAAACCGAAGAAGACGCCAAGGAAATCGAAGCCTCCAAGTGGGACCTCGCTTATGTGGCGCTCGACGGCAACATCGGCTGCATGGTCAATGGTGCAGGTCTTGCCATGGCGACGATGGACATCATCAAGCTTTACGGCAAGGAGCCGGCTAACTTCTGCGACGTCGGCGGTGGCGCCGGCAAGGAGAAGGTTGCGGCAGCCTTCAAGATCATCACGGCCGACCCGAAGGTCGAGGGCATCCTCGTCAACATCTTCGGTGGCATCATGAAGTGCGACGTCATCGCCGAAGGCGTGATCGCCGCGGTGAAGGAAGTCGGTTTGCAGGTTCCGCTCGTTGTTCGCCTCGAAGGCACCAACGTCGAACTTGGCAAGAAGCTCCTGAACGAATCTGGCCTTGCGATTACGGCTGCTGACGATCTGGACGACGCAGCCAAGAAGATCGTCGCGGCGATCAACGGCTAATTGAGGGACCGGAAATAATGTCTATTCTCGTTAATAAAGACACGAAGATCCTCGTTCAGGGTCTGACCGGCAAGACCGGTACCTTCCACACCGAACAGGCGCTTGCCTATTACGGCACGCAGATGGTCGGTGGTATTCACCCGAAGAAGGGTGGCGAAACCTGGACCGGTTCCAAGGGCGAAAGCCTGCCGATCTTCGCAACGGTTGCTGAAGCCAAGGAAAAGACCGGTGCAGACGCATCCGTGATCTACGTTCCGCCGGCAGGTGCAGCCGACGCCATCATCGAAGCCATCGAAGCGGAAATTCCGTTCATCACCTGCATCACCGAAGGCATCCCGGTCATGGACATGGTGCGCGTCAAGGCTCGCCTCGACCGCTCCAAGTCGCGCCTGCTCGGCCCGAACTGCCCGGGCATCCTGACGCCGGAAGAATGCAAGATCGGCATCATGCCGGGCTCCATCTTCCGCAAGGGTTCGGTTGGTATTGTTTCCCGCTCGGGCACGCTCACCTATGAAGCCGTGTTCCAGACTTCCAACGAAGGCCTCGGCCAGACGACCGCTGTCGGTATCGGCGGCGACCCGGTCAAGGGCACCGAGTTCATCGACGTGCTGGAAATGTTCCTCGCCGACGAAGCCACCCAGTCGATCATCATGATCGGCGAAATCGGCGGCTCGGCTGAAGAAGATGCGGCGCAGTTCCTGATCGACGAAGCCAAGAAGGGCCGTAAGAAGCCGATGGCTGGCTTCATCGCGGGCCGTACGGCTCCGAAGGGCCGCACCATGGGTCACGCCGGCGCTGTCGTTTCCGGCGGCAAGGGCGATGCAGAGTCCAAGATCGCAGCCATGGAAGCAGCCGGCATCAAGGTTTCGCCTTCCCCGGCGCGCCTCGGCAAGACGCTGGTTGAAGTCCTCAAGGGCTGAGACCACATGAGACCGGTAACGGGCGGCGCGGCTTTATCGCCGCGCTGCCCGATGCCGCAAGAAGACAGACAGACGGCATACCGCCTCGGCGGCAGACAGCAATAATCAAAGCGGCAGGCCGGTGAAACGGCCCTAACGGCATCGAGGAGGCGGACGGACAAGTCCGCAGGAACGAAAATGGCAAGGCAAGAAGCGAACGAGCAGTTTCAGATCACGTCGTTTCTGGACGGCGCGAATGCGGCCTATATCGAGCAGCTCTATGCCCGGTACGAAGAGGACCCCTCTTCCGTGTCGCCGGAGTGGCAGAGCTTCTTCAAGGCACTGTCCGATAATCCGGAAGATGTGAAGAAGGCGGCCAAGGGCGCCTCCTGGAAGCGTGCCAACTGGCCTATCCCGGCGAATGGCGAACTGGTATCCGCACTCGACGGCAACTGGGCCACGGTTGAAAAGGCCATCGAGAAGAAGGTTCAGGCGAAGGCCGAAGCCAAGAGCGCCGATACGGGTAAGCCGGTCAGCGAAGCCGAAGTGCTGCAGGCGACCCGTGACAGCGTTCGCGCCATCATGATGATCCGCGCCTACCGCATGCGCGGCCACCTGCACGCCAAGCTTGATCCGCTCGGCATTGCCGTCGCGGTTGAAGATTACAACGAGCTTTCGCCGAAATCCTACGGCTTCGAGGAAAGCGACTACGACCGCAAGATTTTCATCGATAACGTGCTCGGCCTCGAATATGCGACCGTGCGCGAGATGATCGATATTCTGGAGCGCACCTACTGCTCCACCATCGGCGTCGAATTCATGCACATGTCCAGCCCGGAAGAAAAAGGCTGGATTCAGGAGCGCATCGAAGGTCCGGACAAGGGCGTTGCCTTCACGGCCGAAGGCAAGAAGGCCATTCTGTCGAAGCTGGTCGAAGCCGAAGGTTACGAGCAGTTCCTCGACGTGCGTTTCAAGGGCACCAAGCGTTTCGGCCTCGATGGCGGTGAATCGCTGATCCCGGCGCTCGAGCAGATCATCAAGCGCGGCGGCCAGGAAGGTCTGGAAGAAGTCGTTCTCGGCATGGCCCACCGTGGCCGCCTGAACGTTCTGACCAACGTCATGGGCAAGCCGCATCGCGCCGTGTTCCACGAATTCAAGGGCGGTTCGTTCAAGCCGGATGATGTCGAGGGTTCGGGCGACGTGAAGTACCATTTGGGTGCCTCCTCCGACCGTGAATTCGACGGCAACAAGGTTCACCTGTCGCTGACGGCCAACCCGTCGCACCTCGAAATCGTCAACCCCGTTGTCATGGGCAAGGCGCGTGCCAAGCAGGACCAGCTTGCCAAGCAGTGGGACGGCGACATCATTCCGCTCTCCGAACGCGCCAAGGTGCTGCCGCTGCTTCTGCACGGCGACGCCGCTTTCGCGGGTCAGGGCGTGGTCGCTGAAATTCTCGGCCTTTCCGGCCTGCGCGGCCACCGCGTTGCCGGCACCATGCACTTCATCATCAACAACCAGATCGGCTTTACGACGAACCCGGCCTTCTCGCGTTCATCGCCCTATCCGTCCGACGTTGCCAAGATGATCGAAGCACCGATCTTCCACGTCAACGGTGACGATCCGGAAGCGGTGACCTATGCGGCCAAGGTTGCCACCGAATACCGCATGAAGTTCCACAAGCCTGTCGTCATCGACATGTTCTGCTACCGCCGCTTCGGCCATAACGAAGGCGACGAGCCGGCGTTCACGCAGCCGAAGATGTACAAGGTCATCCGCGCTCACAAGACGGTCGCCCGCATCTATGCCGACCGCCTGATCGCGGAAGGCCTGATCAGCGAAGGCGAATTCGAGAAGATGAAGGCCGACTGGCGTGCCCATCTCGAGCAGGAATTCGAGGCAGGCCAGTCCTACAAGCCGAACAAGGCCGACTGGCTTGATGGCCAGTGGTCGGGTCTGCGAGCCGCCGACAATGCCGATGAGCAGCGTCGCGGCAAGACCGGTGTGCCGATGAAGCAGCTGAAGGAAATCGGCAAGAAGCTGTCGACCATTCCCGAGGGCTTCAGCGCTCACCGTACGATCCAGCGCTTCATGGAAAACCGCTCGCAGATGATCGAGACGGGCGAAGGCATCGACTGGGCAATGGCCGAAGCGCTTGCCTTCGGTTCGCTCGTTGCCGACGGCCACAAGATTCGTCTTTCCGGTCAGGATTGCGAACGCGGCACCTTCTCGCAGCGTCACTCGGTCCTCTACGATCAGGAGACCGAAGAGCGTTATATTCCGCTCGCCAACCTTTCGCCGACCCAGGCCCGTTACGAAGTCATCAACTCGATGCTTTCGGAAGAAGCCGTTCTCGGTTTCGAATACGGCTACTCGCTCGCCCGCCCGAACGCGCTGACGCTCTGGGAAGCCCAGTTCGGCGACTTCGCCAACGGCGCGCAGGTGGTGTTCGACCAGTTCATCTCTTCGGGTGAACGCAAGTGGCTGCGCATGTCCGGTCTCGTCTGCCTTCTGCCGCATGGTTACGAAGGGCAGGGCCCGGAACATTCGTCCGCCCGTCTGGAGCGCTGGCTGCAGATGTGCGCCGAAGACAACATGCAGGTTGCCAACTGCACGACGCCGGCCAACTACTTCCATATCCTGCGCCGCCAGGTGAAGCGCGACTTCCGCAAGCCGCTGATCCTGATGACGCCGAAGTCGCTGCTGCGTCACAAGCGTGCCACGTCTTCGCTGGCGGAGCTTGCAGGCGAGTCCTCCTTCCACCGTCTCCTGTGGGACGATGCTGAAGTCATCAAGGACGGCCCGATCAAGCTGCAGAAGGATTCGAAGATCCGCCGCGTCGTTATGTGCACGGGCAAGGTCTATTACGATCTGCTCGAAGAGCGTGAAAAGCGCGGTATCGACGATATCTACCTGCTGCGCGTCGAACAGCTCTATCCGTTCCCGGCCAAGGCGCTCATCAACGAGCTGTCGCGTTTCCGCAATGCGGAGATGGTCTGGTGCCAGGAAGAGCCGAAGAACATGGGTGCGTGGTCGTTCATTGATCCTTACCTAGAATGGGTTCTGGCGCATATCGACGCCAAGTACCAGAAGGTCCGTTACACGGGCCGTCCGGCGGCCGCCTCTCCGGCGACCGGCCTGATGTCCAAGCATCTGGCGCAGCTCGCTGCGTTCCTGGAAGACGCGCTGGGAGAGTGAGAACTCTCCCGCATCGCCCCGCAAAAAAGACACCTGAATAACGGAACTAGATCATGGCCACTGAAATCCGCGTACCAACCCTCGGCGAATCCGTCAGCGAAGCGACCGTCGGCACCTGGTTCAAGAAGGTCGGCGACACCGTCAAGGCCGACGAACCGCTCGTTGAACTGGAAACCGACAAGGTTACCGTCGAAGTCCCCGCGCCTGCGTCCGGCGTTCTCACCGAAATCGTTGCGCAGAACGGCGAGACCGTCGGTCTCGACGCGCTTCTCGGCCAGATCGCCGAAGGTGCTGCCGGCGCTGCGACCTCCGCTCCGGCTGCCGAACCGGCAAAGCCTGCTGCGGCTGCCGCATCGGCACCTGCCGCCGTTGCCGCTCCGGCAACCGGTTCCATGCCGCCGGCACCTGCTGCCGGCAAGCTGCTGGCTGAAAACAACCTGTCCGCCGATCAGGTCGACGGTTCCGGCAAGCGTGGCCAGGTTCTGAAGGGTGACGTTCTCGCCGCTGTCGCCAAGGGCGTTTCGGCGCCTGCCGCCGCCCCGGCACCGGTTGCTGCTCCCCGTCCGGTTTCGGCCGAGCAGGATCAGGTTCGCGAAGAGCGCGTGAAGATGACCCGTCTGCGCCAGACGATCGCCCGTCGCCTGAAGGATGCGCAGAACACCGCTGCCATGCTCACCACCTATAACGAGGTGGACATGAGCGCTGTCATGGACCTGCGCAACCGTTACAAGGACGTGTTCGAGAAGAAGCACGGCGTGAAGCTCGGCTTCATGGGCTTCTTCACCAAGGCCGTGACCCACGCGCTGAAGGAACTGCCTGCTGTCAACGCTGAAATCGATGGCACGGACATCATCTACAAGAACTATTGTCACGTCGGCATGGCTGTCGGCACCGACAAGGGCCTTGTCGTTCCGGTCATTCGTGATGCCGACCAGCTCTCCATCGCCGGCGTCGAAAAGGAACTCGGCCGCCTCGCCAAGGCAGCGCGCGACGGTTCGCTCGGCATGGCCGACATGCAGGGCGGCACCTTCACCATCACCAATGGTGGTGTCTATGGTTCGCTGATGTCTTCGCCGATCCTCAATGCACCGCAGTCGGGCATTCTCGGCATGCACAAGATCCAGGAGCGTCCGGTCGCCATCGGCGGTCAGGTCGTCATCCGTCCGATGATGTATCTCGCGCTCTCCTACGATCACCGTATCGTTGACGGCAAGGAAGCCGTGACCTTCCTCGTTCGCGTCAAGGAAAGCCTCGAAGATCCTGAACGTCTGGTTCTTGATCTTTAATCGGTCTTGCTTTTCCTTTCAGCGGGATTTCAACTGAGGTCCCGCTGAAATTGCATCAGGAGAGCGAAAGTGCAGCCGACATTTCTTGCCGCTTCACCCTTTTTACCGCTGATCGGTCTCAGCGTCCTGCTGCTTGTGGCGCATATCATGCTGCAAGCCATGACGGCCACGCGGGAACTGGGGCTGGACTGGAATGCCGGTCCACGGGATGCGGAGAAGAAGCCGGAAGGCAGGTTTACCGGCCGTGCAGCCCGCGCTTCGGAAAATTTCCGGGAAACCTATCCGGCTTTCATAGCGCTCGCTTTTGGCGTCATCATGGCTGGCGATCCGTCTGGACTGGCACTGACCGGCGCGTGGATATGGCTGATCTGCCGAGTGATTTACATACCGCTCTATCTGGCCGGCGTACCTTATATCCGCTCATTGGTCTGGCTTGGTTCAATACTCGGCCTGCTGTTGATGCTCTTCGTGTTGATGTTCTAGAGGCTTGTTTCAGATGCATCAGTATTTGATCGAACTTGCATCCCTGATGGCGATCTTCGCTTTTGCGATCGTCTCGCCCGGCGCCGATCTCGCCATGGTGATGCGCCAGGCCATGGTGCATGGGCGTAAACAGGCCATCATCACCAGTTTCGGTGTGGGGACGTCGCTGATGTTCCACGTCACCTATACGATCCTCGGACTTGGCCTGATCATCTCCCAGTCGATCTATCTCTTCAACATCGTCAAGTGGCTCGGCGTCGCCTATCTGATCTATATCGGCATCAAGGCGCTGCGCGCCGGCAAAACCGAGTTGCCGGAGGCCGATGCGGATGGTGTCGTGCCGGTGAAAAGCAGGCAGACAGCGCTGAAGGCTTTCACGCTCGGCTTCGCCGCCAATGCGCTCAATCCCAAGCCGGTGTTCTTCTTCCTGTCGATCTTTTCGACGGTAGTTCATGCGCATACGCCGGTCACCATCAAATTCGGCTATGGCCTCGTCATGGCAAGCTGCCTCATCCTTTGGTTCGTCGGCGTCAGCCTTTTCATGACGACGCCGCGGATGCGCGCGGCGTTTCAGCGCGCCAGCCAATGGATCGACCGCACCAGCGGCGTCGTCTTCATCGCACTCGGTATAAAACTCGCAACGGAAAAAGCGGCCTGAGTTTCAGGTCAAATGGAAGCTGGGCAATGATCCGATA
Organism: Agrobacterium sp. NPDC090283; assembly: GCF_044769685.1. NCBI lineage: Bacteria > Pseudomonadati > Pseudomonadota > Alphaproteobacteria > Hyphomicrobiales > Rhizobiaceae > Agrobacterium > Agrobacterium sp. NPDC090283. The sequence goes on along the minus strand of NZ_JBIVYG010000011.1, from coordinate 98,326 downwards.
TCTTGTCCCTATAAAGCAGGAACCAGAACATGGCATATGATGTAGTTGTAATCGGCACCGGCCCCGGCGGTTATGTTTGCGCGGTCAAGGCGGCACAGCTCGGCCTCAAGGTCGCAGTCATCGAGAAGCGCGCGACCTATGGCGGCACCTGCCTCAATGTCGGCTGCATCCCCTCCAAGGCGCTGCTGCATGCGTCCGAAACCTTTGCGCATGTCGCCCATGGCGTCGATTCGCTCGGTATCGAAGTCGCCGCGCCGAAGCTGAACCTTGAAAAGATGATGGGCCACAAGGACGGCGTGGTGAAGGCCAATGTCGACGGCGTGGCATTCCTGTTCAAGAAGAACAAGATCGATGCCTTCCAGGGCACCGGCAAGGTGGTTTCCGTCGGCAAGGTTTCCGTCACCAACGACAAGGGCGAGACACAGGAAATCGAAGCGAAGAACATCGTCATCGCCACCGGTTCCGACGTTGCCGGCATTCCGGGCGTTCAGGTCGATATCGATGAAAGCGTTATCGTGTCCTCCACCGGTGCGATCGCTCTTTCCAAGGTTCCGGAAAAGCTGATCGTCGTTGGTGGTGGCGTCATCGGCCTCGAGCTTGGTTCGGTCTGGTCGCGTCTCGGCGCGAAGGTGACCGTGGTCGAATATCTCGACAACATTCTCGGTGGCATGGATGGCGAAGTTTCCAAGCAGTCGCAGCGTCTGCTGGCCAAGCAGGGTCTCGATTTCAAGCTCGGCGCCAAGGTAACGGCCGTTGAAAAGACCGCCACGGGCGCAAAGGTGGTGTTCGAGCCGGTCAAGGGTGGCGCTGCCGAAACGCTGGAAGCAAACGTCGTGCTGATCTCAACCGGCCGCAAGCCCTATACGGAAGGTCTCGGCCTTGCGGAAGCCGGCGTCGTGCTCGATAGCCGCGGCCGCGTTGAAATTGACGGCCACTACAAGACCAATGTCGATGGCATTTATGCTATCGGTGACGTGGTGAAGGGCCCGATGCTGGCCCACAAGGCGGAAGACGAGGGCGTTGCGCTCGCGGAAATCCTCGCCGGCCAGCGCGGCCATGTGAACTACGACGTCATTCCGGCGGTCGTCTATACGCAGCCGGAAATCGCCTCCGTCGGTAAGACCGAGGAAGAACTGAAGGCTGCTGGCATCGCCTACAAGGTCGGCAAGTTCCCCTTCACCGCCAATGGCCGCGCCCGCGCCATGCAGGTGACGGATGGTTTCGTGAAAATCCTCGCCAACAAGGAAACCGACCGGGTTCTCGGCGGCCATATCGTCGGCTTCGGCGCCGGCGAAATGATCCACGAGATCACCGTGCTGATGGAGTTCGGCGGTTCTTCGGAAGATCTCGGCCGCACCTGCCATGCGCACCCGACCATGTCGGAAGCCGTGAAGGAAGCAGCACTGGCGACATTCTTCAAGCCGATCCATATGTGATCGGGCCTGGGCATGACGCTCGAATATTAAATTTCAGTCATCTGCTGAACCCCGGCTTGCCATGCAGGCCGGGGTTTCTCATACTCGCGCCATAGCCTGTCTAACCTTTTGATAAAAGGCAATAAAATGGCATCTTCCAGTCAAGTTTCCTTTTCCGTTCCGCAGCGTGTCATTCACTGGGCAATGGCGCTTCTGATCTTCTTCAATCTGCTGTTTCCCGACGCCATGGCCCATGCCTACCGGCTGATGCGGAGGGGCGAAACACTGACACCGGAACAGGTGTCTTCGGCCAATATTCACGCCTATGTCGGTTTTGCCATCCTGTTGCTTGCGGCACTGCGTCTCTGTCTGCGCTTTTTCCAGGGCGTGCCGCCGCATCCGGCCGAAGAACCGAGGCCGTTTCAGATCGCGGCGAAGGTGGCACATTTCACTTTTTATGCCCTGTTCCTCGTCCTGCCCCTGTCCGGTATCGCCGCCTATTATTTCGGTGCCCAGCCCGCCGGGCAGTTGCATTCCGGTCCCTTCAAGGTGGTGATGTGGGTGTTGATCGCCGGTCACGTCGTCGCCGTTCTGGTTCACCAGTTCTACTGGCGCACCAACGTCCTGAAGCGCATGACACACGGCTAAGCGGCGGTTTGTCGCGTTCCCGGTTCCTCGGAAAAAGAGGAATATGATCCTTGCCGCATCGTGCGGCTGGGGTTCAGGAATGCAGGACATTGAAGACATATTGCCGGGCGCCGACTGGCGGGATCGCTATCAGGGAGAGATGGTGACGCCCGAGTCGTCCTCACTCGATGTGAGCAGGCTCCTTCTCGATCATCCTCCGGCATGGATCAGCAGCCTTATGGCGCTTCGAAACCGCGTCGTAGCGTTTTTCGGGTTGAGAACGGTCGAACTGGCGGCTGGTACATCGGCAGGAGGTTTTCCCGTCCTGTCCTCCACGCCACAGCGGACCGTGCTGGGTTTCGACGACCGTCATCTCGATTTCCGGATCGTCGTCGATCTCGAAGAAAAGGGAAACCGCCAGCTGGTGCGTGTCACCACCATCGTCCGGCGCAAGAACCTGTTCGGGCGGCTTTATCTTCTTGTCGTCGGGCCGTTTCACCGCCGCATCGTGCCGGCGACGATGCGGCCATTCTGTACCAATGTCCGGCCCGTCAGCATCGGGAGTGAGCGGGTCAATCGACCCGCGTGAGGGTGAAGCCTTCCGCGCGCAGCAGTTCTACAAGGCCTTCCTCGCCCGGCAGATGCAGAGCGCCGACGGCCATGAAGACATTGCCCTTGGCAAGCTCAGGGGTGGCCCTATCAGCCATGACATGGTTGCGGTCGGTGATGATGCGCTGTTCGAAGGCGGCGTAGCCCTGTTCGCTTTCCGCCGCCGCCTTCTTGGGGTCCAGACTTTTCAGCATGGGCATGGTCATGCCGATATCGCCGGCGACGTAGAGATCGGTCATGGTCGTCATGACGTCGTCCATGCGGTCGCCGAGTTCCAGCGTTTCGATCAGCGCCTGCAGATGAAATTCCATCGGCAGCTCGGACATGGCCGTTAGCTGCTCCACCATGGTCTCCAGCCCGACAAGCCGTTTTCCGTCCGCAAGCGCATCTTCGGCCAGCTTCTTGTCGAGAAAGGAAAGGCCGGTCGCCTTGCGGGCGAATTCACAGGCGGGAAGGGCGACGAAGCTCGACAGCATCCAGGGCTTCATGCGTGAAACGGCATTCAGCGGAATGCCGCGTTCCTTGAGACCCTTTTCCAGGCGCGCGACATTTTCCGGGGACAGGATGTCGGTGATCGATTTGCCATCCAGAAACATGGTGAGCTCGGGCTTGCTCAGCAGCGATGCCGCAACCTTCTTGTCGTCGACGATTTCGTCGGACTCCACGATGACGATCGCGGCCTTTTCAAAGGCGGGGCTGGCAGCGGTTGGCATTTGCAGAACACGCGGATCGGTGACATGCATGGTGCCGAGAAGATAGGACGGGGCCGTGCCTGCCTTTTCGATACGCCAGAAATTGCCCTTGCCGTTCGGAATGGCGGCCGCTTCCTGTTCGATCTTTGCGAAAGCTTGCGGATCGGTCTTGCGCATCTCGACAAGAATGTCGCTGCCCGAGCAGGTGATCTTCTGCTCCGCGGCTCCTGCTTCACTGAGCGACAGCAAGGTCATGAGCAGAATGGCAACGGCGGTGACATGCAGGGCGGCCAGCAGCCAGAGCAGGGCGTCGCCGGTCTTGCCCATCAGGGTGGCGGTGAGATTTTGAGGTTTTATCAGGCTGTGCATCGGTCCAATCCGGTTCTTGTTCGCTTATAGAACTGTGGTTTGGACGTCTGGTTAATGTTTATGGTTAACCAATTCCTGCTTCAGGCGCGCGGGTGGGCGTTATCGTAGATTTCCAGCAATCTCGCGGTATCGACGCCGGTATAGACCTGCGTAGTGGAGAGGCTCGCATGGCCGAGCAGCTCCTGAATGGTGCGCAGGTCCCCACCGCCGGCCAGAAGATGGGTGGCGAAGGAATGGCGCAGCGCATGTGGCGTGGCGTTCTCCGGCAAGCCGAAAGCGCCGCGCAGCTTCTGCATTTCCCGCTGGATGATGGCCGGCTGCAGCTTGCCGCCGCGTGCGCCAAGGAACATCGGTTCATTCGCCGCCAGGGCATAGGGGCAGAGCTTCCTGTAGGTATCGACCGCTTCCGTAACCACTGCGAGCAGCGGTACGATCCGCGTCTTGTTGCCCTTGCCGGTGATACGCAGGCTGCGGGCGCCGGGCGGAAAATCGCTTGGCGTGAGACCCAGCGCCTCGGAAATGCGCAGACCGCAGCCATAAAGCAGCGAAAGAACTGCGGCATTGCGGGTGGCGATCCAGGGTTCTTCGTTCAACTGCGCCTCGGCCGTGGTGATCTTCAGCGCCTGGCGGTCAGTGAGCGGTTTTGGCAGGGATTTCGGCTGTTTTGGCGCGCGCATGGCGGTGGCGCCGGCCGCATTGACGAGCCCCTTTTTCTGCAGGTGGTGCAGCAGCGAGCGCAGGCCGGCCAGATGCCGGCCGAGCGAACGCGGGCCGGCGCCTTCCTTGCGTCGGTTGGCCAGAAAGGCGCGCAGATCGACAGGGCGCAGATCGGCTATATCTTTTATGGCGGCGGGCTTGCCGATATAGCCGGTGAGGAATGTCAGGAACTGGCGGGTGTCGCGCTCATAGGCCTCGACGGTGTTGTCGGCAAGACGGCGTTCGCCGGCAAGGGTGGCGAGCCAGGACTGACGCTCGTTGAGGAGATCGGGTTCGGCAAATGTCAGGATTTCGGTCACGCGGCGCTCCATTCCATGCCTTGAAACTATGCCCTTATGGTCAGCATTTGGTTAAGAGGTGGACTTTGCCGGGCGCGCCCACTACATCCGGGCGGTTTCCTTTTTCCTGTCGCCGGGGCATGGTCGCCACATCATGGCAAAAGATTCGTCCGATCTGTTTGGGGCTCTGTTCGACCCGCCGTCGCCCACGCGTACGGTGCCCGTTCTCGTGCCCATGCCGGCGCCGGGGCCTTACAGCTATGCCGTGCCTGAGGATATGGTGGTGGAGACGGGTTCCGTCGTGCAGGTGCCGCTCGGTCCGCGGCAGGTCTTCGGCGTGGTGTGGGACGATGCCGGAGAAAAGGGTGTCGATCCGAAGAAGCTGCGGCCGATTACCAAGAGTTTCGAGTGCCCGCCGCTGAAGGCGGAGATGCGCCGCTTCGTGGACTGGGTTTCCGCCTATACGCTTTCTCCGCCCGGCCTTGTGGCGCGCATGGCGCTGCGTGCGCCCGCCGCCTTCGATCCCGAGCCGATGATTGAGGGCCTGCGGCTGACGGAAGGCCGGCCGGAGCGCCTTACCCCCGCCCGCGAGCGGGTGATGGAACTGGCGGCAGAGGGGCATGGCTGGACGAAGAGCGGGCTTGCCCATGCCGCCGGCGTTTCGACCAGCGTCATCGACGGTCTCGTCAAGCAGGGCGTGTTCGAGACGGTGTTTCTGCCGGCGCCGCCTGTCGTGGCCGAACCCGATCCTGATTATGTCGAGCCGCGTCTGGAAGGCCCGCAGAAACAGGCCGCTTCGGAGATACTCGAGGATGTGCGCAAGGGCGGGTTTCATGTTTCGCTGATCGACGGCGTCACAGGTTCTGGCAAAACCGAGGTCTATTTCGAGGCGGTGGCGGAGACGCTCCGTCAGGGCAAGCAGGTTCTCATCCTGCTGCCCGAAATTGCACTGACCGCGGCCTTCCTTGAACGTTTTCAGGATCGTTTCGGTGCAAAACCGGCGGAATGGCATTCGGACCTGTCACCGCGCATGCGCGAAAAAGTCTGGCGGCAGGCGGTGACGGGCGAAGTGAAGGTGGTGGCCGGCGCGCGTTCGGCACTTTTCCTGCCCTTCGACAATCTCGGTCTTATCATCGTCGATGAGGAGCACGATCCGGCCTATAAGCAGGAAGACCGCGTCTATTATAATGCCCGCGACATGGCGGTCGTGAGAGCGCGAATCGCGGAATTTCCTGTCGTGCTGGTGTCTGCCACACCCTCTGTGGAAAGCCAGGTCAATGGCAGTTCGGGGCGTTACAACACCATCCACCTGCACACGCGCTTCGGCGATGCGGCGATGCCGGACCTGCATCTCGTTGATATGCGCCGCCATCCGCCGGAAAGGGGAGGGTTTCTTTCCCCGGTTCTGCTGCGTGGAATCGGCAAGACGATCGAGAAGGGTGAGCAGGCGCTTCTTTTCCTCAATCGCCGCGGCTATGCGCCGTTGACGCTCTGCCGGGTCTGCGGCCACCGTTTCCAGTGCCCGCAATGTTCCAGCTGGCTGGTGGAGCACCGGTTCCGCAATCAATTGCAGTGCCACCAGTGCGGCCACAGCGAGCCGACGCCTGACCATTGCCCGGAATGCGGCACCTTCGATCATCTGGTGGCCTGCGGGCCGGGTGTCGAGCGCATCGCCGAGGAGGTGGAGAAACATTTCCCGGAAGCCCGCACCATCGTGCTCTCCTCCGATCTCATGGGTGTCAAGCGCCTGCGGCTGGAGCTGGAGGCGATCGTCAAGGGTGAGGCGGATATCGTCATCGGCACGCAGCTCGTCGCCAAGGGACATAATTTTCCGCTGATGACGCTTGTCGGCATCGTCGATGCCGATCTGGGGCTTGCCAATGGCGATCCGCGCGCGGCAGAGCGAACGTTCCAGCTGCTCTCGCAGGTGACGGGGCGCGCCGGGCGCACGGGGTTGAAGAGCCATGGCCTGTTGCAGACCTATCAGCCGCAGCACCCCGTCATGCAGGCCATCGTTTCGGGCGATGCATCGGCCTTCTACGAAAGGGAAATCGTGGAGCGGGAAAAAGCCGTTCTGCCGCCCTTCGGACGGCTTGCCTCGATCATCGTTTCCGCCGATACGCGCGGGGAAGCGGAAACCCATGCCCGGGGCTTGAGGGCCGCAGCCCCACAGGTTACCGGCATCATGCTGCTCGGCCCGGCGGAAGCGCCGCTCGCGCTCATCCGTGGCCGTCACCGTTTCCGCCTCCTGGTGCATGGGCGGCGCAATTCCGACATGCAGTCTTTTCTCCGCACGCTTCTGGCCAATGGCCCGAAAGAGCGCGGCAGCGTGCATGTGCAGCTCGATATCGACCCGCAAAGTTTCCTTTGAACTTTGCCGCCGGGGCGTTTTCCCGCTGTCATGACCGTGTCATAACGCAGCAGGCAGTCAAAATGATTTGGGGAACGAGATGGAGTTTTATTTTCCCGCCGAGTTCGGCGAGCAGCTGGCCTTCGGAGCGGCGGTGGTTTCGGCCGTGATGGGCCTTTTTTTCATGTTTGCGCCGGGTATTACGCTGCGTGCCTTCGGTCTCCAGCCGGCGGGTGAGCGCAGGGATGGTTATGCGCTTGTGCGTTCGTCGCTTGCCGGGTTCTATCTCGGCCTCGGCGCCGCCGCCCTGCTTCTCGCGCAGCCCATGGTCTATCTCGCCTTCGGTGCGGCTTTCGGCCTCAGCGTGTTCGGCGGTATTCTCTCCATACTCTCCGATGGAGGCACAACCATGCGGAATTTCTTACTTCTGGTTGTACACTTCCTGCTCGCTGCACTGTCGTTGAGCTACGTGTTCGGGCTGGTCTGAGGCGGGCTTTTTGCCTTTTGTGACGCACAGATGCCGCATCCTGAGCGAAATCGGAAAATTTAAACGCATTCCCCCTTGCCCAAACGGCGCTTTCCGCTATTACGCGTGTTGCGAGTCCCGGCGTCCTATGCTAGACGGACCGCGAAATTGGGAAAAGGCAGGGGGGAATTCCGGTCTTTTTCGGGGAAATTGAAACGATTTCAAGAATTTGATGCGGTGGAGCCCCATCGCTGATGGTCTTGGACGATTAGCAGGGAAAAAGTGCCCGTGGCAGACACCTCCCAGGGAACATCCGGTGTAGCGGAAAGGTATGCGTCGTCGCTTTTCGAGCTTGCTTTGGAAGCGGGTGCGGTTGAAGCGGTTCAGGCCGAACTGGACAAGTTTGGCGCACTTCTCGACGAAAGCGACGATTTGAAGCGTCTGGTTGCGAGCCCGGTGTTTTCCGCCGAGGATCAGTTCAAGGCAATCACCGCAATCTGCGAAAAGGCCGGCATCGCTGGTCTCGCGCTCAATTTCCTCAAGGTTGTTGCGAATAACCGCCGTCTCTTTGCCGTTCCTGGCATGATCCGCGCCTACCGCACCATTGCCGCCGCCCACCGCGGCGAAATCACCGCCGAGGTCACCTCGGCACATGCGCTCGACGAGGCGCAGGAAACTGAACTGAAGGCGGCGCTGAAGAGCGTTACCGGCAAGGATGTGGCGGTTTCCGTTACCGTCGATCCCTCGATACTCGGTGGCCTGATCGTCAAGGTCGGCTCCCGCCAGATCGATACGTCTCTTCGCACCAAACTTTCCACCCTTAAGCTTGCACTGAAAGAGGTTGGCTGATGGATATCCGCGCCGCGGAAATTTCCGCAATTCTGAAAGATCAAATCAAAAATTTCGGCAACGAGGCGGAAGTCTCGGAAGTCGGCCAGGTGCTTTCCGTCGGTGACGGTATTGCCCGCGTTTACGGTCTCGACAATGTTCAGGCTGGTGAAATGGTCGAGTTTCCGGGCGGCATCCGTGGCATGGCGCTCAACCTTGAAGCCGACAATGTCGGTGTGGTTATCTTCGGTTCGGACCGTGACATCAAGGAAGGCGACACCGTAAAGCGGACTGGCGCTATCGTTGACGTTCCCGTCGGTCCGGAACTGCTCGGCCGCGTCGTTGACGCGCTTGGCAACCCGATCGACGGTAAGGGCCCGATCAATGCCGCCAAGCGTTCGCGCGTTGACGTCAAGGCTCCCGGCATCATTCCGCGCAAGTCGGTTCATGAGCCGATGTCGACCGGCCTCAAGGCCATCGACGCGCTCATCCCGGTTGGCCGTGGCCAGCGCGAGCTCGTCATCGGCGACCGCCAGACCGGCAAGACCGCGATCATTCTCGACACGATCCTGAACCAGAAGGCCATTCACGACAATGGCCCTGACGGCGACAAGCTTTATTGCGTCTACGTCGCTATCGGTCAGAAGCGTTCGACCGTTGCCCAGTTCGTGAAGGTTCTGGAAGAACGCGGCGCGCTGCAGTACTCGATCATCGTTGCTGCCACCGCTTCCGACCCGGCTCCGATGCAGTACCTCGCACCGTTTGCCGGTTGCGCCATGGGTGAATACTTCCGTGACAACGGCAAGCACGCTCTCATCGGTTACGACGACCTTTCCAAGCAGGCCGTTGCCTATCGTCAGATGTCGCTTCTGCTGCGTCGTCCTCCGGGCCGCGAAGCTTATCCGGGCGACGTTTTCTATCTCCACTCCCGCCTTCTCGAGCGCGCTGCAAAGCTCTCCGACGAAATGGGCGCTGGCTCGCTGACGGCTCTGCCTGTCATCGAAACCCAGGGTAACGACGTTTCGGCCTTCATTCCGACCAACGTGATCTCGATCACCGACGGCCAGATCTTCCTTGAAACCGACCTGTTCTATCAGGGTATCCGTCCGGCTGTTAACGTCGGTCTGTCGGTTTCGCGCGTTGGCTCCGCCGCTCAGATCAAGGCGATGAAGCAGGTTGCCGGTTCGATCAAGGGTGAACTCGCCCAGTATCGCGAAATGGCCGCCTTCGCCCAGTTCGGTTCGGACCTCGACGCTTCCACGCAGCGCCTGCTTAACCGCGGCGCCCGCCTGACCGAACTTCTGAAGCAGCCGCAGTTCTCTCCGCTCAAGACGGAAGAACAGGTTGCGGTGATCTTCGCCGGCGTCAACGGTTACCTCGACAAGGTTCCGGTCGCACAGGTCGGCAAGTTCGAGCAGGGTCTGCTCTCCTACCTCCGGTCGGAAGGCAAGGCGATCCTCGACACCATCCGCACGGAAAAGGCTATCAGCGACGATACCAAGGGCAAGCTCAAGGGCGCTCTTGATAGCTTCGCCAAGTCTTTCTCGTAATCAGGGCTCTTTTACTCGGACGGATAACGGATGCCTTCACTAAAGGATCTGAAAAACCGCATTGCCTCCGTAAAGGCGACGCAGAAGATTACCAAGGCGATGAAAATGGTCGCCGCGGCGAAGCTTCGGCGCGCCCAGGAAGCTGCGGAGGCCGCCCGGCCTTATTCTCAGCGCATGAGCGCCGTTCTTGCCAACATCGCGAATGCGGTCGAGGCGGACGTTGCTCCGGCGCTGATGACCGGCACCGGCAAGGACGACGTGCACTTGCTCGTCGTCTGCACGGCTGAACGTGGTCTTTGCGGCGGTTTCAACTCGCAGATTTCCCGTTTTGCCCGCGATCACGCCCGCAAGCTGATTTCGGAAGGCAAGACGGTCAAGATCATCACGGTTGGCAAGAAGGGTTACGACAGCCTTCGCCGCGAATTTGCAGCCAACATCATCGAGCGTGTCGAACTGCGCGAAGTGAAGAAGGTCGGTTTCGAAAACGCCGACCAGATCGCCAAGAAGGTGATCTCGCTCTTCAACGCGGGTGAGTTCGATGTCTGCACGCTGATCTATTCGGAATTCAAGTCCGTCATCAGTCAGATCCCGACCGGTCTGCAGCTCATTCCGGCCGCAACGCCTGTTGTGGAAGAGGATGCCGCGACGCAGAACGCCGTCTACGAATATGAGCCGGATGCGGCTTCTATTCTGGAAGACCTTATTCCGCGCAACATTTCGGTTCAGGTTTTCCGGGCTCTGCTCGAAAACGTTGCCGGTGAAATGGGCGCCAAGATGAGCGCGATGGACAATGCAACGCGCAATGCCGGTGAGATGATCAACAAGCTGACGCTTTCCTACAACCGTCAGCGTCAGGCTCAGATCACCAAGGAACTCATTGAAATCATTTCGGGCGCGGAAGCGCTCTGAGGTAAGGAAAGAGGGTAAGGATAATGGCTAAGGCAGCTACCCCCAAGAAAACCGCAGCGGTGAACGGCGCGGGCAAGGTTACCCAGGTTATCGGCGCTGTTGTCGACGTGGCGTTCGAAGGCGAACTGCCTCCGATCCTGAACGCGCTCGAAACCGAGAACAACGGCAACCGCCTCGTTCTGGAAGTCGCGCAGCATCTCGGCGAGAACGTCGTTCGCACGATCGCCATGGACTCGACCGAAGGTCTCGTCCGCGGTCAGGCCGTCGCCAACACCGGCGCACCGATCGAAGTTCCGGTCGGTCCGGAAACGCTCGGCCGCATCATGAACGTCATCGGCGAGCCGGTTGACGAAGCTGGTCCGATCACCACGGCCAAGAAGCGCGCCATCCACCAGGATGCACCGTCTTACGTCGAGCAGTCGACCGAAGCACAGATCCTCGTCACCGGCATCAAGGTCGTCGACCTTCTGGCTCCTTACGCCAAGGGCGGCAAGATCGGCCTGTTCGGCGGCGCCGGCGTTGGCAAGACGGTTCTCATCATGGAACTGATCAACAACGTCGCCAAGGCGCATGGTGGTTACTCGGTATTCGCCGGCGTGGGTGAACGTACCCGCGAAGGCAACGACCTCTACCACGAAATGATCGAATCGAACGTCAACAAGCTCGGCGGCGGCGAAGGCTCCAAGGCTGCGCTCGTTTACGGCCAGATGAACGAACCGCCGGGCGCCCGCGCCCGCGTCGCTCTGACCGGTCTGACGATCGCTGAAAACTTCCGTGACGAAGGCCAGGACGTTCTGTTCTTCGTGGACAACATCTTCCGCTTCACGCAGGCTGGTTCGGAAGTGTCGGCTCTGCTCGGCCGTATTCCTTCGGCCGTGGGCTACCAGCCGACGCTGGCGACCGACATGGGCCAGATGCAGGAACGCATCACCACCACGAACAAGGGTTCGATCACCTCGGTTCAGGCGATTTACGTTCCCGCCGACGACTTGACCGACCCGGCTCCGGCCACCTCGTTTGCGCATCTTGACGCAACGACGGTTCTGTCGCGTTCGATCGCTGAAAAGGGTATTTACCCGGCTGTTGACCCGCTCGACTCCACCTCGCGTATGCTTGACCCGATGATCGTCGGCGAAGAGCACTACGAAGTTGCCCGTAAGGTTCAGTCGACCCTGCAGCGCTACAAGGCTCTTCAGGACATCATCGCCATCCTCGGCATGGACGAACTGTCGGAAGAAGACAAGCTGACGGTTGCCCGCGCCCGCAAGATCGAGCGTTTCCTGTCGCAACCGTTCTTCGTTGCTGAAGTCTTCACCGGTTCGCCGGGCAAGCTTGTCGCTCTCGAAGACACGATCAAGGGCTTCAAGGGCCTGGTCAACGGCGAGTACGACAACCTGCCGGAAGCTGCTTTCTACATGGTCGGTTCGATGGAAGAAGCCATCGAAAAGGCAAAGAAGCTGGCTGCCGAGGCTGCCTGATCATGAATTGGCGGGCGCGCGGTTCATCCGTGCGCCTAGCCGACAATGGTGGCGAAACCGGAAAGGCTTTCGCCTTTGTTGTAAAAGACAAGTCCGTGACGCCCGCGTAATTGAAAAGAAGTGAATAGCCATGGCTGACAGTTTCAAATTCGATCTCGTTTCCCCGGAGCGTCTGCTCGTTTCCGAAACGGTTACGGAAGTCGTCATCCCGGCTACGCTGGGTGAAATGACCGTTCTGGCCAATCACGCGCCGACGATGACCACGATCAAGCCAGGTCTGGTAACGGTGAAGTTCGCTTCCGGCGAGACGCATAAATATGTCGTCTTCGGTGGTTTTGCCGATATTCTGCCGACCGGCTGCACGCTTCTCGCCGAATCCGCCGTTTCGGCCGATGATATGTCTCCCGACACGCTGCAGAAGCGTATCGATGCGGCGAAGGCCGAAATCGAAGAGGGCAATCATCACCACGAACATCTGACCAAGCTCGAGAAGCACCTCTATGAGCTGACGAACCTGCATGAGGTTCTCGTCGCTGCTTGAAAGCACCGGGCGGGTTCGAAAGAATGACTGCCCACAAAAAATCCAAAACAAAAAAAGCGGCCGCTTCGGTCGCTTTTTTTGTTTTGGGCTGTTGCCTCACCATCAGGCGAAACATGGCTGCTTTCGCATAGGAGCCCCCCTCGGTTGGCCTAGTCCAAGCTTCAGAATGGCCTTGGCGGGATTGCGTCAGTGGTTCACGTGCGGAGAATGGGTAGGGCAAGAAGCGCCTTCAAAGGTTTTGTTTCAATGGGGGCAGCCGGGAAACCGATTCCGATTTTCCGGGCTTTCGGTTAGATGTGATAGCGGGAAGAAATGCTGCTTTGGGACCATGAGCGAGGCGAAGCAGATTTTCGTCATGGAGGAGTGATCAGCGTGTCGGCAGAGGCAAGTTACCGAAGGGTCGCACGAACTGCTGTGCGGCAAGGGGCTATAACCGAGGGCGAGAGGGCGGTGCCGGAGGAGGTGCCAGTCGCCTTTTCTTATGGCGGCAGCACGCATGCCGTGATGATGGCCAGCCCCGCCGATCTTGTCGATTTTGCAGTCGGTTTCAGTCTTACGGAAGGCATCATATCCACAAGGGCGGAAATCCGGTCCATCGAGGTGATCGAGGCCGGGCAAGGCTTCGATGTTCAGGTGGATTTGCAGGATGCCAATGCGGATGCGCTCAGAGCAAGACGGCGACATATGGCGGGCCCTGTCGGCTGCGGTCTCTGTGGCATCGAATCCATAGAACAGGCGGTCCGCGTGGTACCGGAGTTGAGCGACGTGGAAATCTCCGTTGACGGTGATGACGTGGTTGCTGCGGTGAAAGCGCTGAACGAGGCGCAAAGTCTCAATCGCGAAACGAGGGCAGTTCACGGCGCGGGTTTCTACAATCCTCAAAAAGGGCTGCTTGCTGTCCGCGAAGATGTCGGCCGCCATAATGCGCTCGACAAGCTCGCAGGTGCGGTCATCAATGCGGAGATATCTCCCGGGGCGGGAATTGTGGCCGTCACCAGCCGCCTGTCGGTGGAAATGGTCCAGAAGACGGCTATCCTTGGCAGTCCCATTCTAGCGGCAATTTCAGCACCCACGGCACTTGCCATCGAAACGGCCGAGAGGGCGGGTGTCACACTTGTCGCACTGGTGCGGGGTGAAGATTTTGAAATCTTCACCCGGGCGGATCGTATCATTCTATAATGTTGAGGCCGCCATCTCCCCGGCGGCCTCCCGGCTTCATAACAGGTCTAGAATTCCGCCCATTCCGCTGCGGCGTTTCCGTGAGACCTTGGCGGGGCGGCATATCGTGGCTGCGGCGCCGGAAGTCTGGTAACGACGGCTGGCTTTTTGTCTGCCGCGCGTGTGGGTGATGCCGATGCCTCATGCGATATTCTGAACTGCCGCAGTAACTCGTGCAGATTCTCCGCCTCCGTGGCGAGGCCGTGGCTGGCGGCGGTGGTTTCCTCGACCATGGCAGCATTTTTCTGGGTGGCCTGATCCATGACGTTAACGGCCTGATTGATTTCCCTAAGACCATTCGCCTGTTCGCGCGAGGCTTCAACGATGGCCGAGACATTGGTGTCGATCTCGCTCATCTGCGACTGGATATCCCGCAGCGCGCCGCCGGTTCTGCCCACCAGATCCACACCATTGGCGACCTGCTCGCGGGAGGTGTTGATGAGGGATTTGATTTCCTTGGCCGCAACGGCGGATCGCTGCGCAAGCTCCCGGACCTCCTGCGCCACGACGGCAAACCCTTTGCCCGCTTCGCCGGCGCGGGCGGCTTCGACACCCGCATTCAGTGCCAGAAGATTGGTCTGGAAGGCGATGTCGTCAATGACGCCGATGATGTTGGTGATTTCACCGGAGGACCGCGAAATCGCATCCATGGCGGAAATTGCCTGCTGGACGATATCGCCGGAATGTTCGGCATGTTCTCTCGTCCGCAATACCAGTTTGCCGGCCTCGCCGGCGCGCTGGCTGGCATCGGTAACGGTGGTGGTGATTTCCTCCAGCGCGGCTGCGGTCTCTTCCAGTGAGGCGGCCTGCTGTTCGGTGCGCTGCGAAAGCTGATCGGCGGCGATGCGGATTTCGCCGGAGCCGGAAGCGATTGTCGAGGCATTATGGGCGATGGTCTGCATGGTGGCCTGCAGCCTGGCGACGACTTCGTTGAAGTCTGCGCGTAGTTTTTCCATGCTGGGCACGAAACTGTTGTCGAGGCGCTGCACAAGATCGCCCTCGGCCAGCGCCCGCAGGGCATCGGCCAGCACACTGATGGCGCTCATGCGTGGCGTGACATCGGTGGCGAATTTCACCACTTTCACCACCTTGCCGGCCTCGTCCAGCACCGGATTATAGGCGGCCTGAATCCATATTTCCTTGCCGTTCTTTCCGTAGCGGACAAATTCATCCGAGATGAATTCCCCTGCCGCCAGTCGCGGCCAGAAGTTGCCATAGGCAGGCGAGGCGGCATAGGCCGGATCGCAGAAGATGCGGTGGTGCCTGCCCTCGATTTCCTTGAGGTCGTAATTCACCGTGGCGCAGAAATTCGGATTGGCGGTGATGATGGTGCCATCCGGCAAAAACTCGATGGTGGCCTGCGAACGGGAGAGCGCCTCCAGCTTGCCCGCATCGTCCACGGCCCTGATCTTCTTGGCGGTGATGTCCGTGGCGATCTTCACGACCTTATAGGGTTTGCCCGAACGGAAAACCGGGTTGTAGGAGGCCTCGATCCAGATAACCGAGCCGTCTTTGCGGATACGGCGATATTCCTTGGCCTGGAACTCGCCACGGGCGAGAGAGTCCCAGAATTCCTGATAGGCCCGCGACGCGGCAAGCTCGCTGTCGCAGAAGATGCGATGGTGCTTGCCGACGATCTCGGCAAGATCATAACCCAGCGCCGTGCAGAAATTTTTATTCGCGGTGAGGATATTACCCTTGAGATCGAATTCTATGACCGCCTGCGATCTCGATATCGCATCGAGCATATTTCTGTTGTCTGCGCTTTTCCCTAACCCCAGCATTATACGTCCCCCAAAAACGGCCCACGGCGCGGCGAGCCGCACAGACTATGCGGTCCACGTCGTATCATGTTGAACAACGAACAGGTTTGCCGCCGAAGGCAGCAATGCAGGCACTTTTCTCTCTCCGCCTCGGTCAGGTATCGGGCCCGCGTGATAGTCGTGCCGGCGCGATACTGATCCTCGGTCTTTAATATTAGATATCCATAATATTAAAATGTTCTTATTTAATAAAACAGGGCAGGGAGGAAAAACAAAACCGCCGGGCAGGTGCTCCGGCGGTCTGGATTGATCGAAAGTCTTCGTGCGGTCAGGCCAGCCAAAAGGCCTGATTAGGCCGCGAGATCTTCCGCTTCGGTTCCTTTGAACATCTTCGCGAGGTTCAGGAAGCAGATCATGCCATGTTCGTTGGCGATGATGCCTTCCGAATAGGATTTGTCGAAGGAGGCCGAGATTTCCGGAACCGGCTGAACCTGGTTTGCCGGGATCGTCAGAATGTCGGAAACGCGGTCGACGAGCATGCCGATGACCATATTGTGCACTTCCGCGACCACAATGGCGCTTCTTTCATTGGCGACGGTGCTCTTCATGCCGAGCTTGTGAGCCAGATCGATGATCGGAATGACCGAACCGCGCAGGTTCATGACGCCGATGACGTCTTTCGGCGCGTGGGGAATGGGCGTGGAAGGCGCCCAGCCGCGGATTTCGCGAATGGTCGTCGTCTTCACGCAGAATTCCTGATCATGCAGGCGGAACGCGATGATTTCGAGCGTCTCACCGCCAAAATTGGTAGAGTTAATCATTGCCATCAGAATTCTTCCCAATGCTCGCTGTGGAGGCCGGCGCAAGTGCACCGACACTTGCAATGCGAATTTGGCGTTCTGCCTGGTGCCTGAACAGCCGGAAACAATATTTCCGTCGTCAATGGAAGAGTCGTAGCACGAGATGGTTTCGCAAACCTAAATACGAAGCGGTCCCGGAGCGTTTTCGCTTTTCTTTGAATCGCGAAAATACTCTCTTTTTGATTTTAGGAATTGTCCGGAGGTAAAACCGCTACGCACTTTTACTGGAAATGCTAATATTCTTTCTCGTAAAAAATGCCGGCCGCGCCTTCGCCATCGCCGCCCGCTTCCCCACGCAGCTTCACGCCCCGGCCGACATCGAGATTGATGATGGCTTTTGCACCGGATTCGCCGCTTTGCTGCAGCTCCAGATAGGTTCTTTCGTTCAGATATTTACCGGCGGAAACGCGGGCCTGCCCTTCGGAATCCGTCGAAATATCGAGATCGTCGACGCCGAGATTGCTTCTGAGCTTGTCGAACAGCGAGGTGGAACGCCCGCCGGCCAGCTGGGCGGCCGCATCGGCCAGCCTTGCGATCTGCAGCGCCGAGAGCTTCGACATGGACTGGCCAAAGATCAGCTGCGCCATCACCTCATCCTGCGGCAGGGCGGGCGCCGAGGAGAAAGCAAAGGTCGGATCGTTGGCATTGCCGGAAACCGCCACCGTGATGGTCGTCGAACCGACCGTCGAGTCCGCCTTCATGTCGAGAACCGGAACGAGGCCGCCACCAAAACTGATATTGCCGGTGGTGAAATCGAGGCGGCGGGTTAGGATTTCAAGCCGGCCACGGCGCATTTCGAAGCCGCCGGAAATGACGGGAACGGCCGCTGTGCCACGGATCGTCAGATTGCCCGTGAGTTCCGCATCGATGCCGCGTCCGCGCACGAAGATACCGCTCGGTGCATTCACCTGCAGATCGAGATTGATGGTGGAGGAGCTGCCGCTGCCGCCCTGATCAGCCCCGAGCGCCTTGGCCTGCGCGCGCACCTTCGGCGGGGCGTTCTTGTGCTTGACATCGATCTCCGTCAACGAGGCCGGAAGCTTCTCCGGAATGGTGATGGCGCTTCTGTCCAGCGTCAGGTTGCCGCCCAGCACGGGGGAATTCAGCAGCGGGCCTTTCAATGTCAGCGTGCCGCTCACCACCGTCGTCACCAGCGTGCCGTCATTATAACCGGCGCGATTAAGGGTGATCGATATATCGGCCGGGAAACCCGAACCACCGGCTATGCCGACGCTGCCGGTTCCCGAGATCGTTCCGCCGCCCGCCAGCTTGCCCGTCAATCGGGAAATGACCGCGCGGTCGCGGTCGAAGGTGATGGTTGCGCCGAGATCGTTGACGGTCAGGTTCCTGCGCACGTCGGTGAGGCGCGTCCCATCGGTGGTGATGCTGCCGGTAACGACAGGCGCGGAAGCGCTGCCGGAAATCCTCACATCGATGGCGGCGGTGCCGTCAACATCGAGGCCCTGCGCTGCGGTTTGCGCCGCAACGGCGGAGAAGGGCAATCTGCCTGTAAACGCCATGGAAAGTGGACGATTGCCGGCGATGCCAAGCGAACCGCCGCCGGAAAGCGCCATGCCGCCCTGACCGGAGACATTGGTGTCGATCTGCAAGGTGCCGCCGGCAAAGCGGCCGTTCGCCTTGATGCCGAGCGCGGCGAGCCCCGCCGCGCGTGTCTGCGCGACTTCGGCATTGGTCCAGTTCAGATTGTAGTCGACCGCGGGGTCCGATGCCGCACCCTTGGCGCTCACCGTGCCGGAGATGCTGCCTGCCGCATCCAGCCCGGTGGCGAAAGCATTTGCGAGACTGGCGGGCAGCGACCGGATATCGGCATTGACATCGAGCGTCGACCCGGCGGTGCCGTTGACCTCGATGCGTCCTTCACCCGTGATGATGGTCAGATCGGAGATGCGGGCCGTGCCATTCTGGATGGCGATGGTGCTCGGTTTTTCAAGGCGCACCGCAATGCCTTTGGGGGCGGCGGAAAAGGCGTCGAGCCGTACCGTCATCGGCGATCCGCCGGTGTCGGCGCTGCCCTTCACCACCAGCGGTGCATTGTCGTAACGGCCGTTGACGTCGAACTGCGTCGTCGTGCCGGAATGGCCGATGGTGGCATTCAGGGCGGAAATCGAAGCGGCGCCGGCATTGACGCTATCAGCGCTGAGCTTGCCATTGATGGCGAGAGCCTGGAGGTCGTCAATGGAAATATCGGCCGCCAGCCTGGAGATCGTTGTCGTGCCCTGACGGATGCTGCCGCCATTGGCCTTGATCGTTGCGGCAATCCGGCCATTGGCGTTGCTCAGCGTTATGTCACCGGCAATATCGCCGTTCGCCTGCTGCGCAGCGAGCGCGGCGAGCAGGGCAAGGTCGGGGAAATTGAAGGAAAGATTGCCCGATGGCAGGAATTGCTGCGAGAATTGCAGCTGCCCATTCAAGATATTGCGGCCTACGGCCACGTGCAGCTCGGGGATAGCCGTGCCGTTTTCGGTCTGCACCACATCGGCATTGGCGTCGATCTTCTGCCGGTCGAGACTGCCGCTGGCGGTGAGTTTCGCCTGAGGCGCGGCGGGATCGGCCTTGCCCGTCGCATTCACCTTCAGCGATTCGAGTGTTCGTCCGGCAAGGATTGCGCTTTCGGAGCTCAGGGTGATGTTGAAATCCGGTGCTGCAAGTGCACCGCTCGCCTCGATTGCAAAATCGGCGACGCCCTTCGCCTGCGGCGTCAACTTTTCAAGAGCGGGAAATTTACCCGTCAGGCTGGCGCTCAATGCATCGTTTTCGAGGCCGACATTGCCTGTGGCTTCGATCGTTCCCGATTTCACGACGAGGTTTTCAACGCTGGTGCGGCCGCCGATGGTCAGGTCGATATCGCCCTGGAGGGCGATGGTGGTGTCGAATTTTTCCGCGAGCGCCGGAGGCAGCGTGGCGGGCAGCGCAAAGAGCTGCACGCTGGAGGTCAGGCGATTGCCGGCGAGATCGAAACTGCCGTTCAGCGTTCCACCGACACTGGCGCTTTCCAGTGTGGCGCCGTCGAAGCCGATGGAGGAAGAGGTGAGGCTGAGCGGCGCCTTGATGGTGAGGGGTGCCCGCACCAGCCGGTCGATATCGGGGCTGACGAAGGAGGATTGCGCCACGGACAGGACCGTCGCAATCGTGCCGCTACGGTTAGCGATGTTGAGATCGGCGCTCTCGGCCGTCAGCTTGACGTCATCGAGCCTGCCTTGCGGCAGGGAGAGGCTGCGCAACGATACGGTTGTGTTGAGATTTGCGGCGTCTGCGCCACCCTTGAGGGAAAGGTCGAGGCCGTTGATGAGCGCCTGAACGTCGCCATTCTCCAGCGGCCAGCGGAAATCCACGGGGCCGGCGGTGCCGATGAGATTGGCGGCAAGATTGTTCTGACCGTTCGGATCGACCGTGCCTGACGCCGTCAGCAGCAGGGTGCCGGTTTCCAATGTGCTGCTGCCGATTTCGATGCGGCCCTGCGGCGAGAGCGTGGCGTTTGCGTCGAGCTTCGTCTCGCCGGCAAAAAGCTGGCGGAAGGCGGGGGGCAGCAGCAGGTCCGGTTGACCACCGCCTGCAATTTCGATACGGCGGGTGCCATCATCTGCGAGAAGGTGGCGGCCGGTGACGTTGACGACGGGGTTGCCGGCGACATTGCCGCGCAACGTGCCCGTCCAATTGGAAAGCGGGCCTTCGCCGTTGAGGTCTATCGCCACCGCAGGCGTTCCGGGAAGCGAAAGCAGCGTGGCGAGAAGACCGCCTTCGGGCTCCTTCATCTCCGCTTTCAGCTTCAGAACATTCTCATTCGGAAGGAAGGCGATGTCGGCATTGACCTCCGCATCCGGCGCATTGAGCCGGTGGGCGGTGAGCGACAGCCGCATATCGTCCTGGGCAGCCGTGAGATTGCCTTCCGCGTTCAGGTCGAAGGGACGGCCGAGAAGCGATTGGCCAAGGCTGATATCGGGAAAGCTGAACTTGTCGACGGCGATTTCGATCGGCAGCGAGGAATTGCCGGAGCTCTTGGTCGATGTCTGTTCCGGGGCAAGCGGTTTGCGCTCGACATCGATCGATCCGGCCGAGACCCGGTCGGCATGGAAGGTGCCGGCAAGCAGCGAGAGCGGCGACCAGTCGACGGCGATCTGGTTCACGCGGGCATAGGGTCCCTGCCGGTCTGAAAGGGTGACATTGTCGAGCCGCAGGCGGCCGGTCAAAAGGCCGCTCGGGGGCGAAATCTCGATTACCTGATCGGGTGTGGAAACGAGCGATGAAATCTGCTTTGCGGCAATTCTTGCGCCCATCGGTGTAAAACCGACGAACAGAACCGCAAGCAACACCAGCACCACGCCGCACAAAGCAGCGTAGCCCAGCCATTTCAGCAATCGAATCAACGTTTTCATAAAGGGTAATCTACACTCTGTTGCAAGGGTGTTCGACTGCGGCGTTTAAAAAGACTGACCGATGCCAGCATAAATGCCGAAACTGTTGCCGCCATCATATTTGTCGAGCGGCATGGCGACATCAAGACGCAGAGGCCCGAAGGGCGTTGCGTAACGCAAACCGATACCGGCGCCAGCCCGGATATCGGAAAAATCGGGTGTCACGTCTTCCGAAACCACACCCGCATCGATGAAGGGCACGATGCCGATCGTATCGGTGACCTTGATGCGGGCTTCGATGGAACCGACCACATAGGAGCGGCCGCCCGTCGCGTCGCCGGCGGCATTATAGGGCGATATTTCCTGATAGCTGTAGCCGCGGACCGATCCGCCGCCGCCGGCATAAAAACGCCTGGTGGTGGGAATGTCCTGCAGATCGCTGCCGCCGACCAGTACGCCGCCGGAAAGCTTTCCGGCCATGATCAGCCGGTCCTCGGCGCCAAGCCCCTTGTAGCCTGAAATGGAACCTTCGAAAGAGGAAAAGAAGGTGCCGTTCAGCGCTTCATAGCTCGGCTTGGCGGCCACCGAGGCGCGAAAGCCTTCGGTGGGGTTGAGCTTGTCATCGCGCGTATCGCGAACGAATTCCAGCGGTATGGAGGTCGTGAGATATTCGTTTTTGCCGAATGCGTCTTCCGTGTCGGCCCATTGCACCTCGAGGCCGGCTGCGGCTGTATCGGTATCGTTCAGCTCGTAGGCGAAACCGGCCGTGCCCGTCACGGTCTTGGCATCGTATGTATCTGGGTGTTCGGTCTTGGCAATCAGGCTGGTCTTGAAGGTGGTACGCGGATTGAACATGCCGGGCTTGGTGAAAGTGATGCCCGCCGAATAATCCATGCCTTCGACGCTCGATGCTTCGGCGATGCGCGAAACCGAACCTTCGATACGCAGCGATTCCGCCTGTCCGAACAGGTTCCGGTGGCCCCAATACCCCTGCAGGCCGATGCCTTCCGTGGTGGAATATTGCGCGCCAACGCCGAAATAGCGGTGCTTGCCTTCCGAAACCTCGATGGTAAGCGGAATGGTGCCGTCGCGCGCCAGCGTTCCCGCTTCCTTGATGGTGAGGCTGGAAAAGACGCCGAGCTGCCGCAGCCGGTCGGCGGCCTTGCGCAGTTTTTCCGGCGAATAGGGCTCGCCGCCATTAAGGCGCGAATAACGACGGATGAAATCGCCATCGACGGTTTTTTCACCCGTGACGGTGACCGTGCCGAGGGGCGCCACGGGACCGCCTTCGGCCGCCATGGTGATATCGACCGTGTTCGTCGCGTGGTTGGCGACCGCCTCGCGTTTCGTCAGCTTCGCAAGTGGACGGCCTTCGGCCTTCAGATCGTCGATCAGCTTGTTGCCGGCGCGGATGATTGCGAGAGAACCGGCGTCGCCGCCGGTCGTCAGGCCATATTCCTCAAGGTTGCGGCCGGTCACATCGCCTTCAAGCCTGACATTGCCAAGTTTGAACACCGGGCCGGGCGTAACCGTGATGACCACGGGCACCGGAGCGGAATGATCGAACACGGGATTGGGCGGCAGAGCATCCACATCCTTGCCGGCGACGGTGACCTTGACGATGCCGCCATAACGGGCGTTTTCATAAAGCGCCGCGATCAGCCTGTCCCGGTCGTCTCTCGCCTTTATCAGAAGGCCAAGATCGCCGGAGGCCGGCTTGTCCTTGTCTGCAAGAAGAAGCGAGCTGTTTTCCAGGCTGTCTTTCAGGGATTTATCGGCGTCGGCGGCATCAAGCGTGACGGCATATTTGACGGGGTTGATAACCTCCACCTCCGGTTCTTCCGAACCCCAAAGGCGCATGCCGAACAGTTTGAAGGCAAAGGCATCACGGGTAAACGCCGGATACAGGGCGAACGTCACGGCAACCGCAAGTGCGGTGCCAGCTTTCCGATACGCAATACCTGTCTTCGGGTTAGTTCGTGTTCTTCGCATATGCTGCTTTATGGTTGAGCCTTTATTGTCGCCCTAACCCGTTTCCTGTCCGTTAACATTGCAATTTAATCATAAATAAACGGCTTTGAGGACCCTTGCGCCTGTGTTTTGCTGCCCTTAACGCAAAAAGCCCCGGCTGACCGGGGCTTCTGTGCAACGGTATCTCGTGATGAGATTAGCGGCAACGTGCCGTGTAACGCTGACCGTACTGGTCGCGATAATAGCAATAACCCGGCTCGGAAGCATTGCCGATAAGAGCGCCGCCTACGCCGCCAATTGCTGCGCCGACTGCTGCGCCACGAACGTTGCCCGTGATGGCTCCGCCAATAACAGCACCGGAAACGGCACCGATGGAAGCGCCCTTTTCAGTCTGCGTGCAGCTTGCGAGCGACAGGCCGACGAGCGCAAATATGATTGCCTTTTTCATGAAACTCTCTCCAACGTTACAATGAGCTCTTCGGCTCGGTAGGCGTCCCATATTTATCTGCGGCGACTGCTACCTCCGACCGCCACAGATAACTAACAATTCGATGTCGTTTAGGGAAGCCTCCTCTTCAGGCATTCCT
This sequence comes from Agrobacterium sp. NPDC090283, assembly GCF_044769685.1. NCBI lineage: Bacteria > Pseudomonadati > Pseudomonadota > Alphaproteobacteria > Hyphomicrobiales > Rhizobiaceae > Agrobacterium > Agrobacterium sp. NPDC090283. Next base: position 74,725 of record NZ_JBIVYG010000011.1, on the reverse strand, counting down.
CCGAGCGTAAATCGATTGCGTCCCAAACAACGGCGCGGCTTAAAAAAGGTTCCAAAAATCCGGGTTTTTTGATGTGAATCAATTTTGTACTTTCCATCATCTTCTATAAACGGTTTATTGGAATGGTTCAAAACAACGGCGAATTGACGCAGACGCGGTTAATGTGGCCCACAAGGGTTGACGGTCCCGGTGTCGAGGCAGAAAACGATCTGGTCAATTCTGGAGCATGGCATGGACTTCGAGGCATTTTTCACGACGGAACTGCAAAGCCTGCATTCTGAGGGACGCTATCGCGTTTTTGCGGATATCGAACGCCAGCAGGGCAATTTCCCCCGCGCGACACGGTATAACGCCAATGGCGAGCGCAAGGACGTCACGGTCTGGTGCTCCAACGATTATCTCGGCATGGGCCAGAATCCGAAAGTCATCGAAGCCATGAAAGCCGCCATCGATCACTGTGGCGCGGGTGCGGGAGGCACCCGGAATATTTCTGGCACCAACCATTATCACGTCCTGCTTGAGCGCGAACTTGCCGACCTGCACGGCAAGGAATCGGCGCTGATCTTCACCTCGGGTTATGTGTCCAACTGGGCAACCCTTGGCACGCTCGGCCAGAAAATTCCGGGGCTCATCATTTTCTCGGATGCGCTCAACCATGCGTCGATGATCGAGGGCATCCGGTACGGCCGTTGCGAGCGGGTGATCTGGAAGCACAACGATCTCGAGGATCTCGAAGCCAAGCTCAAGGCGGCGGATCCGAATGCGCCGAAGCTGATCGCCTTCGAATCCGTTTATTCGATGGATGGTGATATCGCACCGATCAAGGAAATCTGCGATCTGGCCGACCGTTATGGCGCCATGACCTATCTCGATGAAGTTCATGCCGTCGGCATGTACGGACCGCGCGGCGGCGGCATTGCCGAGCGCGAAGGCCTGATGGATCGCCTGACGATCATCGAAGGGACGCTCGGCAAGGCTTTCGGCGTCATGGGCGGTTACATTACCGGTTCTACGGCGGTCTGCGATTTCATCCGTTCTTTCGCCTCCGGCTTCATCTTCACGACGGCCCTGCCGCCGTCGCTTGCTGCCGGTGCGATCGCATCGATCCAGCACCTGAAGGCAAGCCCCTTCGAACGCGCCCGCCATCAGGACCGGGTGCGCAAGTTGCGCGGTCTTCTCGATGCACGCGGTATTCCGCACATGGACAATCCAAGCCACATCGTGCCTGTCATGGTGGGCGATGCCGCCAAGTGCAAATGGATTTCGGATATCCTGCTCGATAATCACGGCGTCTATGTGCAGCCGATCAACTATCCGACCGTGCCGCGCAAGACCGAGCGCCTGCGCATCACGCCGACGCCGCTGCATAGCGATGCCGATATCGAGCATCTGGTCGGCGCGTTGCACCAGCTCTGGTCGCATTGTGCGCTGGCGCGGGCGGTGGCGTAAGGCCGCAGTTTCGATAAGAGAAGACCGGGCCGCGTTTACGCGGCCTTTTCTTTGGTGGCGATCAATTCGCGGGCGTGACGGCGGGCTTCCTCATCCGCCGCGAAAACATCGTCCATCGTCTCGGCAGATCGGCCGTCATGCATGCGGTCCATGACCGTTTCGACGATCTCGGCCATATCGAGAAAACCGATGCCGCCGGCAACGAAGGCGTGAAAGGCGGTTTCTTCGGCGGCATTCAGGGCGGCGCCCTGCAAACCGCCGCGCTCCAGTGCCGTGCGGGCCAGACGGATCGCCGGGAAACGGGCTTCATCCGGCGCTTCGAAATCGAGCCGCGCCAGTTTGGCGAAATCCAGCCGCTCGACATTCAGATTGCCGCGTTGCGGATAGGTGAGGGCATAAGAAATAGCGGTTCGCATATCGGGGGAGCCGAGCTGGGCGATATAGGAGCCGTCGGTGTAACCCACCATCGAATGGATGATCGACTGCGGGTGGACGATCACCTCCACCTGGTCGGGCCTGAGATCGAAGAGATATTTCGCCTCGATCATTTCCAGCCCCTTGTTGAACATCGAGGCGCTGCCGATGGAGACCTTCAGCCCCATCGACCAGTTGGGATGGGCGCGGGCGATATCCGCCGTGACATTGGCCATCTCGTCGCGCGACCAGGTGCGGAAGGGGCCGCCGGAAGCCGTCAGCACGATGCGTTCCACGGCTTGTTTATGATCGCCCGTCAGGCACTGGAAGATTGCGCTATGTTCGCTGTCGACGGGGATCAGCCTGCCACCGCCCTGCTTGACGGTGCGCAGAAAGACATCGCCAGCCGAAACCAGGCATTCCTTGTTGGCGAGCGCTATATCCGCGCCGCGCCGTGCGGCTGTAAGAGTAGGCGCGAGGCCGGGGGTTCCGGCAATCGCTGCCATCACCCAGCCGGCATCCGTCGAAGCGGCTTCTTCAAGGCCGGATTTGCCTGCCGCAACCTCGATGCCGGTGCCGGCAAGGGCGGATTTCAACGCTTCATATTTGTCGTCCTCGGCGGTAACCGCCAGTCGCGCGCCGAATTCCCGCGCCTGTTCCGCCAGGAGAGCGATATTGCCCGCGCCGGTCAAAGCCGTGATCTCGAACCCGTCGCGGCCACCCAGCTGACGGACGACATCCAGCGTGCTGGTGCCGATCGAACCCGTCGAACCCAATATTGTCAGCTTGCGTGGCATTTCACTGGCATTCGTCATTTTCAGTCCGTCGGTCTTTTCCGGTTCGCACCTCTTGGTGCTTGTCGTTCTCCCGAAACCGCTACGCATTTTCGGGCCCCATGCATTAGCCTCTACTCGCGAAAACCAGCCATAACAAGGACAAAGCCCGGGCTATTGTTTTTGCGGAAGGCAAAGCCATATGCAAGAAAAACAATGAGAGGATATTGATGCGACGTTTCCTGGTTTCCAGCGGATGGATTTTTGCGACAAGCCTTGTGCTGGTCCTGGTCTTCATTCCTTTCGATCCGCGTCTTTCCGAAAGCGCGCAGGCGCTGCCAGGAGGAGTGGTCTCTTTCAACCGCGCCATTACCGATTTCGGAACCTTCCGCTGGATGCTCTATTCCACCGGCCTTCTGGCGATATTGGCCTATGTCGCCGCACGGGTTTTAAAGGCGCAGACCTATAATGGACGGTTGAGGACGGCATGGCGGCTTCTTGCCTATTTCCTCCTGACGATCGGAACGGCAAGCATTCTCGTCCATACGCTGAAATTCCTGATCGGGCGGGCGCGGCCGGAGCTTTTCCTGGAGATGGGAGCCTATAGCCTCACTCCATTTACCGGCGATAATCTCTATGAAAGTTTCCCTTCCGGCCATTCGACAGCCGCCGGAGCTTTTTTTGGCGTTTTCGCCATGCTGATGCCGCGTTTCCGCTGGGCGTTTCTTCTGCTTGCCCTTGTCATCGGTATTTCGCGTGTCATCGTCGGCGCACATTATCCAAGCGACGTTGCCGCCGGACTGTTGCTCGGCATGTGGACGGCCATGGCCTTCGCCTTTATCTTTGCCCGGTCCGAAATGTTGTTCCGGTTCGATGCGCAGGGCTGGCCGCAGCCGAAAAATGCAAACCTTCCGGCGGCGGATACACGATAAAGATCTTAAGCGGGATATGCAGGGGGAAGGTGATGGAAGAAGCGACAGTCGCTCCGGAACATGACGGCAGGGCCGTTCAGCACATCCGTACCGCGGTCGCCGTCGCCGGCGGCGGGCCGGCGGGCATGATGCTTGGCCTGCTGCTTGCACGCAGCGGTATCGATGTCGTCGTCGTCGAGAAACACGGCGATTTTCTCCGCGACTTTCGCGGCGATACCATCCACCCCTCGACGCTTGAATTGATGGAGCAACTGGGTTTCATCGATGAGTTCCTGAGCCTGCCGCATACGCGTGCGCCCAGGCTGAATGCAGTTATCGGCGGCGAGCGTATCACGATAGCGGATTTCTCCCGCCTGCCGGTCCGTCACCGCTTCATCGCCTTTATGCCGCAATGGGATTTTCTCAATTTCATCGTCGGCAAGGCGGGGCAATACGAAAATTTCCGGTTGCTGATGAATGCGCCGGTGACCGGTCTGGTCGAGCGCGGCGGGCATGTCGGCGGTCTCACGGTCAGCACGCCGGAAGGCATCATCGAGATCGAGGCCGATCTGGTGGTGGGAGCGGATGGACGCAACTCGATTGTCCGCGAGGCGGCGGGGCTGGAGGTGCAGCGTTTCGGCATTCCGACCGAGGTGCTGTGGCTGCGTCTTTCGAAACAGCCCGGTGATCCAACGGAAACCATGGGGCATGCCGGCTCGCGGCAGGGTTTCGTCATGATCAACCGGGGCGATTACTGGCAATGCGGTTATGTGGTGCGAAAGGGATTTTTCGCCGACATAAAGCTGCAGGGAATTGAAGCGTTCAGGGACAGGGTCGCGGAAATCTGCCCTTTCCCACGCGAAAGGCTCGATGAGCTCAAGAGCTGGGACGACGTGCATCTCCTGACTGTCCGTATCGACCGGCTGAAGCGCTGGTGGAAACCCGGCCTGATCTGCATCGGTGATGCGGCCCATGCCATGTCGCCTGTCGGCGGTGTTGGCATTAACCTCGCCATTCAGGATGCGGTTGCGGCCGCCAATATACTGGTGCCGGTGCTCCTGTCCGGTCGGGCCATCGTAGACGACGATCTCGCTGCAATTGAAAAGCGGCGATCCTTCCCGACCAAGGCCACGCAGTTTTTGCAGCGGATGATGCGTATCGGCGGCAAGAAGGGACGGGCCGATGCGGAAAAACCGAAAGGACCGCCAGCCTTTGTGCTGGCTATCATGCGGTTTCCGCTTCTTTCCCATTTGACCGGCCGGCTGGTGGGACTGGGCTTCCGCCGGGAAAAGATTAAGACGGTGTGATGCCGCTCAGGCGGTGCCGACGGCTTCTTTCTCATATTTCAGCCCGATGACGGCGGAACCGATCAGCCCCGGCTCGATGCGGCAGATGGCGGGCACGACGAGAGGGCGGTCGAAGCGTCTCAGAATGCGGCTCCTCACCACCTCGTCCAGAGCGGCGAGAAGCGCCTTCGAATTCGAAAGTCCGCCGCCGACCGGCACGATGGTTGCGCCGGTGACATTGATCACCATTGCCAGAGGGGAGGCGAGAATATCGATGAGGACATCAATGGTCCTTGTGGCCTTCGCATCGCCCGCCTGCCAGGCCGCAATAATATCTTCGCTGGTCATCTCCTGCTGGTGAAGATGCGAATGCAGTTTTTCCATGCCGCGGGCGCTGCCGATCGCATCGACGCAGCCGGCAAGGCCGCAACCGCATTCGAAACGCGGCAATGAGACCGGCGGATTTCCGGCCAATGTCGCGGCCACCGGCCCGTGCCCCCATTCTCCGGCGAAACCACCGTCGCTGTTGATGAGTTTGCCGTCGATCACCAGCCCGCCGCCGACACCCGTTCCGAGGATGACGCCGAAAACCACGCGGTGGCCCCGTCCGGAACCGATTTCCGATTCGGCGATCACAAAACAATCCGCATCGTTGGATACGATGACGGGAAGGTTCAGCGCCTTTTCCAGCTCATCCTTCAATACCCTGCCATGGATGCTGGGAATGTTGGCGACAGTGGCCTTGCCGGTGTCGGGATCGATGACGCCGGCAATCGACAGCGACACGCAGCCGGGTGTGCCGCCGCTATTATCGATGACCGATTTCAGGCCGGCGGCGAAGTCTTTAAAACTTGTCTTGGGCGTCGGGATGCGCGGCACGGGACGAATATCGTCCGGGGCGTAGGCAATCGCGCCCTTGATGGTCGTTCCGCCTATATCGAAACAAACGATCATGATTCAGGCTCCGGAACGTGCGGCATCGTGGATTTTTTCTCCTGATATCCATGTCGAATGCATCTGAAGATCGGGTGTCAGCATGACGAAATCCGCATCGGAACCGGGCAGGAGCTTACCTTTGCCGGAAGCGCCGACCGCCTGGGCAGGATAGGCGGAGGCCATTCTCAAGGCCTCTTCCAGCGGTGTGTCCAGCTTTTCATGCATGAAGCGGATGCAGGAGAGCATATCGATATCCGCCCCCGCCAGCGTGCCGTCTTCAAGCGTCAGCCGGCCGCCGTTGCGATAGACACGCCTGCCGTTCAGTTCGAAACCGTCATCATCCGTGCCGATGGTGGACATGGCGTCGGTGACGAGGAAAACGCGGCCGGGACCATTCTTGGCGCGAAGCGCAATGCCGATCGCTGCGGGATCGACATGGAAACCATCGGCGATCAGCCCGCAATCCAGCTTACCGTTCGAAAGTGCCGCGCCCACCAGCCCCGGCTCGCGGTGGCCGAGCGGGCTCATGGCGTTGAAGAGATGCGTCACCATGGATGCGCCGGCTTCGGCATAGGCCGTCGCGACGCTGAGGCCCACATCGGTATGGCCGAGGCTAACGACGATGCCGGCTTTGCGCAGCGCTGCGACCTGCTCCTCGGTTACGTTTTCCGGGGCGATTGTTGTCAGCACGAAAGGAAGCTTTGTCTTGCAACCCGTCAGCACCGCAAGATCGGCCGTTTCCATCTTTCGGATCAACGCCGGATCGTGTGTGCCCTTGCGTGCGACCGAAAGATGCGGTCCCTCGAAATGCAGGCCGAGAAAGCCGGGCACCCCTGCCTTGTGCGCGGCGATGCCGGCTTCGGCGGCTTTGGAGGTGATGTCCGGCCGATCAGTGATGAGGGTGACCATCAGTGCGGTGGTGCCGAATTGCGCATGGGCCGAGCAGATGCGGGCAATGCCGTCCACATCCGGCGCATTGTTGAACATCACGCCGCCGCCGCCATTGACCTGAAGGTCGATGAAACCCGGTGCAATCAGCAGTCCTTCCGCGTCGATGATTTCGGCGTCTGCGGGCACGGATACGCGGTCGACGATGTCGGCAACGTGGCCATCACCGGTCACGAGCGCTTTGCCATCGTGCCACGCGACGCCATCGAAAATGCGGGCGCCGACGAATGCCTTGCTGCTCATTGGGTTTCCGTTACCTTCTTCAATGCCGCGGGTGCATCCGGATTGAAGCCGCGTGCGCGCGACAATTGCTCGATAAAGCCGTAAAACGGCGCGATCAGCAACAAAGCATCGGTCAAAGGGTGATTGGTTTCCACGAAGGGCAAGGGCTTGGCCGGGCTGCCCTTTGCGGAGGTAACAAAAACGCTTGCGCCCTTGCCGGCGAGACCGGCCGCGATATCCGTTACAGAGGTCTCTGCGCGGTCACGCGCGGCAAAAGCGATGACGGGAAATTTCGGTGCGACCAGCGAAACGGGGCCGTGCATCACTTCCGCCGAGGAATAGGCCTCAGCGTGGAGTTCGCAGGTTTCCTTGCATTTCAGTGCTGCTTCCGCGGCAATGGCCAAAGCGGGGCCGCGGCCCAGCATATAAAGCGATTCCTCGTCCTTGACCGCTTCGCCGATCTGGCTCCAGTCGAGCGCGATGGCCTTGGCGAAATTTTGCGGCAGGGCGCTGACGGCCTTGGCAAGCAGGCTGTCTTCCGTCCATTCGGCAAGGATTGCGAGGCCAGCGACGATGGAGTTGACGAAAGATTTGGTTGCGGCCACCGCTTTTTCAGGACCGGCCTGGATATTGATGGCGTGATTGGCCGCATCGCCGAGTGGGGAGGGCAGGGTGTTGACAAGCGAAAAGGTGAGCGCGCCGCCCCTGCGGGCGCTTTCCGTCAGGGCGACGATGTCAGGGCTTTTACCGGATTGCGAGACGGCAAAGGCTGCCGCCCGGTCCAGCCGCAGCTTCGTCTGGTAGATCGAGGCGAGCGACGGGCCGAGCGAAGCGACCGGCAGCCCGGTCTGCAATTCGATGGCATATTTCAGGAAATGCGCGGCGTGGTCGGAGGAGCCGCGCGCAATGGTGACGATAACGGCCGGATCGCGGGCCTTCAGCCTGCCTCCGGCTTCGTGGAAGTCGGCATTGGCATTGTCCAGCAGGCGGGCGACTGCATCGGGAATCTCATCGATTTCCTGGCGCATCAGGGTTGTCATCGTTTCGTGTCCTTGATCAAGGTTTGTCACTCGGGGCCCATCGTCAGTTCGGCGACGAGGTCATAGGCGTCGCTGCGGTACAGCGCGCGGGATATTTCCATGAGGCGCCCGCTTTCCAGATAGGCCATGCGCTGCACGGAAAGCGCTGCCGAGCCTGGCGGGACCCCAAGCAGCAATGTTTCCTCATCCGTGAGATTGCGGGCGGAGATGCGCTGAATGGCACGCACGGGGCGAATGCCGTTTTTCTCGAGTTCCAGATACAGCGAATTTTCCACCAGTTGTGGGTCAGGCAGAATATCGCCCGGCAGGCTGGTGACTTCGAGCGCGATAGGCTGGTCATTGGCAAGACGCAGGCGCGTGAGCCGCGCGACCATGGCGGATTGGGAAAGGCCGAGCGCCATCATCTCGTCGCCGGTCGGATGGAACAACCCCCTGTCCAGCCAGCGGGTGCTTGCCGTCATGCCGCGCCGGCGCATGTCCTCGGTAAACGAGGTGAGCTTGGTCAGGGGCTGCTGCATGCGGGTGATGGGCTTGACGACGAAGGTGCCCGAACCGTGCCGGCGAACGAGAAGGCCGTCGCGGACGAGATCGTCCACCGCCTTGCGCACCGTGACGCGGCTTACGCAGGCGCTTTCGGCGATATCGCGCTCCGGCGGCAAGGCGTCGCCGTGCTTCAGGCGGCCGCCATTGATGGCGTCTTCAATCGTCTGGCGCAGTTTCAGGTAAAGCGGGCCGCCACCTGATTGCAGGTCATCCAGATTAAGCGCTGCCCCGTTCATCCATAACCTCTGTCACGATCCATGTGGTCGGCGATATGGCCGGCTCTGGCTATATCATATGCCACACAATCGGCAATACCAAAATAGAACCATTACTGGATTTGTACGATTAATCGGTGGTTTTTTCGATATTTTGCCGAATAATGAGGCTCAGTGCTTTATATTTTCGCATTAACCAAAAAATTTTTCTCGATGGCGGAATTGCTCTGGACGATTGGCATTTTTTTGGTATTGTTTTTTGCGTCGGTGGTCGGTGGCGATCTGTTTCGCATCCGTCGCGCCGGAAAAATCGGTTTTCAGCTCGCGGCAGCGTTTGTGAAATCGAATTTAGCTTGACCGTTGTGAAAATTAATTTCATCGTGACGGGAAATTATCGCAGATAAATGGACGGCCAGCACAGAAATGGTTGCTTCTGCGAAAATGAATTACGAATGAACAGGGAACAAAGTTCATGAAGGTGGGAATTATCGGACTCGGATTCCGTCTCGGTTATCTGGGCTACGTTTTTCATGAGATCGACAAGGATTTCGAGATCGTCGGTTACGTCGATCCCGCGCCGGCGGGTCTGCCGGGCCTGCAGGAAAAGGGCATTTCGGCCGGCAAGGCTTACGATAGTCCCGAGGCGCTGATCGCAAACGAAAAGTTCGATCTGCTGATGATCGGCTCGCCGAACCACATGCATCTGGAGCACATCCGTATCGGGCTTGAGGCCGGCTGCACCATCTTCTCGGAAAAACCCATCGTCGTCAGCATCGAGGAAAGCCTCGAACTCGCCCGGCTGCTCAACAAGCACGGCCATGAACGGTTGCTGGTCGGTCTGGTCCTGCGTTATTCCCCGCTTTATCGCGATCTGCGCGCCGCGCAGGCCGAAGGCAAGCTGGGCGATGTCGTTTCCATCGAGGCCTCGGAGCATATCCCGCCCTATCACGGCGCATTCTTCATGCGTGACTGGCGGCGTTACGAGAATTATTCCGGCTCCTTCATGCTGGAAAAATGCTGCCACGACCTCGATCTCTATAATGGTGTTGTCGGTGCGCGGCCGCGTTTCGTGTCGAGCTTCGGCGGTCGCAAGAGCTTCACGCCCGCGAACGCGCCGCAGAATGACGGCATCAACGACATGGAAGTCTATCACCGCAAGCCGAGTGGCTGGATGGGCTCCGAAAAGGTGTTCGACAGCGACGGCGACATCATCGATTACCAGACGGCGATCGTCGAATATGAGAACGGCGCGTCGCTTGCCTTCCATACCAATCTCAACGTTCCCGACGATTTCCGCCGTTTCTGCGTCATCGGTGCCAAGGGCATGGCGGAGGGTGATTTCGTGCGCGGTTTCCTGAACGTTCACAATGCCCGCACCAATGAAAAGACGGTCGCCAAGACCTATTCTGCGGCGACCACGCTCTCGCAGCATTATGGTGCGGATGAGCAGATGGCCGAGGATGTGATCGCCCATATCGTCAAGGGCGCGCCTTTGCCGGTTTCCGCGCTCGACGCGATCGAGGCCGGCATTCTGGCGCTTGCCATGGATGAAGCGCGCCATGGCCGCAAGGTGGTTGATCTCAAACCGGTGTGGGAGGAGTATGATCTGGCGCTGCACGGTCAGCCGAAATCCCCCGCCGTGAAATCGGCTTGAGGGGGACTGCGCGATGGATGCAAAACGCAGCGCAGTCATCTTCGCCTGGTTTCTTCTTCTGCCGGCGCTCCTCTACATCGCACTGATCGTCGCCTATCCGCTCGTGGATACATTCATCCTGTCGTTCACCGATGCGTCGCTTAAAAAAGTGACGAATTGGGTCGGTTTCATCAATTACGAGAAGATTTTCAACGCGACTTTTGCCGATGTCATCACGCGGACCTTTGTCTGGACGTTCTTTTCCGTCTCGATAAAGATGATCATCGGCACATTTGGTGCCGTGCTGCTGAACTCCGCCGTTCCCGGTCGCGCAGTGTTTCGCATCCTGACCATGCCGCCATGGATCGTGCCGATGGCTATCGGCATTTTCATGTGGGGCTGGATGTATAACGGCCAGTTCGGCATGATTTCCGGGGTGCTGCAGAATCTCGGCCTGGTGGATGGCCCGGTCGCATTCCTCGCCTATGGCAGAACGGCCTTCTGGGCGACGATCGTCACCGATGTGTGGATCGGCGTGCCGATGGTGACGCTTTATCTGCTGGCTGCAATCCAGTCCATTCCGCAGGACCTCTACGAAGCGGCGTGGACGGACGGTGCCAGCCGCGCCTATCGCTTCCGCCGTATCACGCTGCCGCTGATGCTGCCGGCCATGATCACCATGTCGGTTCTGTCGCTGATTTCGACGTTCAATTCCTTCGATATCATCTGGATCCTCACGCGTGGTGGTCCGAACGGCGAAACCACTACGATGATCATCGACACCTACAAGACGGCGATAGGCGCTTATAAATATGGTGAAGGTGCCGCGCGCGCCGTGCTCATCTGCATCTTCCTGTCGATCTTCACCTTCTTCTATTTCCGCATCACCCGCCGTTTCTCGCAGGAGGCCACACGATGACCGACAGACATGCGAGGATCAACCGTTACACCTGGTATGAAATGGTCGGAATCTATTGCGGTATCGCCGTATTTCTGGCCTTCGTGCTGGCGCCTTTCGTCGAAGGCTTTCTGGTATCGCTGAAGCCCCTCAGCCTGCTGTTTTCCTCACCCTACAGGTTCTGGCCGGAGAACGGTTCCTTCGAGGCCTACCGGACGATGTGGGTGAGCGTGCCGGGCTTCGCGCTTTATATTTTCAATTCGTTCTTCATTGCGGGTTCGATCACCCTGATCGTGCTTGTGCTCGTCATCCCCGCCTCCTATGCCTTTGCGCGTTTCGAGTTCAAGGGAGCCGGCCTGTTGCTGGGCATATTCCTGGCGGTGAAGATGTTCTCCGGCGCGGTGCTGCTCATCCCGCTGTTTCGGTTGATGCGGTCCATCGGCGTGCTGAACAGCTATTTCGCGATGATCATTCCCGGTGTCGCTTTCATCATCCCAACCGGCATCCTGCTTCTCGTGACCTATATGCGCCGTATCCCGCGCGAGCTGGAGGAAGCGGCCTATGTGGATGGAGCGAGCCGGCTTTATACGCTTCGCAGGGTAGTCCTGCCGATCGCAACGCCGGGCATTGCCGTTGTCGCGATTTCCTCCTTCATCGAAGCCTATGCGCAGCAATTCATCTACGCGCTGACCTTCAACTCGAAGACGGAATACATGCCGCTGCCGGTCGGGCTGTTTGCCTATTTCGGCCGGCAGGAAGTCGTCTGGAACGAGCTGATGGCGGCGAGCTTCGTGGGCATCGCGCCAGCGATGATCGCGATCTTCCTGATGCAACGATATCTCGTCGGCGGGCTGACTGCCGGCGCGGTGAAATAAGCAATAACCGGAACGACTACCAAAACGGGAGACTAACCATGGCACTGAAACATTACGGATTGGCGCTCTGCGCTTTCGCATTTGCCGGTTCCACCGCCCTCGGCACGGTGGCGGCGCATGCCGCCGACAAGGAGATCAGCTGGATCTATTGCGGCGACAAGATGGATCCCATCCATGAAAAATACATCAAGGAATGGGAAGGCAAGAACGCTGGCTTCAAGGTCGTGCCTGAGGTCGTCGGCTGGGAGCAGTGCCAGGACAAGGCCACCACGCTCGCTGCCGCCGGCACGCCGGTCGCCATGGCCTATGTCGGTTCGCGCACGCTGAAGCAGTTCGCGCAGAACGATCTCATCGTTCCGGTGCCGATGACCGAAGACGAAAAGAAGAGCTATTACCCCAACATCGTCGACACGGTCACCTTCGAGGATACGCAATGGGGCGTGCCGGTCGCTTTCTCGACCAAGGCGCTTTACTGGAATAAGGATCTGTTCAAGAAGGCCGGCCTCGATCCGGAAGTGCCGCCGAAGACCTGGGCTGAAGAAATCGCCTTTGCCAAGCAGATCAAGGAAAAGACCGGCATTGCCGGTTACGGCCTGCCTGCCAAGACCTTCGACAATACCATGCACCAGTTCATGCATTGGGTTTACACCAATAATGGCAAGGTAATTGACGGCGACAAGATCACCGTCGACAGCCCGCAGGTCGTCGCCGCGTTGAAGGCTTACAAGGACATTACGCCCTATTCCGTCGAAGGCCCGACCGCCTACGAGCAGAACGAAATCCGCGCGATCTTCCTCGACGGCAAGGTTGGCATGATCCAGGCCGGTTCGGGTGCTGCAACCCGCCTGCAGGAAACCAAGATCAACTGGGGCATCGCTACCCTGCCGCTCGGTCCTGAAGCCAAGGGTCCCGGCACGCTGCTCATCACCGACAGCCTTGCGATCTTCAAGGGAACGGGCGTGGAAGAAAAGGCGACCGAATTCGCCAAATTCATCACCTCGCCCGGCCCGCAGGGTGAATATGAGCTGCAGGGCGGTGCTGGCCTCACCCCGCTGCGTCCGTCAACCAAGGTCGATGAATTCGTCGCCAAGGATCCCTTCTGGAAGCCGCTGATCGAGGGTATCGCCTATGGTGGTCCCGAGCCGCTCTTCACCGACTACAAGGGCTTCCAGGACACGATGATCGAGATGGTGCAATCCGTCGTTACCGGCAAGGCAACACCGGAAGATGCCGCAAAGAAGGCATCCGCCGCTCTTGAGCAGTACAAATAATTTCTCATGACCACGGATGCGGGCGCAAGGCCGCCCGCATCCTCTCAATTTCGCTGCGGGAATGCCGGCGCCCTTTTTTGGCGCTCCCTCCCGTACTTTTCAACGGTTCCGATCCGGCGTGGTTTCGTCCCTGTTTCGGAACATCTCTGAACGTGGCCTGATGTCGGCCGCTGACGGGAGAGGCAAGTCTTGGGTCAGCTTTATCTCAACAACGTCCGCAAGAACTATGGACATTTCGAAGTCATCAAGGGCGTTCAGCTCGACATCAGGGATGGCGAGTTCGTCGTTTTTGTCGGCCCTTCGGGATGCGGTAAATCCACATTGCTGCGCATGATCGCCGGCCTTGAGGAAATTTCCGCCGGCGACGTCGTCATTAACGGCGTCAAGGTCAATGAATTGCCGCCGGTCAAACGCGGCATCGCCATGGTGTTCCAGTCCTATGCGCTCTATCCGCATATGACGGTTTTTGAAAACATCGCTTTTCCCCTCCGGGTCGAGAAGATGGAGGAGGAGAAGATCAGGCAGAAGGTCGAGGGTGTCGCGAAAATACTCCAGCTTGACCAGCGCCTGCAGCAGCGGCCCGGCAATCTGTCCGGTGGCCAGCGCCAGCGCGTGGCGATCGGTCGCGCCATCGTTCGGGAGCCGAAAATATTCCTGTTCGACGAGCCGCTTTCGAACCTCGATGCCGCCCTTCGCGCCGATATGCGCATCGAACTGACCAATCTTCACAAGACGCTGAAGGCGACGATGATCTACGTCACCCACGATCAGGTGGAGGCCATGACCATGGCTGACCGTATCGTGGTGCTGAATGCCGGGGAAATCGCCCAGGTCGGTGCGCCGCTCGAGCTTTATCACAAGCCGGCGAACCTGTTTGTGGCCGGCTTCATCGGCAATCCGAAAATGAACTTCCTGAAGGTCACCTGCAAATCGGTCAGCGCCGAGGGCGTGACGGTGGCCTATGAGGGTCAGACGATCACCGTGCCTGTCGAGCCTCGTGCAGGCCTTGAGGGTAAGCAGCTGACGCTCGGCATTCGCCCGGAACATACAGGTCTCGAAGCGGCCGATCTCAACATCAAGGTCGCGCCGAGCGTGATCGAGCGGCTTGGGGTGAATACCATCGCTTATGGCGTCGCCCCGACGGGTGAGAATTATTGCGCTCTGCTTCCCGGCTCCGCGCCCGTTATCGTGGATGAGCCGATCGTCACCGGCGTCAAGGCGTCGGATTGCCATTTGTTCGATGAAAGTGGCATTGCTCTCGATCGTCGCGTCGACCTGTCAGTCCTCAAGCTGATCCAATAGGAACGGAGCCGGGCCATGCATTCTGTCGTTCCATGCCCGGCTTTTCCTTATGCGCTTCGTTTTCGGCGTTTTTCGTCCGTCGCCGCAAGGCGAAAAAACAACGCCGGGCGTCCGGCCCGACGTTCGAGGTTGTCGTGTATGTCCGCTGGATCACGGCATCGGGTTGGGCATGTAACCGGTAAAGCCGCTGATCTTCCAGCGGCCCTGGTGCAGCCGGCAATAATAGAGCGTCTGCCACTTCATGACGTCGAAGCTGCCATCGGCCTTGCGAAGCCCGCCATCGAACTTCTTGCGCACCAGCGCGGTTTCGCCTTCCACTTCGATCTCTTCCAGCGTGGTGGTGGTGAAAATCGCATGGCGCGGGTCTTCCGCGAATTGCTGGGTCTGGAAATCCTTTGCCTGCCGCAGCCATTCGTCGCGATAGGCCGCAAGCGAGGGGAAGGAGAGGCGCCAATTGTCCGGGTTCGCGTCGCGGTTGGCGTTGATGCCGAGGAAACCGTCCTCAACGAAATCATCCGCGACCTTCGACCAGTCGGCGGAAAGGAAGGCGTCGATATCGCGCGTCACGAGCATCTCCCAGATGGAGTGGCGGGCGGTGTCGGTTTCGGAAAAGGGGTTCTTGAAGGGATCACGCATGGCTTGGGTCCGTTGTTGAAATTATTTTCAAGATTTGGAGATTTCTCTGGTGAATATTGTTGGCATATGCTCATCTCTCAATCAATAAAGAAAATAATTTTCAATACGAGAGTATCCGTCGTGTCGTCAGGGGGACGAAACATGGTCGATTCATGGGTCTATGCGGTTGACGGACGCGCTTTATTAGGGTGCATCGGCAATGGGGCCAGGCGTTAAGTTTTGGCGGAACGGAGACCGGTGAGCATGGATATTTTCGCAAGGATACAGGAAGACAAGGGGCAGTTCTCGCAATCGGAACGGCGGATCGCCGATATTCTGGTTTCGGACTTCGAATTCGCCGTCAATGCGTCGATCATCGAGCTTGCAGCCCGTGCAGAGGTCTCGCCGCCGACGGTGACGCGGTTCTGCCGTCGTCTCGGTTGCCAGAGCTTTTCGGATTTCAAGGTCAGCCTTGCCAAGACGGCCTATGTGGGTGTGCGGTATCTCACGTCAGAACCTTCCAGCACCGGCCCTTCCGATGTCGCGGAAGAGGTGTTGGCCAAGGCGCAGGAAGCACTGTTCCTGCTCCACAAGACACTCGATCCCGCGATTGCCGATGAAGCGGCGGTCAGGATCGCCAATAGCGGCATGATCTACGCCTTCGGTGCGGGCGGCAATTCCTCGATGATCGCTTCGGAAATCCAGAACCGGCTGTTCCGGCTAGGTTTGCGCGTTTCGACCAGTGCCGATCACAGCATGCAACTGATGATGACGGCGGCGGCGCGCAAGGAAGACGTGATTATCGGTTCGTCGTTTTCCGGCCGCAACATGGAACTGGTGAAGTGTTTCCGGCTGGCGCGGGAAATGGGGGTCACCACCATCGCGCTTACCCAGAGCGACACGCCTGTCGCTGCTGCGGCCGATATGGTGGTGGCGGTTAATGTGCCCGAAGGGAACAATATCTTCCGACCGACCTCGTCCCGTTACGCCTATCTGGCCGCCGTCGACATATTGGCGACGCTTGCCGCTTACCACCAGCGGCAAAGATCGATGGTGACGTTGCGCCACATCAAGCAGCAGCTCGTGGAGCATCGCGATCCGGATGACAAGCAATTGCTCGGTGACTGAGGGCGAGAAAAAATACGGGCAGTTTTGCCTGGGGGCCCCCCTGTGGGGGTCGGAAAGTTTCAAGGGAGTTGTAAAGGTGATGAAGGACAGGAAAGACCAGCTCGCCATCGTAACCGGTGCGGCAGGGGATATTGGCCGGGCGATTGCCGCGGCACTTTCTGAAAGCCATGCGAAGGTGGTGCTGGTCGATATCGATGCCGGCGCGCTGTCCGAAGCGCTTTCCAGGCTTTCCGGTCCGGGCTTCGTTGCGAAAACCTGTGATGTCACCGATCCGCAGGATCTTGCGCGGCTGGCCGCAGACGTTTCCGAGCTGGGGGATGTTGCCACCCTGGTCAACAATGCCGGAGCGGCACGGGCCGTCAGCCTGCATGACACGACCGCTGAGATCTGGCGCAAGGACAATGCGCTCAATCTGGAAGCGCCGTTTCTCTGCTTCAGGGCTTTCGAGGAGGCGCTGAAGCGCACCCAGGGTTCCGTGGTCAATATCACCTCCGTCAATGGCGTGGCGGTGTTTGGCCATCCTGCCTATAGCGCGGCAAAGGCCGGGCTGATCCATCTGACCAAGCTGATCGCCGTCGAATACGGCAAATTCGGCATCCGCGCCAACGCGGTCGCGCCGGGCACCGTGCGCACGCAGGCATGGGAGGCGCGCGCCGCCACCAATCCCCAGGTCTTCGAGGAAGCCAAACACTGGTATCCGCTGCAGCGTATCGTCAGACCCGAGGATGTGGCCAATGCGGTTGCCTTTCTGGCCGGTCCGCAGGCCGGGGCCATCAGCGGCGTATGCCTGCCGGTCGACTGCGGGTTGACGGCGGGGCAGGCGCCGCTGGCCCGGACTTTTTCGCAATCCGAACATTACTGACCGAAACCCTCTGACGGGTTCAATGCGCAATAAGGGGAGCATCATGGCGCTCGCACACTATCGTCTCGAAAATTCATGGCATCCGCTCGCAGAGTCCGCATCCGGCGGCTTCACCTTCACGCTGGTCAATCTTTCCCGCGAACCGCTAAAGGATTTTCGCATCGTCTATACGTCGCTGACACGAACAGTGGACAAACCGGTGTGCGGCAATGCCATCTATCTGCGCCGCAACGCCAATTTCCATGAATTTGCCCCTCCGTCCGGTTTCGTGCTGGAGCCGGGCAAATCCTGGCGCTTCACCGTCGATGGCCTGTTGAGACCCGCCCGGCATCGCACGGATGGCGCGAAATCCGCCTATGTCAGCCTTGCCGATGGCACACATCGCGCCGTGGATGTGGGTGACCTGATGCTGGATGGGCGCCACAGCGAGCCGGCGCCGGTGCTGCTTCCCGAAGGCAAGCTCGATCTGCCCTTCGCCATCCAGCCCTGGCCCGCTGAAATCGATGCTGAGCCGGGCGAGGGCTTTCCCGTCGCACTTTTCCCGACGGAAGACGCCAGGGCGGAGGAAGTGCTTGCGGTGGAAACAGTGCTGTCGCTGTTCCGCAGGCTCTTTGCCGTCGGGCATATGCCTTTCAGCCTTGCACCGGTGCATGAGGGAAAACCGTTGCATTTCAAGCAGCATAGCGGGCTGGAAGCGGAAGGTTATCGCATCACCTTCTCCAACAACGCTGTCACCGTGGAATATTCGGCCGCTGCCGGCCTACAATATGGCCTGACGGTTCTGGCGCAGCTGCTGCATGGCGTACGTATCGATCCGAAGTTCCGTTTCCCGGCCTCCGGCACGATCAGCGATGCGCCGCGTTACAGCTGGCGCGGCTGCCATCTGGATGTTTCGCGGCAATTTTATCCAACCGATGATGTGCTGCGGCTGATCGATATTCTCGCATGGCTGCGCATGAACCGCTTCCATTGGCACCTGACGGATGATGAGGCGTGGCGTCTCGAAATCAAGGCCTATCCGCTGCTGACCACCGTTGGCGCGACGCGCGGGCCGGATGCGCCGCTTCTGCCGCAGCTCGGTAATGGTGCGGAACCGGTTTCCGGCTATTACACGCAGGATGATGTGCGTCTGGTCGTGGCGCATGCGGCGGCGTTGAATGTCGAAATCGTGCCGGAGGTGGATATTCCCGGTCACAGCACCGCGGCTCTTGTTGCCTATCCGGAGTTGACGGACGGGCAGGAAGCACCGGACAGCTATCGTTCGGTGCAGGGATATCCCAATAATGCGCTCAACCCGGCCATCGAGCCGACCTATGAATTCCTCGGCAAGATCTTCGATGAGATGGTGGAGCTGTTCCCGTCGCGGCTCATCCATATCGGCGGCGACGAGGTTGCAGATGGCTCGTGGCTCGCCTCGCCCCTCGCCAAGGCGCTGATGGACAAGGAAGGGCTGGACGGCACCTTCGGCATTCAGTCCTATTTCATGAAACGTATTCAGACGATGCTGCATGAGCGCGGCCGCCAGCTTGCCGGCTGGGATGAGGTTTCCCATGGTGGCGGTGTCGATCCGGCCGGAACATTGCTGATGGCATGGCAGAAGCCGGAAGTCGGGCTTGAGCTTGCTAAGCAGGGTTATGATGTGGTGATGACGCCGGGTCAGGCCTATTATCTCGACATGGTGCAGGACGAAGCTTGGCAGGAGCCCGGCGCAAGCTGGGCCGGCACGGTTCCGCCGTCGCACACCTATGCTTATGAAGCTGTCGGTGACTTTCCAGAAGAATTGAAGGAGCGGATGAAGGGCGTTCAGGCCTGCATCTGGTCTGAACATTTCCTCAACCGCGCCTATTTCAACCATCTGGTTTTCCCGAGGCTGCCGGCCATTGCCGAGGCGGCGTGGACGCCAAAGGCCCAGAAGGACTGGCTGCGCTTTTCCGCCATCGTTCCCCTTAGCCCGGTTTATTGAGGGGAGGGCGACATGCGTATTGCCGTTGGCGGAATTCATACCGAATGCAGCACCTATTCCCCTGTTCTGATGGAGCAGGAGGATTTTCGCGTCTTTCGCGGTGCGGAGCTTCTGGAGGCCGAATATTTTAACTTCCTCGGCGAAGGCGGGGCGGACGTATTGCCGCTTCTGCATGCGCGGGCGGTGCCGGGCGGCCCGGTGTCGCGCGTGACCTATGAGGCGTTCAAGGCTGAGTTTCTCGAACGCCTTACGGCGTGTCTGCCGCTCGACGGACTTTACCTTGCCATGCATGGCGCGATGAATGTCGAAGGTATGGACGATGCTGAAGGGGACTGGATTTCCAGTGCCCGCGCCGTGGTCGGAACGGATGTCGTGGTCTCTGCGAGCTATGATCTGCATGGCAATGTCAGCCAGACGATCATCGATCAGCTGGATATATTTGCCGGCTATCGAACGGCGCCGCATATCGACGTGCGCGAGACGATGGTGCGGGCGTGGACGATGTTGTTGAGAGCCCTGAAAACCGGTGAAAAGCCGGGCGTGGCCTGGGCGAAAATTCCCGTTCTGCTGCCGGGTGAAAAGACGTCAACGGAAGATGAACCGGCCCAAAGTCTCTATGCGGTTCTGCCTGACTATGATGCCCGACCCGGCATATGGGATGCGAATTTCATGATCGGTTACGTCTGGGCGGACGAGCCACGCGCAACGGCCTGCGCCGTGGTGACGGGAACGGATAAAGCGGCAGCGCAAGCTGTCGCGACCAAGATCGCACAATCCTACTGGAATGCCCGGCGGGATTTTCGTTTCGGCCCCGTGACCGAGCCGCTTGAGGTCATTCTGGATATTGCGGAAAAAACCGCAAGCCGGCCGGTCATCCTTGCCGACTCGGGCGACAATCCGACGGGAGGCGGGGTTGGAGATCGCGCCGATGTTTTGGCTGCACTGATTGCGCGCAACTGGCAGGGTGCGCTGCTGGGCGGCATCACCGACAAGCCGGCGGTCGAAGCCTGTTTTGCAGCCGGCGAAGGTGCGAGCCTTTCCCTGAAGATCGGCGGCAGTCTCGATCCGCAGAGCCCTTCCGTCACCGTCGAAGCCAAGGTTCTGAAACTGGACGATCCAGGTGCGGCCGCTCAGCGGCAGGCGGTGGTCTCCACCGGCGGCATCACGGTCATTCTGGCGGCGCGGCGCAGGCCTTATCACATGATTTCCGATTTCACCCGTCTCGGCTTTAATCCAAAGGACGTGCGGCTGCTGGTCGTCAAGTCAGGTTATCTTTCACCGGAGCTTGCGCCGATCGCCAATCCCAACCTCATGGCGCTGACGGAAGGGGTCATCAATCAGGATATCGAAAACCTTCCAAATCGCCGCCGGGACGGCGATTTTTACCCCTGGAAGCCGCATTTCGACTATAGCCCCAAACCTATCCTTTCGGCCCGCTGGCGATGACGGCGGTCCGGTAGCTCCTATCCAGCGATCCGGCGGTGCCGGATCATCTCAGGCGAATATCCATGCCGTCGGCTCTTTCCATCGTCATCAACAATCCGTCGATCCGCATCGGGGCGCTCGCCATCCTGTTCTTCGGATTTTCGAATGCGGCGACCGCGCCCTATCAGGCGGTCATCGGCATTCGTGAAATCGGTCTCAGCAACAGCGTCTATTCCCTGCTGATGCTGTTTGCCGCCGTCATCAATGTCAGCGCCAGTGTCTTGATGGGCATCGTCGCCGACAGGCTGGGTGAATATCGCAAGCCGATGCTCTATATCGCGCTCTTCGGTGTCAGCGGTTATATGCTGGTCTATCTGGCCGGCAACGCTACCGCCTTTGTCGCCGCAAAGCTCGTGCTCCTGCCGATTTTCGGGGCGATGAATTCGTTGATCTTCGCGCATGTGCGTGCCGATGCGCGCAACCTTTCAACGGGCGACATGATCGCGGTGAATTCGATCATGCGGGCGACGATCTCGCTTTCCTGGGTGCTGGTGCCGGGCATTGTCGGTATTTTTCTGGTGAATTCCGGCAATATGCTGATGGCATTCCTGTTTTCGGGCATCTGCGCGCTCGTCTGCTTTCTGCTCGTCGCCTTCTGCCTGCCACGGGCCGCCACGCCGGCATCTGCGAAGACCGAAGCGCGTTTCGGCCTGCGTGCCTCGCTTGCGGAAATCGGATCGCGGCGGGTGCTGCTCAGGGTCATCGCCATTGCGCTCATCTGTTCGATGCTGCACCTCAACGATTCCGTGCGCTCGCTCATCATAACCGGACAGGCAAAGGGCACTGTGGCGGATATCGGTATTGTTGCGGGTATCGTCGCTGCGCTGGAAATCGTCTTCATTCTTCTATGGGGCTGGATCGAGAAGAAGGTTCCGCAGACACTGACACTTGCGGCGGGAGCGGGGCTTTATGCCATCTATCTCATCCTGCAGGGGCTTGCTTCCGCGCCGTGGCATATCTACGCGCAGACGGTCATCAGTGCGCTGGGTGCCGCGGCGATCATCAGCATTCCCATTACCTATCTGCAGGAACTGATCGCGGACCGGCCGGGACTGGGAAGCTCGCTGATTGCCGTCAATATCTTCCTCGGCGCTGGTCTGGGTGCGTTGATTTTTGCCGTTGGAACCCTGGTCTCCACCTATTCGGGGACTTCAATATTGGGAGCGATCGTGGGGCTTGGCGGCGTTTATATGCTTTACGCGCTTGATGGAAAGGGCCGCCGCAGGTAACGGCCACCCAAATGAAAGAGGTTACGATGATTCTCGAAATTTGCGTGGACGACGTCGCCGGTCTGGAAGCGGCGGTCAATGGCGGCGCCGACCGCATCGAGCTCTGCGCGGCGCTGTCGGGCGGCGGTGTCACGCCATCGGCGGGTTTCATGCAACGGGCGGCGTCCTGTGGGCTGCCGGTGAGCGTCATGATCAGGCCGCGGGCGGGTGATTTCGTGTTCACGCGCGACGAAGCGGATGTGATGAAACGCGATATCGACACGGCACGGGCCGCCGGCCTTTCCGGCGTGGTGCTCGGCGCATCGCGTGGCGATGGTTCGCTCGATATCGGCTTGCTTGAAGAACTGCTCAGTCATGCCGACGGGCTGGATGTGACCTTGCACCGGGCGTTCGATGTCGTACCCGACATGGAAGAGGCCCTGGAAGCCGCCATCGCGTTGGGGTTCCCAAGAATTCTCACCTCCGGTGGTGCGCGTTCGGCGTTTGAGGGGATGGAGGCTCTGGCACGCCTGTCGGAGATTGCCGAAGGGCGGATCGTCATCATGCCCGGTGCCGGTGTGCGTCCGCAGAGCGTCCAGACCTTGCTGGATCGCTTTCCGATCACGGAGATTCACGCATCCTGCTCCGCCGTTCCATCCTACGATCCGGATAGCAGGGTGGCGAAGCTCGGTTTCACCGGCGCGGGGCGCAAGGTTACCGATGAGGCGGCGGTTCGCGACTTGAAGACAATTCTCACCGCTCATCAAAAAGGCGGCGCAGAACTCTAGCCGTTCCGGCCGCGCCGTCGAGATCGAGCGTGATCTTGCCGGGTGCCGGCAAGGCCAGCGCCGTCTTGATGGCATCGGCCATCGGCTGCGCCGAAATGTCCTTCTCCTCCAGCACATTCGCCAGCCCCAGCCGCGTCAGGCGTTCGGCGCGGGCGCTTTGCTCTGTTTCGCCACCGGCTGCGAAGGGAACTAGAAGCGAGCGGCATCTGGCCTGAAGAATATCGCAGACTGTATTGTAACCCGCCTGTGACACCGAAAGCCGTGCGCCGGCGAGCAGACTTGCGAAATCCTTGCGGAAACGGAAGACGGATACATTGTCCGGCGCCTCTGCCGAGATCGCATCGAAATCCGCCTGCGGCATGTTTGGACCGGTCACGAGGCACCAGTTCCTGATGCCATCAAGGAGAGGGGCCGCCTCAAGAGCAGCCCGAATGAGTGCGGCACCGACGGCGCCCCCGCCTGCGGAAACCACGATATCGAATTTTTCCGCCGGTTCCGGCGGCGGAAGGGGAGCGACGAGGCCGGTATAGACGATGCGCTGGCTGATCTCGCCGGCAAGCGGAAACGTGTCTTCCAGCCGGGCGAAATCGGGATCGCCGTGCACGAGCACTGCGTCGAAATGTTTCTTCACCAGGGACACGGTCTCTTCGTCCCTGCCGGGCTTGGTCTTTTCCTGCAGGATATCACGCAATGATGTCATCACGAGCGGGCGCGGTTCGCTATCCTCGATCTCATCGAGAAGCGGCAACAATTCGAAGCGCACCTGCCTGCGGCCGAAAGGAAAAGCCTCGATGATAACGATATCGGGTTTGGCACCGTGATAGGCGCCGATCAGCATATCGGTCCTAAGCCTCCTGAAGTCGTCATCCACCGGTTTGCCGGAACTGTCGACCAGACCGGCAAAGCTGCCGTCGCTGACGGCAATGGGCGGCAATTCGACATGGCGGATGCCCTCGCCCGGAAAGCCCGGAACCGGCGTGCCGCCGGTCACCAGCACGACATCGAAACCGTCCGCCTGAAGGGCGCTGGCAATACGGCTGGCGCGGGCGATATGGCCGATGCCGAGAAGATGCTGGACGTAGAAGAAGACGCAGGGGCGTTTTTCCGGATCGGTCATGGCGTTTTTTCCCACTCGGTCTCGAACAGGGCCTTCAACTCGGCAATGCTGGTGCGATGGTCGAAAGCCGTTCGGACGCGGTCTTCGGCGGCAGCGCCCAGACGCTGGCGCAATTGCGGATCGGTGATCGCGGCGCGAAGTGCTTCTGCAAAGGCGGCCGGATTTTCCGGCTCGGTCAGCAGGCCGTTTTCACCACTGACGAAGAATTCCGGAATGCCTGAGATATTGGTGGAGATGCAGGTCAGCGCCTGGCTCGCGGCCTCGACCAGCACATTGGGAAGGCCGTCCCGGTCGCCATCGCTGGTGATGCGGCAGGCAAGGGCGAAGAGGTCCGCTTCCCGGTAGTTCTCCAGCACCTGTTTCTGGTCCATGGCCCCGGTCCAGACGATCCTGTCGGCAATGCCGAGTTCGTCCGCGAGTTTCTTCAGCGCAACCAGTTCGTCACCGCCGCCGATATGGGTGAAACGCCAATGGATATCCTGCGGCAGCGAGGCGAGCGCGCGCAGGAGAATATCGATGCCCTTTTTCTTGACCGCCCGGCCGACGCTTAAAATCCTCACCGGATCATCGGCATCTGAACCATCTCTTGCCGGGCGCGGCGTGTCGAAATGCGGGAAACGGGTGAGATCGAGGCCATGATAGCTCAGATGCACATTCTGTCTGGCCCCGGAAAGGCTCTGCAGATGCCGAAAGCCGCCAGCGGTGCAGGTCACGGCCCAGCGCGCGCTTTGCAGCTTTGCGGCAAGGTCGCGGTCGCTGGAGGTCCAGATATCCTTGGCATGGGCCGAAATCGTCCAGGGCGTGCCTGTCATGAGGTGGGTATAGGCGGCGACCGAGGCCGGTGTGTGGATGAAATGGACATGCAGCCATTCGGCATCTTCAGGCCATTCATGCGCGAGCACCGCCGCCTGGCCAAAACGGCGGAAGCGGTTGCGGCTGAGATCATGCGGCAGATCGCTGAAAAACTGGCGAAGCGCTTTGGTGAAGCCCGGCTTTTTGCGGCAGGCCCAGAGCGCCTTCAAAACCCGCAACGGCTCCTCGTGCAGATATTCCGGCAGGTATGTGACGGGCGCGCGGATTTCATCGTGAACGGGATGGCGTTTTTTATCCGTCGGCCGGCGCATCGACATGAGTTCGAGTTTCAGCCCGGCCTTTTCCAGCCCCAGAAGCTCCTGGGCGATGAAAGTCTCGGACAGGCGCGGATAGCCCTTGAGGAGCACCACGATTTTTTTTGTATCGGTCACGTTGCGCGTGTCTCTTTTGAAGCGGTGTTTGTCGGGGCGCCTGTCACGCGGTCAGCGTGATCGGCGCCTTGTCGCCCTCGGGCGGCAGCCATTCGGCGATCCGGCGCGATATGTTTTCCAGACCGTCGAGCTTCAGCCCGCGCGCATTGACGGAAGGCGGAGCGCGGTTCGGCAGCGCTTTCAGAGCTGCCGCCATTTTTGCCGGGTTTTCGGCATCTTCCGGCAGAAGCATGTCGAAAAGGCCAAGCTCCGAAGCGCGGCTGGCGCGGATGAGCTGCTCTTCCCGCGGCACCGTGCGGGGCACGACGAGGGCGGGCTTGTCGAAGGACAATATCTCGCAGACGGTGTTGTATCCGCCCATGGAGACGACGGCCTGCGCGCCGGCGACGAGATCTTCCATGCGGTTGTCGAATTCAATGATCTCGATATGGGGAATATCGGCAACGCTGCTCATGAAGCGCTGACGCTGATCGGCGGGCATATAGGGGCCGAGCACGACAAGCGCCTTGTGCGTCAGTTCCGGATCATGGCGATAGGCATTGATGACATCGTCGATAAGTTCACTGCCATCGCCGCCGCCGCCGGTGGTGATGAGAAGATAATCGCCTTCCGGCCGATGCGCCACGGTTTCGGCCTGCGTTTTGGATCGTTGCAGAAAGCCCACGAAATCCATCTTGTCGCGCACGGTCTGCGGAACGTCGAGCCCCGTCAGTGGATCGTGGAAATCCGGCGGGCCGTAGACCCAGACATGGTCATAGAACTGGCCGATCTTGGTCATGACATTGTTGCGCTTCCACTCGGCCTCGAGCAGCTGCGGCGCATCCATGACGTCGCGCAGGCCTATGACGAGCTTGGTGCCCTGTCCCTTGAGATAGGCGAGCGTTTCCTCCACCTCGCCGCGCAGGCCCATGGGCTCCTTGTCGACGATGAAGATGTCAGGCTGGAAGCTTTCGGCTGTGTGGTAGATGATGGAGCGGCGCATCTTCAGCGTTTCCTGAAGATCGATATGCCTGTCCATGGACGTATATTCGCCGTTGCGCAGCTTGATGACGCTCGGGATTTTCACGAAATCGACGCGGGCGCGGTAATCGAAAGCGCCGGCAATCGTCGCGCCTGAAATGATGAGGACGTTGAGGCCGCGATAATCCTCCACCAGAGCATGCGCGATGGTGCGACACCGCCGCAGATGCCCGAGCCCGAAGGAATCATGGCTGTACATGAGGATACGCGCGTCGTTCAAACGGGAGGTCATGGGCCACACCTCTTTTTGCCTTTCACAAAAAAGGCGATGGCGGAAGGGCAGTTTATCAAAGGGTGTTCCATTTTATCTGAAGGGATCCGCAGCATCACGTAGTCCGTCACCGAAGAAATTAAAGGCCAGAATGACGAGAACGACCGGGATCGTCGGGATGAGAAGCCATGGATATAGCGCAATGACGCTGACGCTGCGCGCCTCCGTGAGCAGAATTCCCCAACTTGTGATCGGTGGCCTGAGACCGAGGCCAAGGAAGCTCAGTGCGGTTTCGCCGAGAATCATGCCGGGTATCGTCAGGGTGGCCGAGGCGATGAGATGCGACATGAAGCCGGGAATAAGGTGCCTGCCGATGATGCGCGGCGTGCCGGCACCCATCAATTGTGCAGATAAAACATAGTCTTCTTCGCGAAGCGCCAGAAGTTTTGAGCGCACGGCGCGCGCAAGGCCCGTCCAGTCCAGCATGCCGAGAATGATGGTGATGCCGAGATAGACGAGGATGGGGCTCCAGGTCACCGGCATGATTGCCGCAAGCGCCAGCCATAACGGAATGCTCGGGATGGATTGCAGCACCTCGATGATGCGCTGGACGATCAGGTCGAAGGTGCCGCCGCGATAACCCGCCAGACCGCCGATCACAATGCCGAGAACGAAGCTCATGGCGACGCCGAGGAGGCCGATGGTCAGCGAAATGCGCGCGCCATAGATGATGCGAGACAGCACGTCACGGCCGAGACGATCCGTGCCGAGCAGGAACAATTCACCGCCCTCCGCCGGGCAGACGAGATGGGTTCTGCCCTCGAACATGCCCCAGAAACGATAGGTATCGCCCTTGCAGAAGAAACGCAGCGGCTGGATATCCGTCGGCACATCCCGATAGACGCGCCGCAGATTGTCCATGTCGAGCGTCATTTCCCGGCCATAAACGAAGGGGCCGACAAATTTTCCGTCATTGAACAGGTGAATGGCCTGCGGCGGGGCGTAGATATGTTCGATATTGCGGGTGTGGAGATTATAGGGCGCGAGAAACTCGCTGATCAGGATCGAAAGATAAAGCACCACCAGAAAGGCGCCGGACCATACCGCGATCTTGTGCTGACGGAACTGCCACCACATGAGGCGGAGCTGTGAGGCCTTGCTGAAGGCCGCCATTCCCGACGTGTTGGGTTCGATCAGCGACGGGTCGAACGGTGCGGTGGAGACATAATGTGGCAGCGCTTCGCCGGGTTTCGGAATGGATGAAGTCATTTGACGTTACCACCTCCGAAGCGGATGCGCGGATCGAGTATGGCAAGGGCGATATCCGACACCAGAACGCCGATCACCGTCAGGAATGCGAGGAACATCAGGAACGAACCGGCCAGATACATATCCTGGCTCTGTAACGCCCGGATGAGCATGGGGCCGGTGGTTTCGAGCGACAGGACGACGGCGGTGATTTCCGCGCCTGATATGATGGCGGGCAGGATCGAGCCGATGTCCGAGATGAAGAAATTCAGCGCCATGCGCAGCGGATATTTGGTGAGCACCTTGAAGGGGTGCAGCCCTTTGGCGCGGGCTGTGACGACATATTGTTTCTGCAATTCATCCAGTAGATTGGCGCGCAGGCGGCGGATCATGCCGGCGGTGCCCGCCGTTCCGATGATGAGAACGGGAATCCAGATATGTTCGAGGATCGATTTGAACTTTGCCCAGCTCATCGCCTGGTTCAGATATTCCCGGTCCATCAGATGGCCGATGGAGATGCCGAACCAGATATTGGCGAAATACATCAGGATCAGCGCCAGCATGAAGTTGGGAATGGCGATGCCGAGCAGGCCGAGAAAGGTGAGCCCGTAGTCACCCCAGCTGTATTTATGCGTGGCGGAATAGATGCCGATCGGAAAGGCAAGGATCCAGGTGACGATGATGGTGACGAAGGAGACAAGAACCGTCAGCCAGAGGCGGTCTCCCACCACATCGCTGACCGGCAGCTGATATTCGAAGGAATAACCGAAGTCACCGACCAGCATGCCGGTCGCCCAGCGGAAATAACGGATCGGGGCCGGCTGGTCGAAACCGTAGCGGACGCGCAGTTCCTCGATTTCGGCAAGGTTCGCCGTTTCGCCCATGGCGCGCAGCTCGGCGACGTAACTTTCGAAATAATCGCCTGGTGGTAGCTCGATGATGGTGAAAACAAGCATCGAGATCAGGATCAGCGTGGGGATCATTACGAGGATGCGCTTTACAATATACCGCAGCATATCAGGCGTCTCCGTCATACCAGAAGCTATCCGGCATATAGACGCCGAGATAGGATGTGGGCTCGTAACCGAAAAGCGCCTTGTCCGGCACGTTTCGCATGCGTTTGACATGGACGACGGGTTGCAGCGCGCCATTGACGATGCCGATCGAAAATACCTGCTGCGTGTAAATACCGAGCATTTCCAGCCAGATGGCTTCGCGCTCCTGTTCGGTGACGCTTCTGCGCCATTTTTTTAGGAGATCGAGCAGATGCGCCGCCTCCGGCAGATCGGGCTCCTTGCCCTCGCGTCCGCCGGAAAGATAATGCACGCCCCAGACCGGCCATTGCAGCTGGTCATCACCGGTGGGCGCGAGGCCGGAAGGCAGCATGTCCGGCGTCGGCACGCCATTGTCCATGCCCATCCATACCGACATCAGCACCTCGCCGCCCATGGCGCGTTTGCGGAAGACATCGCGCTGGGTGGGGCGGACGGAAACGGCAATGCCGATATGCCGCCAGTGATCCGTCACCAGTTCCATCACGTCGGTTTCGAGCGTGCTCTCGCCTGTCGTTTCGACGATGATATAGGCCGGACGACCATCCGGCAGGAGCCGAAGGCCGGCATTGTCGCGCTTGTCGAGACCGGCTTCATCAAGCAGCCTGTTGGCTGCCGCCCGGTCGAAGGCGCTCCAGGCGTCCGCAAATTCCTGCCGGTAAAGCGGGCTTTCCGGCAGAACGGTATCGGCGCTTTCCTTTGCCAGCCCGTAAAAGCAGACCATGTTGATTTCGTGCCGGTTTATCGCGAGCGACAGCGCCCGGCGCACGCGGACATCCTGGAAAGCGCTGCGCCAGACCGGGTCGGCGCAATTGAGGTTGGGCAGCAGCGCAATGCGCGACCCCTGAGAGCGCTTGTAGAGGTTCACCTTCAGGGGAAAGCGCTTTTCGGCATCCTTCAAAAAGGTGTAATCGGCGAAATCGAGGCCGAAATATTGCAGATCGCTGTCGCCGGACGCCGTCTTGGCCGAGATGATGTCGGACGAGGTGACGTTGAGCAGGAAACGATCGAGATAGGGCAGTTGCAGGCCGTTTTCGTCGACCCGGTGATAATAGGGGTTACGCTCGAAGACGAATTGTTCGGCCGGCGGCGCGGTGGTGTTGCGCCAGGCATCCAGCGTCGGCAGGTCGGGATTTTCAGGACGCACCTGCCGCGACATCTTGATATGCAGCCCGCTCCAGTCATCCGTCTTGTTTTTCTTGATCAGCTTGGCAAGCTTTTCCGGCGTCTGATATTTGACGTGGAACTGTTTCATATAGGCGGCGGGCAAAAATAGGCGCGCCGGCGAAGCGGCGGCGAGTTTCGCCAGAAAATCCGGGTTCGGACCATCCCAGGTGTAGCGCACCGTCAACGGGTCAACGACCTCGATCAGCGGCGGCTTGCTGTTGACCAGAAGTTCGATCGGCGGGCCGCCCTTGTGGATTTCCCTGTTGAGGGCGACGTCCTCCCAGAAATAGCGAAAATCCTCGGAGGTGAAATCGCTGCCGTCGGACCATTTGTGGCCTTCGCGCAGCTTGAAGGTGAAGATGCGTTCTTCCTCTACGTCGTAGCTTTCGAGAATATCCGGATGAAGCTCGAATTTCTCGTCATAGCCGACAAGGCGGGCATAGCTGCTGATCGGCATGAGCCTGATATCGCGCTGGCCGCCAATGAGCATGCGTACCGAGCCGCCATGGTTTCCCGGCTCCCGACCAAGCGCTTTCATGTCGATGACGCGCGGGTTTTTCGGCAGGCGTTCGGCCACGTCGGGCAACTCGCCCTTTTCGCGTTTTTCCTTGAAATAGGTGGGGTCGGTATAGGCGGCGCGGGCATAGGCCGGCAGGAAGACGGAGGCCAGGAGGGCAAGGGTGGTGCGACGCGTGATCAAGGGCGAAGCTCCCGGATATCGGCGTTGCCGTTTGCAAGGACGAAATGGCCTTCGCCGAGATCGGCGGAAATCATGTCGCCATCACCCTCGTCGCGAAACTGTTTGCCCCAGTCGAATTTGCCCGTCGCGCTGATCTTGCCGATGGTGCGGAAATCGAGCGGACGGTCGAGATCTGGGAAAGGCACGGCCGCCAGCAAGGATTTGGTATAGGGGTGAACCGGAGAACGCATCAGGATTTCGCGCGGCGCCAGTTCCACGATACGGCCCTCGCACATCACGGCCACGCGGTCGGCCATATAGTCCACCACCGCGAGATTGTGCGAAATGAAGAGATAGGTGAGCCCGAGGTCCTGCTGCAAATCCTTCAGCAGATTGAGGATTTGCGCCTGCACGGAGACGTCGAGAGCGGAAACGGGTTCGTCGCAGATGACAAGCTCGGGACCGAGCGCCAATGCCCTGGCAATGCCGATACGCTGCCTCTGGCCGCCCGAAAAACTGTGCGGGTAACGGTTCAGCGCGCTTTCTCCAAGCCCGATGGCCCTAACGAGATTGCGCACTTTCTCCGCGCGGTATTTCGCATCGCCCCGTCCGTGGATTTCCAGCGGCTCGCTCAGGATGTTGCCCACGGTCATGCGTGGAGACAGCGACGATATCGGGTCCTGAAAGACCATCTGTATCTTCGACCGCAGCTCCTTGAGGTCTCCGTCCCTGGCATTGAGGACGTCGATGTCGCCCTCAGGCCGGTGAAAGGTCACCGAGCCTTCATCCGGGCGAACGGCGCGCATGAGGATTTTGCTGACGGTGGTCTTGCCGCTGCCGCTTTCGCCCACCAGCCCGAGGCATTCGCCGCGGCGAATTTCAAAACTGACGCTGTTGACCGCCTTGGTGGCGTTGGCGTCACCTTTGCGAAACCAGCTGGACTTTCGGGTCGTGAAGGTCTTGCTGATATTGTCCACGGTCAGAAGCGGGCCGGGGGTCTTGTTCACGGCTGCGGTTTTCTTGCCAACGAGGCTTTCGTGGTCAATGTTGATTTCGCGCAGCGCCTTCAGCCTTTCGCCGGGCTTCATGTCGAAATGCGGCACGGCGGCCATCAGGCCCTTGAGATAGGGGTGGCTCGGCGACTTGAAGATGTCGTCGACCGTGCCGGCCTCCATGATTTCGCCCTGATAGATCACGGCTACCTCGTCGGCGATGTTGGCCACCACGCCGAGATCGTGGGTGATGAGCAGCATGCTCATGTTCAGGCGGCTCTGGAGATCGCGCAAGAGCTTGAGGATTTGCGCCTGTATGGTCACATCCAGCGCCGTCGTCGGCTCGTCGGCGATCAGAAGTGCTGGACGACAGATCAGCGCCATGGCGATCATGGCGCGCTGGCGCATGCCGCCCGACAATTCGAAGGGATACATGTTCACGACCTTCCTGGGTTTGGAAAACCCCACGAGGTCGAGCGTTTCATACATTTTTTCCGCACGTTCGGCAGGCGACAGGATGCTGTGAATCCTGAGCGCCTCGTCGATCTGGTTGCCGACGGTGTGCAGCGGCGAGAAAGATGTCATCGGCTCCTGAAAAATCAGGCCGATGCGGTTTCCGCGTATCGAACGGATTTCCCGGCCGTCCTTCGGCAGTTGCAGCAGATCGACGGGGCGGGCTGCGGCATTTTCCGGATCGGTAAACAGCACGCGACCGTTCACGCGCGCCGTCTTGGGATGAATGCCCATGATGGTCTGGCCGATGACGGATTTTCCGGAGCCGGACTCGCCGACGAGAGCCGTGACTTTTCCCGGAAGAATGCGAAGGCTGGTGCCCCTGACGGCATCGATGGTGCCGCCCATGAGAGAAAACGAGACCCGCAGATTTTCAATACGGAGCAAATCTGCGCCTGCGCTCATGCCAAAGGGTTCCTTGCCGTCTCTTTATCGTTGCCTTGTGACAATTTGTTCAGGAGGGCTTAAATTCACGTTATCGCAGGGTTTGTTGTCTGTCTATGCCTCTGAAACATCGAATTGTTTAGCAAATTCAAAGCCGGCTTCCGAAACACGATGGCTTGCCTGACGCCTTTTGTTTGGCGATATGTTAACGAGCGTTTCTGGATGAGGATCCATGTCCGACAAGAAATATTATGATGCCCAGCTGGATAAAGCCCGGCAGTTGCAAAATGGCGGCCAATATGCGGAAGCCAATGCGCTTCTCTTATCGCTGGTTGCAGCAAAGGACGGCCACCTGATGGGTGAGCGAACGGTGCTCGGCCTGCCGCGCCGGCTGCATGCGGCACGGCTGCGCCTCGCCAAGGCCGAGGGCGATATGGTCGCCAAGATCGGTTATCAATATACGCTTGTTCCACCCCCGCAGGTGCTGGAGAAATATGCGCGGTTTTCCAAGGAAGAACGTCGCACGATCAGCCTCAAGAGTCGTGAGGATGTGCCAAGGCTCATCCACCAGATATGGATCGGGGAAAAAGCCCCGCCGGTGTCGGTTGAGGCATGGGCCGCCCACGCTTCGAAGCATGGTTACGACTATCGGCTCTGGCGGGAGGCCGATCTTGAGCGGGAAGGGGTGTTTTCGAACGGCGTCTTCAAAACCATGCTGGACAAGGGCGATTATCCGGGTGCGGTGGATGTGGCCCGTTATATCCTGCTGGAGCGGTTTGGCGGCATCTATCTCGACTGCGACTGGTATCCGGCGCGGGACGATGCGAGCTTCGATACATTCCTGCCTCTGGCGGGGTTGACGGCGTTTGACGAAAAGACGCCGCGGGACACGGGGCAGGGCAGCATGCTGCTTGCCAATTCCTTCATCGCTGCGCCTGCCGGGCATCCGGTTTTCAGCAGGATGCTGGAAGCCTTTCCCGGGATTATCGAAGACATGCCGCGTGCGCCCGCCTGGTGGTCGACCGGTCCTTTGATCTTCACCATCGTCGCCCGGGCTGGCAGCATCAGCCTCGCGCCGGCGGGGTTCGTTGCCGCGTCCCTTCCCGACCGCGCCCCCTTTGAGACGGTAGAAGCGGTCAGGCGGAAACTTTCCACTGAGGCGAGCGGGCTGCTGATTGCCTGGAAATCATGGTGAGATGTCCTCGACCAGGTCTTTCGAAGAACGCCAGCGAGCGGCCGGATGCTTGGCGGTCACCTCGAAAAGTCGTCCCAGAAAGCGCCAGACATTGTCGTCATGCACGAGATGGTGGGTGAGGATGCCGGTCGTGCCGCCGTTTTCGGCGGCGCTCAGGATGCGGGTGGCGGTTTCGGCGAAAAGCACGTTGTCGTCGCGGCCGCCGCGGCTGCCGTGCCAGTCTATCACATCGACATGGGTGTTCAGGCAGGGCGGCAGGGTGGTTTTCTCCGGTCCGAAAACGGAGAGGGCGCGATATCCAAGGCCCGCCAGTGCCTTCACGATACCGGCATCTATGCGGTTCCACGGCGGCACGAGCATTGGCACCAAACGTCCGCCATGTAAGTCATGGAGTTTATCCAGTCCGGATTGCAATTCATCGAGAACGACGGCCGGATCGCGATGCGATCCGAGTTCCTGTTTCTTTTCCTTCTCGCCGGCATAATTCGTATGGGACCAGCCATGGACGGCGACCTGGGCGATATCAGACTCATCCAGATGCTGCGCGAGCCTGCCTGTCGTTGTCTCGGGAATGACCGCGAGCGTGACCGGAACGGAAAAGCCGCCGCAAAGATCGAGCAGCGTGTCGAGCGCTGGTGTCGGCTCCACGGCATCGTCGTCCCGGAGCCAGAGATCGGCGGATATGCCGCGCCGCCCGCAGTCGTCCAGTGCCGCAACGAGTTTTTCCAGACTCATGATGTTCGCGCCTTTGCTTGCAGCAGGATATGGTTCAGTTCTTTCGCGGCGTTTTCCAGAGACCGTTCGTTCCTGACGAATTGCCGGGCCGCCCGTGCCAGTTCTTCGCGCTGTCTGTCGTTGCCGAGCAGGGTGTTAATCGCATCGGCATAGGCGGCTCTATCATTTTCTGGTGTCAGTAATCCTGTGGCGCCGGATTTTACCACTTCGGGGACGCCGGCCACTTCTTCGGCCACGACGGGCAGGCCGGCGGCCTGCGCTTCGAGATAGGCGAGACCATAGGCCTCGCCATGGCCCGGCCAGACATAGAGAGAGGCTTTTGAAAGAAGCATTGCGATCTCGGCCGCGGTTTTTTCCCCGTGCCAGACGAGACGGTGATTGGGAAACACGCCGAACATGGCCTGCACGGCCGCGCGTTCCGGTCCGTCACCGACGATATCGAGCGCCCAGTCGAGATTCTGCGGCAACAGGGTGAGCGCTTCAGAAAGGGCGCGATAGCTGTCGAGCTTGTCACCCGGCCGCATCATGGCGACGGTGATGAGCCTTGCAGGTGTCGGTCGGGGTGTGTTTCTGAGAAAGGCCTCGGCGTCGATGAAGGGCCGCAACATCGCCCAACGAAGGGCGGGAGAGGCACGCACCAGCCCTTCACGATCCCGCGCGGTGAAGCAGATATTGATGGCGGCGGCGTTCAATGCGGCCAGCAAACCGTCCTGAACCGCCTGCCAGCCCATCCCATTCCGCTTGGGCGAATAGGACGCTTCGGCGGTGACATAGGGGATGCCGAAACGTCTGCCCAGTTCCGGTCCGAGCAAATCCGGGGCCTTGTAGTAGGGGTGGTAACAAAACCAGAGATCCGGCACGCCGTCGCGTCGCCAGCGCCGCGTGATGGTCTCGATTTCGCGCTCGGCCTCATCGGCGAGCAAGGCCCTTGCCGGGTCACCCGCCTGTTTCAGAAAACTGCGCAGTTGCGAGGCGACGGAAACATCGTGACCGCCCATCGTCATCGCTTTCATCAACAGGCGGGCCATCAGCCGGTCACCGGAGGGAACGGGATGGTTGGGCGATTTGAGCGGCGAATAAAAGGCGATCTTCATGGCGATGGTTGTGCGTCGCCGGTGGCGCGGGCGTCAACCGGAATTTGAAAGGGCCGAGCCTTGACAGGTCCGTCATTCTTGCCCAACTGAAAGGCATCTTTTGCACATGCGCGGAGCGTGACACGCTTTGACTTCCTCAGACATTTCCAAAACCCTGCTTTCCAGCATCGAAAACAAAAGCGCCAAAGCGGGGGTGATTGGCCTCGGCTATGTCGGTCTGCCGCTTGCCATGACAATCGCCAAAGGCGGTTTCAAGGTTGTCGGCTTCGATATCGATCCCGGTAAAATTACCGCTATCGAGGCCGGGCGCAGCTACATCGAGGCCGTCTCGGATGAGGTGTTGGCAAGTGTGAGACAGGATGACGGCTTTGTCGCCACCTCGGATTTCTCCAGGCTTGCCGAATGCGATGTCATTGCCATCTGCGTGCCCACGCCCCTGACGAAATATCGCGAGCCGGACCTGTCTTATGTCGAAAAGACCTGTCGCGATATTGCCGCCCATCTGCGCAAGGGACAACTCGTGGTTCTGGAATCGACCACCTATCCCGGCACGACGGACGGGGTGGTGAAGACCATTCTGGAAAGCACCGGGCTCGTCTCCGGTGTCGATTTCTTCATCGGCTTTTCGCCCGAACGGGAAGATCCCGGCAATCGCGATTTTGAGACCTCGACCATTCCGAAGGTCGTTGCCGGCGATGGCGAGGCGGCAGGTAAGCTGATGGCGGCCTTTTACGGTTCGGTGGTCAAAAAGATTGTTCCGGTTTCGACCAATGCCACGGCCGAGGCGGTGAAAATCACCGAAAACGTCTTCCGCGCCGTCAATATCGCGCTGGTCAACGAACTCAAGGTCGTTTACGAGGCCATGGGTATCGATATATGGGAAGTGATCGATGCGGCGAAGACCAAGCCGTTCGGTTTCATGCCGTTTTATCCCGGCCCGGGTCTTGGCGGCCATTGCATACCGATCGACCCTTTCTACCTCACCTGGAAATCACGCGAATATGAATTGCCGACGCGGTTCATCGAACTCGCCGGTGAAATCAATACCGGCATGCCGCGCCATGTCGTCGGGCGGGTCGCAGAGGCGCTCGATATTCATTCCGGCAAGGCGCTCAGCCGTTCGAAGGTGCTGGTCGTCGGTCTCGCCTATAAAAAGAATGTGCCTGACATTCGCGAAAGCCCCTCGCTGAAGCTCATCGAGCTTATTCAGGAGCGTGGCGGCGAAGCGGCCTATTTCGATCCCCACGTGGCCGAAATCCCGAAAACCCGGGAATATAGCCACCTGATGGGGATGAAATCCGTATCATGGGACAGACAGGCGATCGGCGCCTTCGACGCCGTTCTCGTTGCCACCGACCATGACAATGTCGATTATGCTGCTCTAAGCGAATGGGCGCCGCTTATCATCGACACACGCAATGTCTTCGCGCGTCGGGATATTTCCGCAAAACACATCATCAAGGCCTGATAACATGAGCCGACTCGATAGTTTCATTCGCCGTCTGACCGCGCAGCGGGATATTCTCAACCATGTCGCAACCGATCTCGATCTGCCGGGCGAAGGGGCGCTTATGGAAATCGGCCTTGGAAACGGGCGCACTTTCAATCACCTGCGGGAGCTGTTCCCCAACCGCCGCATCATCGCTTTCGACAGGGCCATGGGTGCCCATGCCTCCTCCGTTCCGGCGCAGGAGGATCTGGTGATCGGCGAAATATCGCAAACCGCTCCGGCTTTCGTCGGCACGGAAGCGGCGTTCGTGCATGCCGATATCGGCACGGGCTATCCGGAAAAGGATGCGGTCACCCTCACATGGCTGCCCGATCTTGCTGCGGGTATGCTGGCGAAAGGCGGCATCGCGGTCAGCGGCCTGCCTCTGGATCATTCCATGCTGAAACCGCTGCCGGTGCCGGCAAGCGTACCGACGGACCGCTATTTTCTCTATTGCAAGATTTGAAGTCGGTTGCTTCGCCAGGATTGTCGGAGCGATCTCATAAATAGCGCTCGCTCTCTTCTTTCGAGAGCAGGAAGACCTTCATTTGCGAGTTGCGCCCGCGAATGGCGATTTGTTCGCTTCTGAGGTCGGCAATCTCCTGTCCCGCCTGAATGATGGCCGGTTCTGAAACAACGATGGCGGCGCCGAACTCCTTGGCCTTGGATTCGAGCCTGCTTGCCACGTTGACGGTATCGCCTATCGCCGTCAGGGTTTTCGCGGCGCCATATCCCATGACGCCGACGATGGTCGGACCAGAGTGAATTCCAACCACCACTTCCAGCCGGACTGCGAATTGTTTCTCCAGCCCTTCGTTCAGGATCGAAAGCTCCCGCAATATGATTGCGGCTGCTTTCATGGCGTTGCGGCAGGCATTTTCCGCGTCATCGCCCAGTCCGAAAAGGGCCATGGCGCCATCGCCGATAAATTTGTCGAGATGGCCGCCGGCCTGCTCGACGGCCTGGCCGACAATGGTGAAATAGCGGTTGAGGAGAAACACGACGTCGTAAGGCAGCTTGGCCTCGGAAAGCGTAGTGAAGTTGCGCAGATCGCAGAAGAGGATGGCGATTTCCTCTTCCTTGCCGGGCCGGGCCGCCTGTGCATCCGTGGGCAGGTCGCTCTGCTGCGGTGGCGAGACCAGAAGCGCGATCTGGACATCGTGCACAGGGCGCAACTGACAGCCGAGTCGCACGTCCGAATCGGCATGGATGCGTCGCAACGTGGTTTGCTCGATGTCTCCGGGAGGCGGAAGCGGCCCTTTGCTGCCGAGAACCCTCACCCGGCAGGTGGAACAGCGTCCCTTGCCGCCACAGACGGAATAATGCGGAATGCCGGCCAGCCTGCTGGCCTCAAGGATGCTCAGTCCGGCCGGAACGCGCGCCTGTACACCATGTTCATAACGGATTTCGATGGCCGTCGATCTCTGCCGCCAGCTTCGCACGCCGCGCAACACGAAGACGAGCATCACGGCACCGGCGAAAAGCGCCTCTGTCGCGCCGGTGATGAACTGGATCTGCGTTTCCATCTCCCGCTGCAGCGGAATCTCGTCCCTTTGCACGGTTGTATCGGTAAGCCCCGGGGGGAGCGCATATTTTTTATCGACTTCTTCCAGCCAGCGGCCCGCATCGCTGAAGCCCAGCAGCGCCAGAAGTGGCAGCATCACCGCTACCGTCATGAATAGTCCGGCAATTCTCGGATACCAGTCCCGGTATCGCAGCCAGAAATACAGGCCGATACAGCCGTGAACCCATATGACGATCAGGGCGAGGCTTTGCCACGCTCCTCCCACGGGGTTGTTGATCCAGAGCCGGCGAACAACTGAGTAATAGCCGATGTCGATGCCGTAAAGCATGCGCGATACGCGGATATTGACGGCATGACCGATGATCAGAAACGGGATCGACAGGCCGAAGATGACCTGAAGCGCTTCGCGAAGCGGCATGCGCAGCGTTCTGCGCTGATAGAGCGAGCGTAGAACGAGGCAGACGTGCACGACAACCGAGCCATAAAAAAGCAGGCTGCTGACGGGGTTGAGCCAGATCAGGCTGAACCATTTTCGCGCCCGTTCGGCGGTGTCGATGGAGATGAGCGCGAGGGAATGATTGAAAAGATGGGAAAATACGAAAGCCAATATGATGAGGCCGGATAAAATCCGGGCGCGTCTCAAATTGGTCTCCGAAAAGAAACGGATCATGCAAATCCCATCATGTGGTCATTCGGCGCAGAATCATCATGTCGTACGTGATGGCATCCTTGTGCAGGGTGTCTCGTGGCAATATCGTGGAGCAATTGATCGGAAACGGTCAATTGTGCGTGTTCGAATACCCGCATGGCAAAAGATGTTGAATCAGGACTTTAAAAAAACGGTCGAACAGGCCAAACCTTCGCGGGAGCCAATTGCGATCAGAGTTCGATGATCTGGCCGTCCATGGCCGCAAATGCACCGCTGAACAGGGCTTTCGCCTGTTTTTCGATACTATCCAGTTCCTCGTCGCTGCGGCTTGGGGCGTGGTGGATGAAGCCGACATTTTTTGCACCGGCAAGTTTGGCGAGCCGGATTGCCTGTTGCCAGGAGGAGTGGCCGTAACCGCGATAGAGGCCCATTTCGTCATCGGTGAACATGGCGTCGTAAAGGAAAAGATCGACGTCCCTGATCAGGTCGAGCACGGTTTCGTCGATGCTGCCCGGCTCATGTTCGGTATCGGTGATGATGGCCAGCGACTTTCCTTCCCAGTCAAGCCGGTATCCGACGGCGTTGCCAGGGTGATTGAGCATTCCGGTTCTGATTGAAAGGCCAGGATGCACATCGAGTACATCGCCCGCCTTGAAGTCCCGCGTTGCGATCCTGGCGCAGCAAATCTCCAAGGGAACGGGAAACCAGGGCGGGCTCATGAAGTCCTTGAGCATTTCCCGGGTCGTCATGGTGCCGGCGAGGTGCCCCGACCAGATGGCGACATCGTTGGAGCTGTTATAAAAGGGTTTGAAATAGGGAAAGCCGACAATGTGGTCATAATGACAATGCGAGAAAAACAGGTTGACGTCGGTAATGCCTTCCGCCCGCAAGGCAAGGCCAGCCGGATGCAAGCCCGAACCCGCATCGAACAAAAGAACGTGATCACCGCATCTTACCTCGATGCAGATGGTATTCCCGCCGTATTTTCGGAAGTTTTCACCTGAAACGGGAAGCGTTCCCCGCGCACCCCAGATCTTTACCCGAAAATTTCTATTACTTTCCCGACTTCTCGTGTCGGAATCGAACGCCATGGCACACCCCAATAACAACGGAATCTTGCACGCTTTCCTCCCATGAAAGCCCGTTGTTTCTATAGATTCTTATATCCGCACATTTTCAGCGGACGTCTTTACCCCTTATTCAGTCAGCATTTCATTTATATTGCAATAGTACGACATTTATTTTTCCAATATCGCCATTCAAGGTAGCAAGGAATTGTCGTTTATGTCTTTACGCCTGCGCGTGCTTTGCTCAGCTCCGCCGTCGTCTGGGTCAGGCGTTCGGCGAGAACGCGCATGACCTTGATGGTGATGTCGGGGAAGTCGGACATGAGCTTGAAGAACTGTTCCTTGCCGATGCGCAGGGCTTCCACATTGGTGGAGGCGCGGATGGTTGCGGTTCTGACGCTGTCACAGAGGATGGCGATTTCACCGACGATGGCGTTGCCGGTCATCTCGGCCACTTTCAACGTGCCCGATGGGGAATCGACCAGAACATCCACTTTTCCGGTCAGGAGAACATAGGCCGCATCGCCGACATCTCCCTGTCGGAAGAGTATATCCCCGGCGTGATAGGACACCCGGTCGGATGCGAATGCGAGCAGCTTGAGTTTGGACGGTTCCATTTCCGAGAAAAACGGGACCCTTTTCAACATCTGAATTTCGTCTTTAAACAGCATTGCCTTACCCTGTTCTTGCTCCACCTCGGTCACGTTCTTGGACTTATGTTGCGACCATGTCCTTGAATGTACCGTTTTCCTCGGCGAGAGTCTCGTAACTTCCGTCAGCCGTGACCAGGCCCTGATGAACGACGATCACCCTCTCGAACATGCGTGAGAGGTGCGCATTCGACAGGACCCACACGATCGAGGGGTTATTGTTGTTCTGTTTCAGGAGTGTGATGACCCGTTCGACAATTTCCTCCTGCTGTCGAGGGTCGAGACCGGGAAGGGGGCGGTTGAAGACGTAATAATCGGATTTGCGGATCAGCGCCCGCGCGAGATTGAGCTTCTGGCGCTGAAGCGGGCCAAGCCGCTTGCCGCCGGCACCCAGGTTGAAATCCAGCCCCACCGCCAGCACGCGCTCGTAAACGCCCTGCTTGCGCATGACATCCGCGACGATGCGGGTAATGCGTCGCGAGGCGTCGGTATAGCGATGGCTCACCTTGCCGAAGAGAATATTGTCCAGAAGGCTGGTGGCGCTCATATATTTGGTCGGATCGTAGATTTCGATCACGTTTTTCAGGCTGTCAGGCAGGTTCTCGTGGAACATGTGCCGGACTTCGACGATCCGGTCCATGATTTCCGGCGACAGCAGGCCGAAACGCTGGCGGGGCTCGACATAGAAGAAGCTCAGCCGCAGCATCGCGCGTTTTTCGCTCTCATTGGCCTCGTCGAAACTTTTTCCCTGAAGCCGCTGCAGCATCTGTTGATAGACCGGAATGTCATCGGGCGTCATGAAGGTGAGTTGCTGGAAGAAAGGGTGGTCTCCCGGCAGGTCGGCGAAGATTTCCACGATGTTTTCGGCAATCGTATACCCCATTTCGAACAGGGTTTTGACGAGGCCGGTCTCGCGCATCAGCGAACGGAAATAGTCGCTCTCGATGACGACCCTGATCGTCTGGGAGGAGTCCCGCATGGTGCCGAACAGTAGGTTTTCACCGACCGTCGCCTCGCTGTTATAGCTTTCCAGCTCGAAGGGCGCGATGAGGCCGCTCAGATTTTCCTTTTCCAGTTCGGCGCGCAGCACATGTCGCAGTTCCACGATACGGGCGGCCAAGTGCAGGTCGCTCAGAGGATCGATCGTTGAGCGCAGGGCAAATTCCAGAATATCCTGCGATAGTTCCACGCTGTCGAGGACGGCCAGAATGGCCTGGATGAGGTTCTCCGGTTTGCCGTCCCCGGCCGGGCTGGAGGCGTAATCGATCCACTGGCTGTTGATGTCGATCAGCGGATTTCCCGCCATCTTGGCCTCGCGGATTTCCCATTTGCGATGCTCCAGCGCAGCACCCTCGTAGTTCTTGTCTGCGAGTGGTGCGTGTTTGAGACCGTAAAGCAGATTGTCCTTCAGGCTGGCGTGGAAAAAATAACTGTCCGAGGAGACGTAGGAAATGCGCCGTCCGGTCAGCGATTCCGGCAGTTCCAATATGTCGACATCGTTGATGCTGACCTTGCCCGAGGTTGGCCAGAGCGTGCGGCCGATTGCGTCCGCCAGCGCCTCGGCTCCCGAGCCGCCGACGATGGCAATCACCTCGCCCGGCTCGATCTTCAGCGATGCCTGCTCCAGAAGCCGGCTGCCGCTATCGTCTTCGAGCGTCAGATTGGCGATGACGAGCGGCGCGGCGATGGCCGCGACGGTTCCGGGGGATAGTTTCTGCACCTTGTCGTCGATCATGTTCGGCGTATTGAACTGTTCGAAGACCTGCTCATATTTTACCTGGACATCCTGTCGCGCCTGATCCCAGTCGATCAGTTCCTTCAGCGGTCCTGGCAGTTCCTTATAGGCGTTGATGACGGCGACCAGCTGCCCTACATCGAGGCTGCCCTTAAGGGTCAGATAACCGCCGAGCGCATAAAAGAAGAAGGGCGTGAGCTGCGCGAGGAAGTTGTTGATGAATTTGACCAGAAACTTCCACTGGTAGAGATCGTAACGAATCTTGAAGATATCGCCGAGCCGGTGCGAAGCGTCAGCGCGTTCGTAATTGGAGGTATCATAGGCGTGGATGGTGCCGATGCCGTCGACCATCTCGCCGATACGTCCGGCAAGCTGGCGCGCGCTCAACTGCCGCTGGCGGCCGAGTTCGATGAGGCGGCGGCGCATTTTGGGGATGATGCCGACCTGTATGGCGGCCATGAAAGCCGCGATCAGACCGAGCCATAAATTCTGCACGAGAATGAAGAAGAGCGCGGAGAGCGCCTGACCGCCGAG
Source organism: Agrobacterium sp. NPDC090283 (assembly GCF_044769685.1). Classification (NCBI taxonomy): domain Bacteria; kingdom Pseudomonadati; phylum Pseudomonadota; class Alphaproteobacteria; order Hyphomicrobiales; family Rhizobiaceae; genus Agrobacterium; species Agrobacterium sp. NPDC090283. The sequence goes on along the minus strand of NZ_JBIVYG010000011.1, from coordinate 31,660 downwards.
AAGCGCCGGCTGCACGAAGGCGTCGCCGGTAAAACCGCCGAGCGGTTCCACCTCGTCCTTCACCATGCTGGAGATTTCAGCGCCCTTCACCCGCTTGAAATGAGAGGGCGGGAACCGCAGGATCTTGTCGATCAGTTCAAAGCGGATACGCCGCAGAAGCCGTTCGCCAAGGCGGCCCTTGTAGGTATTGATGTAATATTTGAAGAGCCCGTTGATGATGACAAGCGCAAGGAACGTCAGACTGAGTGCCATCAGCATCGACATGCGGTTGAGTTCGAGCCCGGGGAATAAAGTCACGGTGCCCCAATAGGGAATATCGACCGTGATATGCATGAAAAGCTGCGTCGCATTCGCCCCTTCGAAACCATCCCCCTGAATTGGGCCGTTGACGATCTGCTTGGGCAGATCGAAGGCGAGGAAATAGGGGATCATCGACAGGGCCACGATCAGCAGAATGAAAAGCTGCTGCCGCCTCGTGTGCGACCAGATATAACGCGTAAGGCTTTGTTCCATATAAAACTTCTATGACCTGCCGGGCGAGGCTCGGCGTGTTGGTTTGCGCGGTGTCTAGACGATCCGGTGGCCGGGTGGCGCAACCTCCTCCTGCAAATAGGTATGGGACTCGCTATTTATCAGTATATTCAAGCGGTTTCGAGCAAAATAGCGGCCCCGCCGAGACTTGTCCGCCATCCCGACGCCTGTTTTTACAACGTGTGGGTGGCAGGCGATATAAATGCGACTATATTTTTAGACTTCTCTAATGTTGTTGTTTTTATTGTGGAACAGGCGTTAAGACGCTTCGATATAATGATCCCGTAGCGGTTGAGCCAGACACTGGCGTAATGATGGCAAGGTCGATGGCGATAGATATTTCAGAGCGTAAAGGCAGCGATCCGTCTCTTGATGCATTGTCGCTTTCCGGCATTGCCCTAAATGGGGCAGTTGCGCATCCGGTCTCTTTTGACGGGCTCACGGGGATTTTCCATCCGGCGCGCGAAGACGTCAGACAGCGCCATGCCGTTCTTTTCGTCAGCCCATGGGGCATGGAGGAGCTGTGCAGCCGCAAGTTTCAACGCATATTGGCCGAGCGGTTGGCCGCTTGCGGCGTCGCCAGCCTGCGATTTGACTATCTTGGCGCGGGTGATGCCCTTGATCCTGATGATGTGGGCCGTGCGGCGGACTGGGTTTTTGACGCGCGTGCAGCGCTCAACGGTTTGAAGCGTCTTTCAGGCTGCGCTGAGGTGGTTGTTGTCGCTCAGGGCGTCGGCTGCCTGATCGCGGTACAGGCGTTTGCCGATGTCGCCGAAGCGGGTTCCATGGCGCTTCTGGCGCCTGTCGTTTCCGGCCGCGCGTACCTGCGCGAGCTGGCTATGTGGTCGTCCATGATCGATGATGGCCTTGGCCTTCGGCCCGCGCAGCGCATGACGGAGGCGGGATCGATTGCCGGCATGGCCCTGCCTGCGGGTGTTGCGGATGCGATCAGGAAGGCCAATCTTTCAAATCTGACGGCCGCTCCGGCGCGCAGCATTCTGGCTCTTTCCCGACCGGGCCGCGTGACCGATGCCGATTTCGCCAAGCATCTCGCCGCGATTGGCGGTGAGGTGGAGGAGGCGGAGTTTTCAGGCTATGACGATCTCGTCTCTAGCCCTACGCTCTCGAAAATATCCGACGATGTGGTCAACCGGCTGGTCGATTGGATCCTCTCCCGAACCCAGGCCGAGAATTCGGTGACCCCTGAGGAGGATTTCACCCTCAATGCCCCGCAGCGTGGGCGCGGTTTTGTCGAGCAGCCGGTGCAATTTGGAGAAGGCGGACGGCTTTTCGGTATTTTTTGCGGACCGGACGGCCGGCAGGCGGTTTCCTCAGTTCTTCTGCTGGGCGCCGCCTATGATCGACATGCGGGCTGGGGCAGGCTTGCCGTAAAGATGGCCCGTATATTGGCGCGCGAGGGTGTGGCGTCGCTTCGCTTCGACGCGGCCAACATTGCCGACAGCCCTCCGGTCAAGAACGTGCCTGAGCAGGTTCTTTACGATGCCGCGCAGAATGACGACGTGGCTGCCGCACTCGATTTTCTCGGCAAGCGCGGCAAGGGGCCTTTCATTGCGGCGGGCCGGTGCAGCGGCGCGTATCTCGCCTTCAATGGCGCAATCGCCGATGAGCGGATCAGTGCCGTGGTTGCGGTCAATCCGGTTGTCTTCCACTGGCGCAAAGGCCGCTCGGTGGATGAGGCGCTGCATAAACGTCCGCGTTCCTTCGGGGAATACAGCCAGCGCTTTCGACAGGGCGCGACATTCAAGCGTCTCATCAGCGGCGATGTCGATGTGGCAAGTGCGGGGCTGAACATCGTCAAGGCGACGATCAAGAGGCTTTCGACAAAAACAGCAAAGCTGTTTCGCAGGGGCAGTGAAGAGGGGCGCGCCGTTTACGGCGCGTTCGACACATTAAAAGCGAATGATACCGCCGTTCATCTGCTCTACAGCGACAATGACGATGGCCTGGAGCACTTCCAATATTACTTTGACGCCAATGGCGAAGGACTAACCGCCTACAAGAACGTGTCGCTGACCATTATCCCCGATGCCGATCACAATCTTTCAACGCCGGAAGCCAAACAAATCTATATCGACGCGGTGAAGCGGCTGGCTCTCGAGCATTTGCAGTAAAAATGCTGGGCCGCCGTGCCCTAGAAGGAAAATCGCCGGCTGGAACCCAGTGACACGACCTCTCCGGAAGGCGGGGCTTCTGTCGCCGGGGTCTCCGGCAGGAGGCTGATTTTTCTGGTTTCGCCGGGGCCGAGATGGAACCAGTTTTCTGAGGCGTAGTAGCCCTGCACTTCGACATGGACGGATTGCGCCAGCCGGTCCGTGCCGATTTCAAGAGACCAGTTGCCGCTCGTTTCGCTGATCGTGGCCTGAAGGTTGGCGGCGTGCAGCGCCTTTTTCCGGCCGAGAGGGAAATGAAACGCGTCGGCGATCACATGTCCGGTCGCAACGTCGCGAAGCCGGGCGACCGTTACATCATGGGACGGAGGGCCGAAACGATAGGCATAGGTCGTATCGAAAAAGGCGCCGAACAAATCTGTTGCGGCAATGGTCTGGCTCTGTCGCTGCAAAAGCGTGAGCGGTCGTTTGGCGTGGACAACGGGTTGCACGCCTTCGCGCAGGCAGGTCAGTTCCAGCATGGCTTCGAGGCCGCCGCCGGTCTCGTTGACGAGATGGATATCCAGCCCGTTCGTGCCCTCATCGGAAAAAGTAACCTGGATAGGGCGGAACGCCCTTTTCAACGCGTGCCAGACAGATTTGGGCCGGCCAGTGGCATCGATGATACCCCAGCCCGCGCCGGGAACGATATCCTGCAGGGTCCAGACCAGAGCGCCCTGACAGGAGGAACCGCTGCGCCGCCATTCAGCGAAAGTCGCCTCCATGACCTCGGCCGTCGCGGCGCGGGACATGTCCAGATAAAGGCCGCCGTCTTCCCGCCGCAGCACATCCGGTTCGACGTCGTATAGCAGCTTCAGATAATGATCGCGAACATCCTCGAAATCCCAGGACGCGCCGCGATCGCGTGGTGCGCGGGCCTTCCATCGCGGATCGTGCACGGCCAGTCCGGGAAGATATCTGTCCAGCGTTTCCTGTTCGGGAATATTGGCGAAGGCCAGACACTCGGCGGCAAAGCGCAGATCGGCGCGACGCGCATCTTCCAGCGGGCGGCAATAGGCACCCACGCCGTAATAATGGCCGACCCCGGCATTGGGAAAGAACGGTAATGCGCCGCCTGAAGGAGAATTGGCGACATAGGCTGCATCCGGCCGCTTCTCGGCGACGAGTTCCGGCAGGACTGCCTCGGTGAGCGTTCCCTTCCATATCTGTTCCGGCAGGCCGAGCATCGCACCCTGCTGGTACATTTCACTGCCGCCGCAGAAAACGGCGAGCGACGGAGAAAGCTCGGTGGCCTCAAGGAACTGCGAGATTTCCGTGACGATATGCTGGCGCAGGCTCTCATCCTTTGCCGGGTAATCGAAATTGGCGAGCATGGCGTCCTGCCACACCAGAATGCCGAGTTCATCGCAAAGCGCGAAGAATTCCGGCGTCTCATAGGCCATGGTGCCGCCGATGCGGATCATGTTCATACCGGCTTGCGCGGCTTTCCGCAGCCATGGCTCATAGTCCGGTCTCGTTCCCGGCAAGCGCACAATGTCGGCCGTCGTCCAGACCGCGCCGCGGCAAAAGACGGGCTGGCCGTTCACCTTCAGGCCGAAACCATTGCCGTCGTCGCCGTGATCGATCTCAACCCTGCGGAAACCGGTGCGTCCCAGCCTCTGCTGCGAGCCGTCCAGTTCCAGAACTACGGCGTGCAGCGCCGGTCTGCCATGGGTGTGAGGCCACCATGTTTCGACATCGGGTATGCGGAGTTCGCCGGAAAACTTGCCATTCTCAACCTTGGAAAGATCGGCGCTGTAACCCGCGCAGCTCAACCGTACCGACGTTACAGGCCGGTTGGTTTCCAGTGCGATGCCGACTGTCCCCGTCCCTGCCTCGTCCAGTGAAGATCGGAGCGTGCACAGAACCCCGTCCTGCCTTATCAGGCTGATGGGGCGCCATGGGCCGGCGGCGTGGATTTCCGGGCACCAGCCGGGCATATAGCCGAGTGCGGTGGTGCGGATCAGCCGCAACCCCTGTGTATTCATCATCTGCGGCCGCCAGCGGGCGCGGGGGCCGGTTTTTTCAAGTCTCGGCGCAAGCGCCCGGAAGCAGATCGAAAGCTCGTCCGCGCCTGTGAGTTCGACGGGCACTTCCAGCCTTTCGAACATGCTCTGGCTGGCGGCGATCAGCTCGCCGTTGAAGAAGATTTCCGCAATGGTGGAAAGACCATCGAAGCGCAGGGTGGCACGCTCACTGGCATCGGAAATCATCGTCAGCCGGTACCAGGCATCCCTGTCATTGAGGGGCGCCGGGGCAAGGCGGTCGAATTTTCCGGCGGTTTCCAGCGCCTGCGCCACGGTGCCGGGAACGGAGACGTGGAAGCTTTCGAGCGATGCCGGAATATCGGATGGCGTCTCACAGGCATCGGCGGGCGTCAGCGTCAGCGTCCAGCCTTCACTCAGCAATTCCTCGCTTTCGCCGGGAAGATAGATCCTCACGCGGCCTCGCTGGCATCGGTGAGTTTAGCCGCAAGCGCTTTCATCACGCCGTCCCACGCATCCGCTGCTGGATTGAGCACGGTGGCCAGCGCTTCAAATTTGCGGCGGGTGACGGCGCGGGCGAGCTGGAACTGAACGGTTTTGGCAACCTCGGAAATCCTGAGCGCCTGGTCTCTCGCTTCAGAGAAACCGTCCGCGTCCAGCCATTCGAAATGGCTTGCCGCCAGTTCGAAATTGGCGCCGAGCTGGCGCAGCGTGTTGAAGGCATATTTGTGGAAGAAGCCAAAGGGCCTGTCGGCGACCTTTTCCACCTGCGCCGGAAAAACGCTGGCAAAAGCACGGACCGGGTTGGCGGAAGGTCGCCGCGAAAAATGAAATCTCAGCAGCCGTTCGGCCGTCTTGCGAATATGTGCGGGCGAGGAATTGCCGTCCGCGAATTTTGCAAATTCCGTATAGGGCAGGAAAGGCGGGTCGGTCTCGGCCAGGTGATGCTGGAACAGCCCGTCGAAATCCTCGCCGGAGAGATGGAAGAAGCCGGCATTGTGGAAATAATCGAGTTCCCGCTTTTCGAGATCGAGCCGGTTGATGGCGATGGTGGTCTTGCCGTGTTCCTTCCGGTATCCCACCCCATGGGTGTCGGGCATATAGAAGCTGTCCATCTCGATCAGGCAGATGCGGCCGCGCTCAAGCTGTGCCTCGATATGGTTTTCCACCTTATCGAAGATCGCAAGTTCGGTGGCGCGAACGCCATAAAGCGCTTCGAGGTCTTCCAGCGGCACCTTGAAGAAGGTGAACTGGTCGCCTTCGAAATCCTGCGTGAGCGTGAAACCGAACATGGCTTCCGGCGGCAGTCCTTTCGAGGCTAGTACCTCGATCCACAAATCGATGTAGCAATTGGTCTCCGGCCACATTCTTTCAGAGGAATGAAGCGGATGCTGCACATAGTTTTGGGGATCGAGACCCGGAAAAATCTGCCGCATGGATAATCAGCCCCAGAGGGTTTCCACGACCTTTGCAGGCCATTTTTTCACGTCGAGACCGTGATGGGCAAACAGTGCGAGTGCGATGCGCTCGAGGCCAAAACCGACGCAGGCGGTGTGGGCGACATCGCCATTTGCAAGATTGAGGCCCCATTTCTGGCCAAAGGCATCCTGATGGTAATTGAAGCTCATGCAGGCCGTCGGGCTGGTCGCTGACGTGACCGGGATCAAGAGCTCGAATTTCAGGTTCTGGTCGCGCTGGTTGTTGGCCAGCATCTTGCCGGCGCGGCCGAAGAAGGGATCATTGGCGATATCGATGGTGACGTCGAGCCCGACTGCCTTCATCATCTCGACGCCGCGATCCATCCAGGTCTGGCGGAATTCGGTGACGTCGGACTCGGTGCCCATGCAGACATATTCGCGCATGCGGAAAAGCTGCTGGCGGGCCGGATCCTTGGAAGGCTCATGGCGGAAGCAATAGGACTGGATGTCATAGAGACCGCCGCCGGCAGGCAAGGCGCCACGCTTGGCAATCGTCGGATAAAGCGGATAGCAGGCCGCCGGCGTCAGCACGATGTCGGTGGCTTTCTGGTCCTTCGTCCAGTCGCCGCCCTCATCCATGGTCTTCAGCAGGCTGACATGGTCGAGTTCGCAGCCGCAGAAGGAATGGACCGTGCCGGCGAGCTGCGGGAAGCTCTTCATGTAACCGCTCTTTTCGAAATAGGCGCGGTTGATGCCGGGTGGAAAGCGGATCGCTTCGGCGCCATCGGCGCCACCGGTGCGGTCGATCAGCCGCTCGAATGCGGCAATCACATCCTCGAACTGGCCGCTGCGTCCATAAAGACCGTCCACACCCGTTTCAATCAGCAGGCCTTCTTCGAACAGTCGATCGAGAAACGATGTTTGCATGTCCATGGTCTTATCCCAAGAGGCTGGTGTCCTGCCTGTGAACCAGCAGGAGATTGGCGGAATTGCCGAGAATGCGGTCGTTGGAAATCATCAGCCGGGCGGAATGCGCGTCGCGCAGGTGCCGGCCGAGGCTATAGGGCGTGCCGTTCTTGTAACCCATGATGCCGCAGACCAGCATGGCGTGGTCGATGATCTCGAGAATGGTTTCCGAAGAGCAGATCTTCACATTGTTCATGGCAACGGCAAAGGCCATGGACATCAGTTTTTCCGGATCGCTCTTGGTGTCCTCGTAAGCCTTGATGCCGGCGATGATGTTGGATTTGACCACCTGCAGCTTGGTGGAAACCTCGGCAAGACGGATCGCGCCCGGAGGGGCGGTGCCGGGCGATTTGCGGGCCGCGGCTCTGACGAAGGATTGCGCGCGCAGCACCGCGTCGGAGGCGATGCCATACCAGACGGCGCTCCACAGGAGATGCGAGCTTGCAAGCATGGATTGCGCGGCGATTTCCGCGAAAGGTTTCGGGAAAATCTGTGCCGCCGGCGCTTCGCCGCGGAACAGGAAGCCGTCCGAACAGGTGCCACGCATGCCGAGCGTATCCCAGACATGGGTCTTTTCGAGCGTATACTGGTTTTTCAGGAATACGGTCATCACCTGATCGGCGGGCGCGGCATCCTTGTGGGCGCGCGAGGTGATGAGTATCGCATCGGCATTGCTGCCGTAGGAAATGACGGTGGCATCCTTTTCCAGCCGGCAGTTATCGCCTTCGACTTCGATCGCGCAGATGGAGTTGCGCAGATTGCCGCCAATGCCGCCCTCGGTGGTGGCGGAGCCGAGGAGCAACTGTTCGCCGGCAACGCGGCGCATGAAGCCCGGATGCCAGCTGCTCTCAACGCCATGTTCCACCAGGCTGGACAGCTTGATGTGGTGCATGGCGAAAATCATCGCGGTCGCTGAACAGGCCTGGCCGAGCCGGGCGCAGATATCGGCGATCTCCTGAACGGAGGCGCCTTCGCCGCCGAGCGAGGAGGGCACCTGAATGCCGAGCAGACGTTCCTGCCGCAAGGCATCGACGGCTTCCTGCGGGAAGCGGCCGGTGACATCCACCTCATCCGCATGCTTTGCGGCAATGATCGCGACACGGCCCGCGCGCGCGGACAGCGTTTCATCCTGCGGCGCCACGGTCACGTTCATCAGGCTGCCTCTTTACCATCCAGAATGAGCTTAACGGTGTCTTCAATCGCCCTGATGCTCGCAAAGGACTTGCGGTTCAGCAGATTGTCCGGGAATTCGATATCGAAAGCTTCTTCAATACCCAGCATCAATTGCACCGACGCAAAGGAAGAAAGGCCCGCTGCATAAAGATCGGCTTCATCTGCAATCGTATCGACAGGGGTGGGAAGCTGGCCGAATTTTGCCAGTATTTCACGAATAGTCGCATTCATTCCGACGTATCTCCAATGAAATCAACACTAGGAAGGTTTGTGCTTATCGTTATGCCGCAAACGATAATATTCACCTAAACCGTTAGGTTAATTACAACTAACGGCAGCATGCGCCATTCCCGCACCTTTGCCAAGCGTTGATCGGCGGCCTTGACAAAAGCCGGGCGGTGTCTTTTGCTGTGGCCATTCACCAGGGGTGTCCCGTCAAGGGGCTGAGATTCTGCTTTCATGCGCAGTGACCCGTTGAACCTGATCCAGTTCATACTGGCGTAGGGACGGTGCAAAGACCTGATGTCGGCTGGCGTGTGCAATACGCTGTCGGCACTTCGGTATTTTCCATCATTCCGGCTCGAACTGGGTCTCCACAGTCAAACTTTGGAGCCTCAAGATGAATATCGCTGCCAAGACTATCCCGCTGTCGGTTACCACCGGACCGCATGCCGCCTCCACGAAAATCCATAAACCGGGAATCCTTCATCCGCATATTCGCGTGCCGATGCGCGAGATCGCGGTGCACCCGACGGCGGGTGAACCGCCGGTAACGGTCTATGATTCCTCCGGCCCCTATACCGATCCGACCCATCCCGTTCTGATTGAAAAGGGTCTGCCGCGACTGCGTCACGACTGGGTCGTGGCGCGCGGCGATGTCGAGGCTTATGAGGGCCGGCACGTCAAACCGGAGGATAACGGCTTTGCCACCGGCGAGCGGCTGACGCCGGAATTTGGCGTGCGCCACCAGCCGCTTAAAGCGACGGCGGGCAAGGCGGTGACGCAGCTTGCCTATGCGCGGGCCGGTATCATCACGCCGGAAATGGAATTCATCGCCATCCGCGAAAATCTCGGACGCGAGGCTGCGAAGGAAAAGCTTGCGCGTGACGGCGAGAGTTTCGGTGCGCATATCCCTGATTATGTCACGGCGGAATTCGTGCGTCAGGAAGTGGCGGCCGGCCGTGCCATCATTCCCGCCAACATCAACCACCCGGAACTTGAGCCGATGATCATTGGCCGCAATTTCCTGGTGAAGATCAACGCCAATATCGGCAATTCCGCCGTCACCTCCTCCATGGCGGAAGAGGTGGAGAAGATGGTCTGGGCGATCCGCTGGGGTGCCGATACCGTCATGGACCTCTCGACCGGGCGCAACATCCACAATATCCGCGAATGGATCATCCGCAATTCGCCGGTGCCGATCGGCACGGTGCCGCTTTATCAGGCGCTGGAGAAGGTCAACGGCATTGCCGAGGACCTCAACTGGGACGTGTTTCGTGATACGCTGATCGAGCAGGCGGAGCAGGGCGTCGACTATTTCACCATTCATGCCGGTGTGCGGCTGCATTATATTCCGCTCACCGTCAACCGCGTCACCGGCATCGTCTCGCGCGGCGGGTCGATCATGGCCAAGTGGTGTCTGCATCACCACAAGGAAAGTTTCCTCTATGAGCATTTCGAGGAGATTTGCGATATCTGCCGCGCTTACGATGTCTCCTTCTCGCTGGGTGACGGCCTGCGGCCCGGTTCGATTGCCGACGCCAATGACGCCGCGCAGTTCGCGGAGCTGGAGACGCTCGGCGAGTTGACGCAGATCGCCTGGGCTAGGGATTGCCAGGTGATGATCGAAGGCCCCGGCCATGTGCCGATGCACAAGATCAAGGAGAATATGGACAAGCAGCTGAAGACCTGCGGCGAGGCGCCCTTCTACACGCTTGGGCCGCTCACGACAGATATCGCGCCCGGTTACGACCATATCACCTCAGGCATCGGGGCGGCGATGATCGGCTGGTTCGGCACGGCCATGCTCTGCTACGTCACGCCGAAGGAACATCTTGGCCTGCCGGATCGTAACGACGTGAAGGTCGGCGTTATCACCTACAAGATCGCCGCGCATGCCGCCGATCTTGCCAAGGGCCATCCGGCTGCGCAGGTGCGGGACGATGCGCTGTCACGCGCAAGGTTCGAGTTCCGCTGGGAAGACCAGTTCAACCTGTCGCTGGACCCGGATACGGCGCGGTCCTTCCATGACGAGACCCTGCCGAAGGAGGCGCACAAGGTCGCGCATTTCTGCTCCATGTGCGGGCCGAAATTCTGCTCGATGCGGATTTCCCACGATATCCGCGCCGAGGCGCAGAAGGAGGGGCTGGAGGCCATGGCCGCACGCTTCAAGGAAGGCGGCGAGCTTTACATGCCGCTTTCGACGCCCGCGAGTGCCGAATAACATGCGTGTTCTCATCAAGGGAACGGGGGTCGCCGGCTTGACGGCGGCCTTCGAACTGGCGCGGAACGGCATTAGCGTCGAGGTTTGCGAGCGCAATGCCGAACCCTCTCGCGGCGCATCCTGGTATGCGGGCGGCATGCTGGCGCCCTGGTGCGAGCGCGAAAATGCGGAAGCGGCGGTTCTGACGCTCGGCCAGGCGGCGCTCGACTGGTGGGATACAGCGGTCCCCGGCCTTGTGGTCCGCAATGGCACGCTGGTCGTCGCACCCGCCCGTGACAAGGCGGAGCTATCCCGTTTCGCCTCGCGGACCAGCGGTTATCGCTGGATGGATGAGGGCGAAATCGCCGGTCTGGAGCCCGATCTTGCCGGCCGCTTCAGGTCCGGACTTTATTTCCCCGACGAAGGGCATCTCGATCCGCGCCTCGCGCTGCAATCGCTATATGAGCGGCTTTGCCTCATGGGTGTGCGGTTCCACATGGGTACTCCGCTGGACGAACAGCCGTTCGACCGGGTCGTGGATTGCACCGGGCCTGCGGCGGTGGGAACGATTTCCAGCCTTCGCGGTGTGCGGGGGGAGATGCTCTATCTCGGCACGCGGGAGGTTTCTCTTTCTCGTCCCGTCCGGCTGCTGCATCCGCGCATTCCGCTTTACATCGTGCCGCGCGAGCCCGGTCGTTTCATGGTGGGCGCAACGATGATCGAAACCGAGGATGCGGGCGCCATTTCCGCCCGCTCGATGATGGAATTCCTGAATGCCGCCTATGCCGTGCATCCGGCCTTTGCGGAAGCGGAAGTCATCGAGACGGGCACCGGCGTGCGCCCAGCCTATCCGGATAATCTGCCTGATGTCACGCAGGATGGCAGGACCATTTTCATCAACGGCGCGCACCGGCACGGCTTTCTGCTCTCGCCGGCGATGGCGCGGCAGGCGGCTGAAATCGTCTGCCAAACACTCTCTAAAAAGGAAAAGGATCATGAAACTTCTGGTGAATGGCGACGAGCTTGATCTCGCCGCCGAGACGCTGGCCGGCCTGCTCGCCAGCCTCGAATACGAGGGTGAGTGGCTGGCGACGGCGGTAAACGGCGATCTGGTGCATTCGGAAGAGCGTGCCGATTATAAGCTGAAGGCTTTCGACCGTATCGAAATCCTTTCGCCGATGCAGGGAGGCTGAAACCATGCTGACGCTTTATGGCCGTGAGGTCTCGTCCCGTCTTCTCCTCGGCACGGCGCGCTATCCATCTCCCGCCGTGCTTGCCGATGCGGTGCGGGCGAGCAACACGGATATTCTGACGATTTCGCTGCGCCGGGAAACGGCGGGCGGCAAGAAAGGCGGTCAGTTTTTCGAACTGATCCGCGAGCTGGATCGCCACATTCTGCCCAATACCGCCGGTTGCCACACGGTCAAGGAAGCGGTGCTGACGGCAAAGATGGCCCGTGAGGTGTTCCGCACCGACTGGATCAAGCTGGAGGTCATCGGCCACCATGACACGTTGCAGCCTGACGTCTTCGCACTTGTCGAAGCGGCGAAAATTCTCTGTGACGATGGTTTCGAAGTCTTTCCCTATACGACCGACGATCTGGTCGTCGCCGAAAAGCTGCTGGAGGCGGGTTGCAGGGTATTAATGCCCTGGTGCGCGCCGATCGGCAGCGCCATGGGACCGCTCAATCTGACGGCGCTGAAATCCATGCGGGCGCGTTTTCCGGATGCGCCCTTGATTGTCGACGCCGGTATCGGCCGCCCGTCGCATGCGGTCACGGTGATGGAACTCGGATACGATGCTGTTCTGCTCAACACGGCGGTGGCGGGCGCGGGAGACCCGGTCGGCATGGCGGAGGCCTTTGCCCGGGCCATAGAGGCTGGCCACCAGGCATATCTCTCCGGGCCGCTGGAACCGAGGGACATGGCCGTTCCCTCGACGCCCGTGATCGGAACCGCCGTTTTTTCCTGATTACGGCTTGTCGTCGACATCAGGCCCGTCACGTTTTGCGTTGACAGTGCCTGATGGTGGCGGGATACCGGAAAAAAGGGGAAGCGGCATGGCGGCACTCACCAATCTTCTGACGGATATTGACGGCGTTTCGGTCGGCAATGTTACCGATCTCGCCCTTGGCTCCGGTGTTACGGCGATTGTTTTCGAAAAGCCCGCCATTGCCTCCGGCTCTGTTTTGGGCGGCGCACCGGGCGGGCGTGATACCGGGCTGCTCGACCCTGCGATGACGGTGGAAACGGTGGATGCCTTCGTGCTGTCAGGCGGTTCTGCCTTCGGGCTGGATGCGGCTGGCGGCGTTCAGGCCGGGCTGCGCGAAATCGGGCGTGGTCTGCAGGTGGGCTCCACCCGTGTTCCCATCGTGCCGCAGGCGATCCTGATGGATCTGCTGAATGGCGGCGGCAAGGATTGGGGTTTGCATTCGCCCTATCGCGAGATGGGATATGCGGCATTCAAGGCGGCGCGTGCGGCGCCCTTCGCGCTTGGAACGGTCGGGGCCGGAACGGGTGCGACGACCGCCACCTTCAAGGGCGGGCTCGGTTCGGCCAGCGCCGTCAGTTCCGGCGGGTACAAAGTGGCGGCCATCGTTGCCGTCAATGCGCTCGGCTCGGCAACGGTTGGAACGAGTCGCCATTTCTGGTCCGCGCCGTTTGAGGTGCAGGGTGAATACGGCGATTGCGGTTTTCCCGATCGTTTCGAGCCGGATCATACCGCGCTGCGCCTCAAGGGCGTCAATCTCACGGCAACGACCATCGGTGCGGTGGTGACGGATGCCGCGCTCACCAAGGCGCAGGCGCATCGCTTTCCATCATGGCGCATGACGGGCTGGCGCGCGCCGTTCTACCGGCGCATCTGCCGAGTGACGGCGACACCATGTTTGCGGCCGCGACCGGCGAGAAGCCGCTTGAAAGCGGCATTCATTTTGCCGAGCTTTGCCATCTGGCCACCATTGTCATGGCGCGGGCGGTGGCGCGTGGCGTCTATGAGGCAACGGCCTTGCCGGTGGATGGAGCGCAAAAGGCCTATCGCGATCTTCATGGACGGGGCTTTGAACGATGAGTGACGCCTGTTTGCCACTGAAGCCCGTTCTTCGTATCGACTTTCCGCCCGGAGAACGTCTCGGTCATGGCAAGATCGAATTGATGGAGCTGATTGTCGAGACCGGCTCCATCTCCGCCGCCGGGCGGGCGATGGACATGTCCTATCGCCGTGCATGGCTGCTGGTGGATGCGCTGAACCATATGTTCAGGCAACCGGTCATTGAATCGCAGCGCGGCGGCAAACAGGGCGGCGGTGCGGCGCTGACCGCTTTCGGCACTGAGGTGCTGGAGCGTTATCGCGGCATGGAAAAGCGGATGAATGAGGCCTTGCGCGCGGATATCGACTGGCTGGAGACCAACCGCAATCCCGATGCGGCTCTCAATAGGGATCGAGAGCCGCCGACTTTATGATGGCATGCACCGGTTTTCCGGGTTCCAGCTGCAGCCTCTCGCGTGACAGATCGGTGATGCGCGACTGGATGATGTCGCCGCCACAATCCACCTGAACCGTGACCATGCCGTCTTCGCTGGCCGAAACAGTCGCGACCTGTCCCTCAAGAATGTTGAGCGCGCTCAAGCCTTCGGGCTTTACGGTTGCCAGCATCACATCGCGCGCCGGTATGAGCACCCGCGCCGGGCTGCCGGCTGTTCCCCTTTTTGCCGGAACATGGAGCGACAGGGTCTTTAGCCTTACCGTGGCAAGCCCGTGCCGCTCATCAAAGCTTTCAATGTGTCCGGAAAGAATGCTGCCCGCTTCGCGCCGTTCGAGATGCGCGCTGAAATCCGGTCTGGACAGCACCTCGGCCGCTTTTCCCTGCGCTTCCACCTTGCCGTCCTTCATCACCACGATGCGGTCGGCAAGGCGGGCGACCTCCTGAATGGAATGGCTGACATAGACAACGGGGATTTTCGTCTCGTCGCGCAGCCGTTCGAGATAGGGAATGATCTCGGCTTTTCGCTCCTCGTCGAGCGAGGCGAGCGGTTCGTCCATCAGCAGCAGCCTCGGTGATGAGAGGAGCGCGCGGCCGATGGCGACACGCTGTTTTTCGCCGCCGGAAAGCTTGTCCGGCCGGCGCTGCAAGAGATGGCCGATGCCGAGCATGTCGACGATGCGGTCTTCATTCGCGTTCCCGGTTTTGTCCACGGCGAACCATCTGCCGTAACGCAGGTTCTGCGCCACGCTGAGATGCGGGAAGAGCCGGGCCTCCTGAAAGACGTAGCCGAAGCGGCGCTTGTGCGCCGGCAGGAACAGCCTTGTTCCGCTATCGGCCAGAACTTCGCCATCCAGCAAAACCTGTCCTTCATCCGGCCGCAGCAGGCCTGCCATGATGCGGATCATCGAGGTCTTGCCGGAACCGGAGCGTCCGAATAGCGCGGTGACGCCGCCTTCGGAGGTGAATGACGCATCGAGTTCGAAGGAATCGAGGCGGTGGCGGGTGGTGACCGAGAGCGTCATTCCATGCTCACCCGTTTGCCGACGATGCGGGCCAGAAACTCCGAGACGAGCAAGGCGAGCATGGAAATCACGACGGAAACGATGGTCAGGCGCAATGCGCCGGCATCGCCGCCCGGAACCTGGGTGAAGGTATAGATGGCGGCGGACAAAGTCTGGGTCTCGCCGGGAATATTGGACACGAAGGTGATGGTTGCGCCGAATTCGCCCATGGCTTTCGCGAAGGCCAGGATCATGCCGGCGATAATGCCGGGCAATGTCAGGGGAAGCGTGACGGTGAGGAACACCCAGAAGGGGCTTGCGCCCAATGTTCCCGCCGCCTCTTCCAGCTTGCGGTCCACGGCTTCTATGGAAAGGCGAATGGAACGCACCATCAGCGGAAAGGCCATCACCGCGCAGGCAAGCGCCGCTCCCGTCCAGCGGAAGGAAAAGACGATGCCGAACCAGCTATCGAGAAATTGCCCGATAGCGCCCCTGCGGCCGAAGAGGACGAGCAGCAGAAAGCCGGTGACGACGGGCGGCAGAATGAGCGGCAGGTGGACAATGCCATTGAGCAGCGACTTGCCCCAGAAGCGGCCGCGCGCCAGCGCCACGGCAACCGCAATGCCGAAAGGCAGGCTGGCCAGCATGGCGATGGAGGACACCCAAAGGCTGAGCCTGATCGCCGTCCATTCTTCAGCGCTGAGTGTCCACCAATGCAATGCCATATCCTGTAGTCGTCATGTTTCATGGCCCGCCCGGGAGCGGGCCTGAGACAAGCTTATTTCAAAACGGTAAAGCCTTGCTTTTCGAAGAAGGGCGTTGCCTTGGCCGACTTCAGGAAATCCAGATAGGCTTTTGCTGCCGGCGACTTTGCTTCCGAGAGAATGGCGACCGGGTAGATGATCGGCGGGTGGCTGTCTTCCGGGAAGGTGCCGACGATCTTTACGCCCGGATCGGCGGCGGCGTCGGTCTGGTAGACGATGCCATAGGGTGCTTCGCCGCGCGAGACGAGCAGCAGGGCGGCACGCACGCTTTCCGCGCCGGCGACCTTCTTTTCAACCGAAGACCAGGCGCCGAGCTTTTCCAGAGCGGCCTTGCCATATTTGCCGGCGGGAACGGAATCGACCGCGCCCATGGCCAGACGGCCATCACCCACCAGAGCGGCAAGATCGAAGCCCTGCTTGATATCGACCGGCTTCGCCTTATCTGCGGGAGCGACGAGAACGATGCGGTTACCGAGAAGATTGGAACGGCTGTCAGCGTTGATCAGCTTCTTTTCGGCGATATAGTCCATCCATGCAAGGTCGGCGGAAATGAAGATATCCGCCGGCGCGCCCTGCTCGATCTGCTTGGCCAGCGCCGAGCTTGCGGCATAAGAAACGGTCGCCTCATTGCCGCTTTCCTTCGCCCATTCGGTGTTGAGGGCGTCGAGCGCGTTTTTCATGCTCGCTGCGGCAAACACCGTGACCTTTTCGGCGGCATGGGCCGGAACGACCGCAAAGGAGGCCGCCATCCAGAAGGATGTGGCTGCGGCAATGGTTTTGAAGAAGCTGCGACGCAAAAGTCTCATGGTCTGTTACCCCCGGTTCGAGATATTCTGGTGAATATATCGATAGGCCTATAGGGCAATCATTATATTTTCAAGGATATATCGATATGGTGGGGAAAAGAGACTGCTACGGGTGTCTATGTCAGAAGGGTGGTTAAGCTCGAAAAGCTCTCCTCGCCATGCTCGGGCTTGTCCCGAGCATCTGCAACGTCTCCATTTTGTTGCACGTGATTAGACCCTTGCGGCAAACCCAGGATGACATGGTTTCCCTTGAAGCGGCTCTGTGTCCGATCAAAAACGCTCGCCAGCAAGATGGGCGATCTGTGCGCCTGCCGCGTAATAGGCTTCCTTCACCGCCCGGAAAGCCTGCGCTTTCGGCTCGGTCAAAGGCAGGGGCATTTCTGCCTCGGCGATCTCGCCCAGAATATGCTGTGCAATCACCTTGCCAAAGGCTGTGCCCGGTGCGATGCCGCGGCCGTTATAGCCAGAAAAACCGACGACGTTCTCAGCGAATTTGTGAAAGCGCGGCACGGCATTGTCGGTCATGCCGATCTGGCCGTACCATTCACATTCGAATTCCGTATCTCCGAGCTGTGGGAAGAGCCGCTTCAGCGAGCGCTTCGCCCAGGCGCGGTGTATGGCAGCCCCCGTGCCGCGCAGCGCGCCGACACTGCCGAAAACCAGCCGGCCCGCTTTGTCCATGCGGAAGGATGACAGGATTTCCTTCGTATCCCAGCAGCCCTCACGGCCGGGCAGGATGCTCTTTTGCAGGTTGTCGCCAAGCGGTCTGGTCGCGAAGTTGAAATAGGGCAGGTAGATCTGTTCATCGCGAACGATCTGCCACGGTCCGGTGCTGTAGGCTTCCGTGGCCACAACGATCCAGTTGGCGGTTATAGACCCTTGCTGTGTCTTCACCAGCCATTTTCCGTTGCTGCGTTCGGTTGCCACCACGGGGCTTTCGGTGTGCAGGCGCACTCCCGCTTTCTGGGCGGCCGCAGCAAGGCCTCGAACATAAGCGAGCGGCTGTATCGTGCCGGCGCGTGTATCCAGAAGCGCACCGGAATAGCCCGTGCTGCCGGTGCGTCTCGCTGTCTCTTCGGCATCGAGGATGCGGACCGGTGCGCCCCTCGCTGCCCATTGGTCGCAGCGCTCACGGATTTCCGCGAGCCCCTTTTCACCGACGGCGCAATGGAGCGTACCGTTTTTTTCGATCTCACAGGGAATTGTGTGTTTTTCCACCAGTTCGCGCACGAGAAGCGGGGCATTGCCCAGAAGGTGGAGAAGGCGTTCGCCGTAAATCTCGCCCAGAACGCCGGGCAGCTCTTTCGGCATGACCCACATGCCGCCATTGATGAGACCGACGTTACGGCCTGCGCCGCCGAAACCGATTTCCCTTGCTTCGAGAAGAACGACATCCACACCGCGTTCGGCAAGATGAAGGGCGGCGGATTGGCCGGTGAAGCCACCTCCGACGACGACGACATCTGCAATTGTTGCGCCCTGCAAGGCCGGCGTTAAGGGCGGCTGCGGCGCGGTCTTTTCCCAAAGGCCGTGCGAGCGGGGGTCATTATACATCGTTCCACCATGTTCCGGGCTAGTTCATTTGTTCTTAGTATGAGTAGCAAGCCCTTGTTTATAAGACTTTACAAGCGGTCCTGCCTGTTGAATATCGACATATCGTCAAGAGTTCATTCCAGGAGGGAATATGGTCCTGCCGCCACGCCGTTTTCTGCCGTCACTTTCGCTGCTGGCGGCCTTCGAAGCCGCTTCTCGGACGGGCAGCGTCACCGCCGCGGCGCGGGAACTAGGGCTAACGCAGGGTGCGGTCAGCCGTCAAATCCTGGCGCTTGAAGAGCAGCTTGGCGTGGCGCTGTTCCTGCGCGAGCGGCAGACGATCCGGCTGACAAGGGCGGGGGAGGGGTATGCGCGGGAAATTCGCGAAGCCCTGCGGCGCATATCGACGGCCTCGCTTAATCTGCGCGCCAATCCGGATGGCGGCACGCTCAATCTCGGTGTTCTGCCGAGCTTCGGCACGCGTTGGCTGGTGCCGCGTCTTCCCGATTTCATCGCCAGGCACCCGGGCGTTTCGGTCAATCTTCTGACGCGATCATCGCTGTTCGATTTCCGCACCGATACCGTCGATGCGGCGATCCATTTCGGATTGCCGCATTGGCCGGGCACCGAGCTGGTTTTCCTGATGCATGAAAAGGTCATTCCGGTATGCAGCCCGTCATTCAAGGCGCAATACGGACTTTCAAAGCCGGACGATCTGCTGCATGTCCCGTTGCTGCACATGACAACCCGGCCGGATGCCTGGGAGCAATGGTTTCGCAGCCACGACGTTGGTTTCGACAATGTGCACGGCATGCTTTTCGATCAGTTCACGACGATTGCCGAGGCGGCGAGCGCAGGGGTTGGGGCGTCGCTCATTCCTTCTTTCATGATCGAGGAGGAGTTGCGAAGCGGCCGTCTGGTCGCGGCTGTTGCGGGGGAAGTGGAGAGCGAGGAAGCCTATTATCTCGCCTGCATGCCGGATCGCGCCGGTTATGCACCGCTGGAGAGTTTCCGCCGGTGGATTGTTTCCGAGGCTGCAATGGGGGCGAACGGCAGGGCGGAGGAGTTTTCGGCGTAAACCGGTGACCGGTCTTGCAAGACGGACGCAGCTCAGCCAATAGTGCGCCATGACGCCTGGCACGAGCAGCCATGCACCGAAAGTTCCAATACGGGAGATGTCCGTGAAGCCCATTTTTGTTCAGCTTCAATGTGAGCCCGGCAAGACCTATGATGTCGCCGATGCCATCTATAAAACGGAACTGGTTTCCGAGCTTTATTCCACCAGCGGTGAATATGATCTGCTGCTGAAAATCTACCTGCCGCAGGAAGAAGATATCGGCAAGTTCATCAACCAGAACATCGTCAATATTCCGGGAATCGTGCGCTCGCTGACGACGCTGACCTTTACTGCATTTTGAAGCGGATAAGCCTGCATACCCGGTCGATATCATCACCGTGAAGGCGATGATCGGATCTCGGTGTTAAGGGTCATTTCAACTTGATTTGAGACGAATATCTTTGGGGGAGGGCTTTGTCGGGCTTTTCAACCCATCAGATCGGAGTGTCTTGATACACCCTGGACGGGCTGGACCATGGCAGCAGACGAATTGTCATGCAAAATAAAAGCGCGCCATCGGCCCGCGATTTGGGGTCCGATATTGGGCGCGCTTTGGTTTTGACGGTTCCATGAGCGGGCGAAAATTTTCCCGCATCAGGCGACCGCGGCCAGATTCCGGTTGCGCACGAGATCGCGGATCGCAATCCGCACGTCGTCGGCGCTGTCGAACTTCTGTTCGTCCAGGTCGTGAACGTGGAACTTCACCGCGATGAACTTCAACCGGTCATTATCCGGGATGACGATGCCGACGGGCTCGCCAGCGAATTCAATAACTTGCTTCTGCATAGATATACTCCCGCTGTGGCTACTTCACACAGCATGTTGTCGAACTGATTTTCAGGAAATTGAGACCGTTAAGTCACATTCGACAGCAGCGGGAACACGTGGATTTAAATCCAGCGTTCCAGGACTCAAGACCAAGGATTGCGTTGATGCTGATATGTTTTGACATGACACACTCCCTGTATTGGTGTTGGCCCGGAATCAGGAGACTCGTTCTCCAGTTCCACACTGATAATCCAGACCAGCACTAAAATCAATGCTGATTGTTATAGGTAGAATATTTTTCTTTATGATGACAGGAGAGGGGCGGAAATGTGAAATTTTTGTTTTCGTCTGCGGCCGTCTCGAAAAGCCCGGCGTAGCGGGCTTTTTATGTATTTTTTAATCGTCGCCGGTGGTGGGCGGTGGGTAAATATGATCGTTTCCGTTGAAATCAGAAACGGAATAGCAGCCATCGCGGGTCTTTTCGGCCGCATTTCTGCCAATTGCAGCTTTGCCGTGGCCGCCCGGGATGTCGAGAACATAGGTCGGCTGGCAAAGGCCGGAGACATGCCCCCGCAAAGCGGAAACGATTCGCTGGCCCTCTTCTATCGTCAGCCGGAAATGGCTGGTGCCCGGCGCAAGATCGGCATGATGCAGGTAATAGGGCTTGATACGGGTCTCGACAAAGGCGCGCATCAACGCGGCAAGAACAGCCGGATCGTCATTGACGCCCTTCAAGAGTACCGTCTGGCTGACCATGGCTATGCCGGCATCGATGAGGCGCGCCGAAGCCTGCCTTGCGGCTTCGCCGAGCTCCCGGGAATGATTCGCGTGCAGGGCCACATAGGTGGTTTTACCGCTGGCCTTCAGCGCATCGATCAGCGCCGCGTCGATACGGTCGGGATCGACCACCGGCACGCGGGTATGGAAGCGGACGATCTTCACATGCGATATGTCTTTCAGGCGCGTCATCAGGTCGGACAGGCGCCTGGGGGAAAGCACCAGCGGATCGCCACCGGTCAGGATGACCTCCCATATGGCAGGATTGGCCTTTATGTAGTCGAATGCGGCGTCCAGCTCCTCCGGGCTCATCATGCCGTTGCCCTGCGGTCCGACCATTTCGCGGCGGAAACAGAAACGGCAATAGACGGGGCAGACATGCACTGCCTTCAAAAGCACCCGGTCGGGATAACGGTGGACGATGCCATGGACGGGGCTGTGCGCGTCGTCTCCGATGGGATCGTCCCGTTCTTCGGGAAGGTGAACAAGCTCGGCTGGATCCGGTACGAATTGCCGGGCAATGGGATCCTGCGGGTCGTGGCTGTCGATCAGCCCGGCAATCGATGGCGTGATGGCGAGCGCATAACGCTCCGTGACCGCGCGCAGACCGTCGAGCGTGTCGGCCTCGATCAATCCAGCTTCGACAAGTGCTTCAGGTGTCTTGATGGTCTCAAGCCTTGTCATCGTCCATATTCCGGCACTGGAGCCCACATGACGAGATCGATACGGGGCGCGCCGGTCGCCAGCATCACCAGCCGGTCGAAACCGAGTGCTATGCCGCTTGCCGGCGGCATGATTGCCAATGCGGCCAGAAAATCCTCGTCCAGCGGATAGGTCTCGCCGTAAACACGCTGCTTCTCGGCCATTTCCATTTCGAAACGACGCCTCTGCTCGGCGGCGTCGGTCAGTTCCCCGAAGGCATTGGCAAGTTCAACGCCGCAGGCATAGAGCTCGAAACGCTCCGCCACCCGCGCATCCCCGGGGGATTTGCGGGCGAGGGCCGCTTCACAGGTCGGATATTCATCGAGAATTGTTGCCCTGCCGAAACCCAGTTCCGGCTCCACCCGCTCCACGATGACGCGGCTGAACATATCCGCCCAGGTATCGTCATCGGCCACGCGAATGCCGGCATTGGTGAGGTTCGCCGCAAGATGGCGGGCGTCGGTTTCGCCGTTTCGGCTGATGGTGGCCAGCAGGTCTATGCCCGCATAGCGCTCGAAGGCTTCGGCGACGCTTACCCGCTCCGGTTCGAGGAAAGGATCGACGCTGCGGCCGTGATAGGTGAAATTTTTCGTCTTTGTGGTTTCGGCCGCGAGCGCCAGAAGGTTGGCGCTGTCCTTCATCAGGCTCTCATAGGTTTCACCGGCCCTATACCATTCCAGCATGGTGAATTCCGGATGGTGCAGGGGGCCTCGTTCCCGGTTTCTGTAAACATGGGCAAAACAGGCGATGCGTTTTTCACCGGCAGCGAGCAGCTTCTTGCAGGCGAATTCAGGTGAGGTATGGAGATAAAGCGGCACGGCGTCGCCAGCCGGCGTCAGGCCCTGTGTGGCGAAAGCATGCAGATGCGCCTCGTTGCCGGGGGAAATCTGCAACGTCGCGGTGTCGACCTCAAGAAAATCGGCTTTGGCAAAGTGGCCGCGAAAAGCCGACTGGATCGCATTGCGGCCAATGAGGAACGCGCGGCGGTCGGCATGGACGTCGGGCGTCCACCATGGCGACATTGTCTCGTTGCTTGCGCGCATTCTCTGTTCTTTTCCGTCTTCTCTGCGGCGCTCAATTGCGGATAAACGGCCCGCAAAACGCCTTACCGCGTCATTTAAAGCTATTCCGGGCGGAAAACCGCTAGGCACTCTTCCGCGAATTGCTGTAGAAGGCTGGCAATTCGTGCGGATTTAAGGTAGTTGCGCCCCAGAAAAAAGACAAAACGTCTGCCGGGGCCGGTGCTGCCGCGCAGTCCTTTACGACGCATTTCATCGAGTTACAAGGAAGTCATATGGTCAAGGTTATCGCCTCATCCGTCCGCAAGGGCAATGTTCTCGACGTGGACGGCAAGCTTTACGTCGTTCTTACCGCGCAGAACTTTCACCCCGGCAAGGGCACGCCGGTCACGCAGGTGGACATGCGCCGCATCGTTGACGGCGTGAAGGTCTCCGAGCGCTGGCGCACCACCGAGCAGGTCGAGCGCGCTTTCGTCGAAGACCTGAACTTCCAGTTCCTTTATGAAGATGGCGAAGGCTTCCACTTCATGAACCCCGAGAACTACGATCAGGTCGTGGTCGACACTGAGACGATGGGCGATCAGAAGGCCTATCTGCAGGAAGGCATGACCTGCATTCTTTCCATTCATGAAGGCAATCCGCTTGCTGTCGAACTGCCGCGTCATGTCACGCTGGAAATCACGGAAACCGAACCGGTCGTCAAGGGCCAGACGGCGTCTTCGTCCTACAAGCCGGCTATTCTTTCCAACGGCATCCGCACCATGGTGCCGCCGCATATCGATGCCGGCATCCGCGTGGTTATTGCGACGGAAGACAATTCCTACGTCGAGCGCGCCAAGAACTGAGCCTGATTGCCGGCTCGAAAAAAGCACCGGGTGACCGGTGCTTTTTTGTATCCTGAACAGCAAAAAGCCCGCGTCGAGACGCGGGCTTTTTTAATTTCCTTGTGGGCCGTTCTTACATGCCCTTTGCCGCGGCCACGGTCGGGCCGGCAGACTTCTTCGGGGTAGGCTGGCCAACGGCATAGCCGCCGCCGAGCGCCACGTTCAGCGACACAAAGTCCTGCGCGGTCGTTTGGATCGCCGTGGCAAGGTTTGCCTGCGCATCCGAGACCGAGCGCTGAGCATCCAGAACATCGAGCAGAGACGATGCGCCATCACGATAGCTGGCGGTGGAGAGCTGCAGTGCTTCCTGGTAGGAGGCGACGGTCTTTCTCAATGCGTCGACGGTACGCTGGTCGCGATTGATGGCGGCCAGTGCGTTCTCGACTTCTTCCACCGCATTGAGAACGGTCGCCTTCCAGACGAGATATTGCTCGCGTGCCTGTGAGTTAGCGATGTCAACATTGGCGCGGAGTCGGCCACCGTCGAGGATCGGAAGAGTGAGGCTCGGGCCGAAGGACCAGCTATTGGCCGTTCCCCTGCTGCCGCCGCTCAGGAAATTATAGCTCGGGGTGATCGCGCCACCAAGCTCGATGCTCGGATACAGTTGGGCCTCGGTTACACCGATCGTGGCGACCGCAGCGGCGAGATTACGCTCGGCGACGCGGATGTCCGGACGGTTGCGGATCAGGTCGGCCGGGATGCCGGCGCGGGGAATTGCGCGCGCAACAGGCTGGCGTGCGCCCTTCTGCAACTCGGTAATGAGCGATGAGGCCGGCATGCCGAGCAGGGTTGCGATGCGATGCGCAGCCTTGCGGAAGCTGGTTTCGAGGCCAGGGATCTGCGACAGGGTCGAATTGACCAGACCTTCGGACTGGACGACATCGAGGCGCGAAGCAGCGCCCGCTTCGAGCTGCAGCTTGGTCAGGTCAAGCGTCTCGCGGCGGGAGCTCAGGTTCTGGCGGGCAATCGCCAGACGTTCCTGATAATAGCGCACGTCGATATAGGCGGCGGCGACGGACGAAATCAGCGTCAGGCGCTGGACGTCGACCGTGGAGTAAGCCGCATCGAGCGATGCATTGGCGCTTTCGGTTGCCCGGCGATAGCGACCGAAGAGGTCGAGGAACCAGGAAACGCTGAGGCCGCCGGAGGATACGTTGGTGACGGGAACGTCACGGTAGCTGCCCTTGGTTTGGCTGGTGGTGTGGCTGCCACTGCCCGTCAGGCTTGGCAGGCCGCCAGCGCCGTCCACGATCACCTGGGCCTGCGCCTGATTGATGCGCTCGATCGCCTGCATCACGGTGAGGTTCTGCGCCAGGCCGGTGGAAACGTAGCCATTGAGGCGGCCATCGTTAAAGGCCGTCCACCACGCAACGCTGCTGATGTCGCCATTACTGGTTTTTCCGGCTTCCGCAAACTTTCCCGGCAATTGGATTTCCGGCGTCTTGTGGTCGGGTCCGACAACACAGCCTGAGAGCAGCAGCATTGTCAGGGGAAGAGTGGCGCGAATAGACAGCATGTAATTTTCCCAATTCTCTGGTTGGCTTACCGAGCGCGGCTTGCTGACAAACGGGCTGCGCGGTCGATATGCCGTAGAAACGTGCATTTGCCAAATCGGCAACATTTCTAGCAGCGTATTAACGGTTGGCACAGCCCATTTTTGTTTTGTTAACGCCTTGAAAGGCGACGAATGATGACGAAAAAGGACGGAACGAAGAAAATTCCGAGGAGTGTTGCAGAAAGCATACCACCCAGAACCCCGATGCCGATTGCATTTTGCGCTGCAGAACCCGCTCCGGTTGCGATTGCGAGAGGCACGACACCCAGGATGAAGGCGAGCGATGTCATGATGATCGGACGCAGGCGCAGCTTCGCCGCCTCCAGCGTCGCTTCCATCAGGCTCAGTCCATGCTCCTGCCTTTCCTTGGCGAATTCGACGATCAGGATCGCGTTTTTCGCCGCAAGGCCGATGGTCGTCAGAAGGCCCACCTTGAAGTAGACGTCGTTCGACTGACCGAAGAAATGCGCCGCGGTCAATGCGCCGAGGACGCCCACCGGCACGGCCATGATGACCGAGAAGGGGATCGACCAGCTTTCATAGAGGGCGGCAAGGCAAAGGAAGACGATTAGCACCGAGAGCGCATAGAGCATCGGCGCCTGCGAGCCGGAAAGCCGTTCCTGATAGGAAATGCCCTGCCACGCCACCGTGTAACCACCCGGCAGGCTTGCCGTCAGCCGTTCCATCTCGTCCATCGCATCACCGGATGCAACGCCTGCGCCGGCGGTCCCTTCGAGCGAGATCGCGCCCGTGCCGTTGAAGCGGGCGAGAGACGGCGGGGCGTTGATCCACTTCACTTCGCTGAAGGAAGAGAATGGCACCATTTCGCCGCTGGTATTGCGGGCATACCAGAATTTGAGGTCGTCCGGCTGCATACGGTAAGGCGCATCGCCCTGAACATAGACGGGCTTGAGCTCGCCATTCAGCGTGAAGTCGTTGACATCCCGGCCGGCAAAGATCGTCGACAGCATGAGGTTCACGGAGGAGAGATCGACCCCCATGGCTCCCATCTTTTCCTGATCGAGAATGATCTTCATCTGCGTTTCATTGTCCTGGCTGTCGCTTCGAAGCGAGCTGATCTTCGGATTGCCGGTGGCAAGCGCGATCAGCTCCTTGGATGTGGCGGTCAGAGCATCGGTGCCGTTGCGGCCGCTATCGACAAGATACATCGAGAAACCGCTCGATGTGCCCATGCCCTGAATGGCCGGCGGCAGAAGCGGAAACACCTGCGCATCGCGGAAACCGAAGAAGGTGCCCATCGCACGCTGCACGATGGCGCCGGCGTGTTGGTCGGGGGCAGTTCTCTCGGCGAAATCCTTGAGCTTGGTGAAGACGATGGCGTTGTTCTGGCCCGAACCGCTGAAGCTGAAGCCGAGAACGCCGAAAACCGATTCGACATTGGCGGCTTCCTTTTCACGGAAGTAGTTTTCGACCTGCTTCACCACCTCGTTGGTTCGCTCGATATTCGAACCGGTCGGCGTCTGGATGATCGTCAGCAGCACGCCCTGGTCTTCCTGCGGCAGGAACGAGCTGGGCAGCTTGCTGAAGAACCAGGCGCAGCCGCCGATGACAATCGCGAACAGGATCATCACGCGCAGCGGCCGTTTCAGCAGATAACCGATGGAGGAAACGTAACCGTCCGTCGTCTTGCCGAAGCCGCGGTTGAACCACGCGCCCGGTCCGCGCTGCTTCTTGTGATGGTCGATCGGCTTCAGCATCGTGGCGCAGAGCGCCGGCGTCAGAACGATGGCGACCACTGCCGAAAGCAGCATGGCCGAAACGATGGTGATCGAGAACTGGCGGTAGATAATGCCCGTCGATCCACCGAAGAAGGCCATCGGAATGAACACGGCGGTGAGAACGAGCGCGATGCCGATGATAGCACCGGTGATCTCGCCCATCGATTTTTCGGTCGCCTCGACCGGCGACAGACCCTCTTCCGACATGATTCGTTCGACGTTTTCAACAACCACGATGGCGTCGTCGACGAGGAGGCCGATGGCCAGAACCATGGCGAACATGGTGAGAGTGTTGATCGAATATCCCGTCAGCGCAAGAATACCGAAGGTGCCGAGAAGCACGACGGGAACCGCGATCATCGGAATGAAGGTGGCCCTGAGATTCTGCAGGAACACCAGGAGCACGACGAAGACGAGGATGATCGCCTCGATCAGCGTGTGCACCACTTTTTCGATCGACAGCTTCACGAAAGGCGTCGTGTCATAGGGGTATTCGATCGAGACGCCTTCGGGCAGCGAACCTTCGACGGCCGAAAGCGCCGATTTGACACGGGCTGCCGTGTCGAGCGCGTTGGCGCCAGTGGCGAGGTTGACCGCAAAACCGGCGGAAGGACGACCATTGGAGCGGGAATCGCCGCCATAGGTTTCCTGGCCGATCTCGATGCGGGCCACATCGCTCAGGCGAACGGTCGCGCCGTCCTTTTCGACTTTCAGGATCACGGATTCGAAATCTGCGACGGTGGTGAGCTGGCTCTGCGCCGTCACCGTCACGTTGAGCTGCTGGCCCTTTACCGCAGGCACGGCGCCGAGCGAACCGACCGAAACCTGGGTGTTCTGGCTTTCGATGGCGCTGGTCACGTCAGCCGTGGTCAGCTGGTATTTGTTGAGCTTGAACGGATCCAGCCAGATGCGCATTGCATATTCGGAACCGAAGACATTGATGCTGCCCACGCCTTCGAGGCGCTTGATCTGGTCTTCGACGCGCGAGGAGAACACATCGCCGAGATCGGCCGAATTGCGCTTGCCATCGGTCGAGATCAGCGCGCCTACCATCAGGATGCTCGATGTGGAGCGGCTGACCTGGATACCCTGCTGCTGCACGGTATCGGGCAATTGCGACTGGACGAGCTGCAGTTTGTTCTGCACCTGAACCTGCGCGATATCAGGCAAAATGCTGTTGCCGAAGGTCAGCGTCACTTCGGCGCTGCCCGTCGAAGACGACGAGGTCATATAGGTGAGGTCGTCAAGGCCGGTCATGCCGTCCTCGATGATGGTCGTCACCGATTTTTCCACGGTTTCGGCGCTGGCGCCGTTATAGGTTGCGCTGACACGCACCGTCGTCGGCGCAATATCGGGATATTGCGAGATGGAGAGCGTCGCGATCGCCAATGCGCCGCCCAGCATGATGACGATGGCGATAACCCATGCAAAAACGGGGCGCCTGATAAAGAAATGGGCCATGGCAGTCCTGCCTTACCTTTTACGAGCTTCGACCGAGGGTTTCGTGCTCATGCTTATTTCGAGGGGGCGGCGGCAGGCGGAGCTTGCTGCGGCAGAACGACGATACCGCGATCGTCGATGGTCACTTCAACGGGCGCAACCGTCGCGCCGTCGGCAATCCACTGGAAACCGTCGACGATGAGCTTGTCGCCATCCTTGACGTTCTCCGTCACCAGCCAGGCGTTGCCCGACTGCTGGCTGGACGGGAAGGTGCGGGTTTCCACCTTGTTTTCCGCCGTCACGAATTTTGCGGTCAGTTCGCCGTTGGCGTTGCGGCTTGCGGCGCGCTGCGGAATGCGGAAGCCTTTTTCCTTGCCGATGGTCAGCGTGGCGCGGACATAGGTGCCGGGAAGCAGAAGATCATCAGGGTTTTCGAAGAGGGCGCGGATGGAGAAGGTGCCGGTGGTTTCGCTCACCGCCATGTCCGACATGTCGATCTTGCCGTCATGCTTGTATTCCGTGCTGTCTTCCAGCGTCAGGTGAATACCGGTCTCCTTCGTATCGCCGCCGAGCTGGCCGGACGAGATCGCCTTTTTCAGACGCAGAAGATTGATGCTGGACTCCATCAGATCGATATAGATCGGGTCGATACGGCGCAGGGTGGTGAGAGCCGTCGTCTGGTTCGCCGTCACCACGTTGCCGATGCTGTAGGCGGTGGCGCTGGTGATGCCGTCGAAGGGAGCTCGGACCTTGGTGAGATCGAGGTTGATCTCAGCCGTTTCCAGAGCGGCCTTGGTCTGGGCCACATCGGCTTCGGCCTGGAGCAGCGTTACCTTGGCGTTTTCATATTCGATCTGGGTCGCGCCGCTGTTGACCAGCCGCTCGTAGCGGGCAAGGTTCGCCTGGGCGCTCGGAATGCTTGCTTCGGCCTTCGCCACGTTTGCCTTGGCCTGGGCCACTTCCGCCAGATAGGTATTGTCCTCGATCTGGTAGAGAATATCACCCTGCTTGACCTCGCTGCCTTCCTTGAAGGGAATTTCGCGGATGATGCCGGTGACGCGCGGACGGATTTCCGCCGTCTGGAACGCACTGGCGCGGCCGGGAAGAACAGTGGTCAGGGGGTATTCGCTGGTTTTCATCAGGATGATGCTGACTGGCGACGGCGGACGCTCAGCGGTCTGGGCGGTCTGGCTGCTTTCGCCGCCATCGCTGCAGCCCGCCAGAATTGCGGTCATGCACAGAGAAGCGAATAGGGGTAAAATACGTCGGCTCATTGTTCTTCCCTGCGTATCGATCGCATTCAACTATAAGCGCAATGTCGCTCGGCGGATGCGCGTCCGGAGACAGACACGACAGGCGAAGGCCTTGGTAGGGACCCGATTCGCTCATTCTGTCCGGACCGCCAAGCGCATAGAAGCGCAGGCTTTTGCGCTTCGCAAGCAATTGCGAGAAGGTGACGTAAATTGGGAATCGTCACTTAGCAAGCGGATTGCGCAATCCCGCGTCGATTAAATCGACGAGTTGATCGCAACGTGTTGCTAAATTGCCGATATCTTCCCGGGCAATGAGGACGGGATGAATAACACTCGTCAGCGCGTGGAGCACGGTTTCCGCCAGAGGAGGAATGTCGGCCGGCGCGTAGATTCGCGCATCGATACCGTCGCGGATAATGTCGGCCAGCAGGTTGGCAATGACGGCTTTATAATAGTCGCCGCACTTCATGTCCTGCTTGGCCGTCATCAGGATCATTTCGAAAATATAGGGATTGTCGTTGAGATCCCGATGATGCAGCTCCATCAGGGTGCGGGCGAGATGGCGCAGTCTCGAAAGCGGCGGTTCGCCTTTGTCCAGCGGCTGGATGTTCCTCTCGAATACGGAAATCTGCTCGAAGGCTATGGCGTCGACGAGCGCGTTCTTGGAGCTGAAATTCTTGAAGACATTGGCGGGCGACATGCCAAGTGCTGCGGCGATATCAGCAATCGCCACCGCATTGAAACCCCGCTCCCGGAAAAGCTCCTCGGCCTTGGCGAGAATGTCCCGCCGGGTTTCCTCGGCGGAACGGCGAGGCCGGCGCCTGACAGGACGGTCATTTTTCCTGTCGCCCTTTCTCGCCTGTTCAATCATTTTGCTCACGGTCAGACTCCGGGGAAGAACGGCTCCAGATTCCGGCGTATTCTTGCAAGCGGCGTCTCGCCGCTATCGTCGGGAACGAAGCTCTGTCCGGTGATGCGCTGGTAAGCATCAATATAGACCTTCGAGGTCTGCAAAACGAGATCCTCAGGAATTTCAGGAACGTCGTCCTTATAGGGATCGCAGCGTTCGGCAACCCAGGCTCGCACAAAATCCTTGTCGAAGCTCGCCGGCCGTGTTCCGTTGCGAAAGCTTTCCTCATAGCTGTCGGCCATCCAGTAACGGCTGCTGTCCGGTGTGTGGATTTCGTCGGCCAGGATGATCGTACCGTTTTCATCCGTCCCGAATTCATATTTCGTGTCGACGAGAATGAGGCCCTGCTTTGCGGCAATTTCCTGCCCGCGCTTGAACAGTGCCAGCGCATAACGGGACAACGTGTTCCACTGCTCCTGCGTCAGGAGTTTTTTCTCCACGATCTCCGCCGGTGTCAGTGGCTCGTCATGGCCGCCATCGAAGGCCTTGCTTGTCGGTGTGATCACCGGCTCGGGCAGAATCTGGTTGTCTTTCATCCCGTCGGGCAGGCTCATGCCGTACATCTGTCGCTCGCCCTTCTTGTAAAGGGTCAGGATCGATGTGCCGGTGGTGCCGGCCAGGTAACCACGAACCACCACTTCGACCGGCAATATATCCAGCCGCTTGCCTATGACGACATTCGGGTCGGGATAGCTGACCACATGGTTGGGGCAGATATCCTTTGTCTGTTCGAACCAGTAGCGCGCCGTCTGGGTCAATACCTGTCCCTTATAGGGGATGCAGGTGAGGATACGGTCGAAGGCGCTCAGGCGATCGGTGGATATGATGATGCGGTTGCCGTCGGGCAGGTCATAATTTTCCCGCACCTTGCCGCGGTAATAATTCGGCAGTTCGGGAATGACGGCTTCATCAAGAATGCGCACGGGCTCTCCAGTTCTTGGCTTTATAGGGGACGTGGGACGCCCCGATCTGACTAAAACTCCTGTCCGTTCCTATTGCATGTTTCCCGAAGCAGGGCCAGCCGCCAGCGAGAGGAGGCATTTGGCGCCGTCCACAAGCAAAAAACCGAAACTATCTAAGAAAATCAGCAAGTTAGTAAAAATGTCAGTTTTTTGACGGAGGGTGTGTTGACTTGATTGAGGGGATGGATTTATAAGTCCGCTCACTGAACGAGGGCGGCGGCGCTGCTGGCGACGAAGTCTTTCGTTCTAAATAAATCAGGAAGATGAGCTGCTTGCTTGTTGG